>CALLCY010000027.1:0-3525 GCA_938000015.1 uncultured Clostridia bacterium
GACGATGAGGGCCACCTGGCGCATATAGGTGGATTTGCCCGCCATATTGGGGCCGGTGATAATGGACACCCGGTCGTCCCCTTCGTCCATATAGGTGTCGTTGGGCACGAACAGCTGATCTTCCAGCATCTTCTCCACCACCGGATGCCGCCCTTCCCGGATGTCCAGCACCCCGGAATAGTCCACCTCCGGCATCACATAGCCGTTTTTCTCGGCGGCCAGGGCAAAGGAACACAGAGCGTCCAGCTGGGCGATGGCCCGGGCGGTGCGCTGGATGCGGTGGGCCTGCATAGCCACCTTGTCCCGCACCTTGCAAAACAGCTGGTATTCCAAGGCGGTGAGCTGTTCCCCGGCGGAGAGCATCTGGCTTTCCAGCTCTTTCAGCTCGGGGGTGATGAACCGCTCGCTGCCGGTGAGGGTCTGGCGGCGGGTGTAATCCTCAGGAGCCATGTCCGCATAGGACTTGCTGATCTCGATATAGTAGCCAAAGACCTTGTTGTAGCTCACCTTCAGCTTGGGAATGCCGGTGCGCTCCCGCTCCCGCTGCTCGATGGCAGCCAGGGTGCCCTTGCCCCCCTTGAGCAGGTCCCGCAGCTGGTCGATGGTTTCGTCAAAGCCCTCCCGCAAAAGGTTCCCTTCCCGCAGAGAGAAGGGCGGCTCTGTGGAAATGGCCCGGTCGATCAGGTCGGCCACATCTTCCAGGCAGTCGATTTCCTCCCACAGCTCTTTCAGGTACTGGCTGCCGCCAAAGCCCTCCAGATTTTCCTTCACCTGGGGAATGGCACAGGCCGTCTGCCACAAAGAGCGGAGATCCCGGCAGTTGGCGCTGCCATAGACCACCCGGCTGATGAGCCGCTCCAGGTCAAAGACCCCCCGCAGCCCTTCCAGCACCCCGTCCCGCCGGGGACGATCCCCCAGAAGGGCCTGGACGGCATTTTGTCGCAGGGCGATCTGGGCGGCGTTGACCAAGGGCTTTTCCAGCCACTGGCGGAGCAGCCGTCCGCCCATGGCGGTGCGGGTGTAATCCAGCACCCACAGCAAAGAGCCCTTCTTTTCCCCGGAGCGCATCACCTGGCACAGCTCCAGATTCCGCCGGGCCGCCGGGTCCAAACCCATGAACTGGGCCTTGGTGTAGACCTCCAGCCGGTTGATCTGGCGCAGGTCGTTTTTCTGGGTCTGGTGCAGGTAGGAAAGCAGCCCGCCCACCGCTCCAATGAGCATGGGCCGGCCCTGGATGTCCTCCTGCAGCTGGGGAGTGTCCTCAAAATGCTTGCCCATCCACTGCCGCCCGGCCTCTTCGGTGAAGTCTGCTTCTTCCCCCCGCTCGATCTGGCAGGAAAGGCGCTTTGTCAGAAAGGCCGTCACCTCTTCCTGCTCCATGGCCTTGGGGGAGAGCACCGCTTCCCGAGGCTCAAAGCGGGCCAACTCGCTGATGACGGCGCCGGAAAGGCCCTTGCCGAACATCTCGATGGCCTGGGTCTGGCCGGTGGAAATGTCGCAGAAACACAGCCCGGCCCCATAGGTATCGTCCCACTGGATGGCGCAGATGAAGTTGTTCCGCTTTTCGTCCAGCATGGTGCTTTCCAGCAAGGTGCCCGAGGTGATCTTCCGGATCACATCCCGCTTCACCAAACCCTTGGCGGTGGCCGGGTCCTCCATCTGCTCGCAGATGGCCACCTTGTAGCCCTTCTGGATCAGCCGGGCGATGTAGCTTTCGGCGCTGTGGAAGGGCACGCCGCACATGGGCGCCCGCTCGGGAAGGCCGCAGTCCCGGCCGGTGAGGGTGAGTTCCAGCTCCCGGGAGGCCACCTTGGCGTCCTCAAAGAACATCTCATAAAAATCCCCCAGCCGGTAAAACAGGATGGCGTCGGGGTTTTGCTCTTTCACCGCCATGTATTGCTGCATCATGGGGGTGAGCTTTTGTTTCTCCCCCGTCTGCTTCTCTTTTGCCATGTGTCCTCCCCTTTTCCTCAGTCCTGGATCTCCCCGAAGAGGGACCAGGTGGTGTGCTTCGTCACTTTGGCCTGGACGAACTGGCCGATCCGGTCCTCCCCGGCCCCTTTCAGGCGCAGCAGCTTCTGGCCCTGGGTGCGGGCGGTGAGGGGATACTCCTCATCCTGCCCCACGCCGTCCACCAGCACGGTCATGGTCTGCCCCACAAGCAGGGCGTTCTGCTCATTGGCAATCCGGTTCTGCACCGTGAGCAGCTGCTGGAAGCGGCGCTTTTTCTCTTCCATCGTCACTTTGTCGTCGATTTTGGCGGCCACTGTCCCCTCCCGCTTGGAATAGATGAAGGTGAACAGATTGTCAAACCGCACCTTTTCAATGAGGCTCAGGGTTTCTTCAAATTCCTCCTGGGTCTCATTGGGGAAGCCCACGATCACATCGCTGCTCAGCGTCACATCGGGCATATACTTCCGGGCCAGGTCGATGAGCTCCAGGTATTGCTCCCGGTTATAGGACCGGTTCATCTCTTTCAGCACCCGGCTGCTGCCCGACTGGAAGGGCAGGTGCAAGTGCTTTGCCGCCTTGGGATTTCTGGCCATCACCTGGAAGAGCTTTTCCGAAGCGTCCTTGGGGTGGCTGGTCATGAACCGGATGAGAAACTCCCCTTCCTCCTGGCACAGCCGGTCCAGAAGATCGGCAAAATCCCAGCCGGCCTGGGTGTTTTTGCCGTAGGAATTCACATTCTGTCCCAGAAGGGTGATGTCCCGGGCGCCGGCGGCCAGAAGGGAGCGGAATTCCTGAATGATCTGCTCCGGCTCCCGGCTGCGCTCTCTTCCCCGCACATAGGGGACGATGCAATAGGAGCAGAAGTTGTCGCAGCCATACATAATGGGCAGCCAGGCCTTCACCGACCGGTCCCGGTTGGGCTCCACCCCTTCCAGAATCACCCCGGAAGCATCCCCGGAGATGTCAAAGACCCGCTTGCCCCCTTCCAGCCTGCGCCACAGAAGCTCGGGGAATTTATAGAGCACATGGGTGCCGAAGAGCAGGTCCACCACAGGGAAGCTCTTTTTGATCTTTTCGGCCACCCGTTCCTGCTGGGCCATGCAGCCGCACACCGCCACGATGAGATCGGGATTGCGGCGCTTCTGGTGCACCAAGGCCCCCACATTGCCATAGACCCGCATTTCGGCGTGTTCCCGCACGGCGCAGGTGTTGAACAGCACCAGGTCGGCTTCTTCCGGCTCATGGGTGAAGGCAAAGCCCATCTGGGCCATCATGCCCCGGAGTATTTCGCTGTCCGATTCGTTCTGCTGGCAGCCGTAGGTGTCGGTGCAGGCCACGGGCGCCCGCCCCAGCTTTTCCTGATAATATTGATGGATGCGCTGGCTGTACTCCTGCTGGCGCAAAAGTTCCTCCTGGGATACTGTCACCGGTGTTTTTCCCATGTTGTCCTCCCCTTGTTTTTTCGTCAATGCTAATAAAAAAGTATAACACCTTTCCCCTTTTTTCGCAACGGCGGCGGGGAAAAAAGGGGCATACTCCGTATGGGCGCCCCATACACTGACAGCAAGGGGG
>CALLCY010000028.1:0-1838 GCA_938000015.1 uncultured Clostridia bacterium
TGGGCCGTCCGCGGCGTGTTATTTCGGCATAAAGCCGAAATAACTTGCAAGACGGTAGGTGACGCCGCCCCTGGGCCCAGTGCCTGGGCAGTCATATTGTGCTCCCGCACCCGGCAGGTTGTATGGAGAAAGGCAAAGAAAGTATGGCCGTCCGGCCACCAGACTTCCCCGACCTTTTTCGCGCCCCAGGCGGAGTCCCTGCCAGCGCCAAGTGCCATAGAAAAGCCTAAAATATTATTTTGGGCTGGTTGTGTTCAATCGGCCTATATAACAAAAAGCCTCCCAAATGGGAGGCTTTTTTGCTGGATCTTGGTTTGATTGCTTAGCGCAGGAGCGCAGGTTGGGAGTGGCGACACGCCACCCAGCGTGACGCTGGACCCGTTCCTTTCTTTGCCTTGGCCGGTTGTGTTTGCCCGGGCAAAGAAAGTATGGCTATCCCGACACCGGACTAGGACTTGACGACGACGCCTTCCTTCATAACAAAGAGGCAGTTCTGCATGGTCTTGACATCCTCCATGGGATCGCAGGACCAGGCGCACAGATCGGCAACCTTGCCCTTTTCCACGCTGCCCTGGGTCTTGTCCACGCCCAGCACCTTGGCGTTGGTCATGGTAGCGGCCACCAGAGCCTTGTGGGGGTCCATGCCGAAACGCTGGAGCAGCTCGAACTCATAGCCCTGCTTGCCGTGGTAGTTATAGGGAGTGGCGGAGTCGGTGCCGAAGGTGATGGGCACGCCTCTTTCCAGGCACTGACGGAAGCCCCATTCGTGATGGGACAGGGCCTGGTTGGCCTTTTCCACCATCCAGGGGGTCAGACCCATCTCCGGGCCCTTGACGCAGATGCGCTCGGCGGCGATGATGGTGGGGGTGAGGTAAGTGCCATGCTCCAGCATCAGCTCGATGGCTTCCTCGTCCAGGATCATGCCGTGCTCCACGGTGGTGACGCCGGCACGGACAGCGGCCTTGATGCCGTTGGTGCCGTGGGCATGGGTGGCGGTGTGGACGCCATAGAGATTGGCGATCTCGATGATGGCGGCGATCTCATCGTCGCACAGCTGCTGGGCGCCCAGAGTGGTGCCCTTGCTCATCACGCCGCCGGTGGACATGAATTTCAGGAAATCAGCGCCATTCTTCAGGTTGAAACGGGCGGCCTTCCGGGCGGAGTCGGGGCCGTCGATGATGGGATGCTCTTCGGCGGTGCAGGTGACGCCGGGGGCATAGTGGCTGTCGGCATGGCCGCCGGTGGAGCCGAGAGAATAGCCGGAGACAAACATCCGGGGGCCTTCAAAATCACCTTTGTTGATGGCGTCACGCAGGGCCACGCTGACAAAAGCCTGGCTGCCGCAGTCACGCAGAGTGGTGAAGCCGGCATACAGATCCTGCTGTACATTCTTCAGGGAATAGAGGGTCAGCTCAGCGGGGGTGTGATGGAGCAAGTTCATCCGGTCATTGCCTTCGCCGTTCATGCCGCTGTGGACATGGAGGTCGGTGAGGCCGGGGGTGACGAATTTGTCCGAAAGGTCGATCACTTCCATATCCGGCTCCTGGGCAAACTCCCGCAGGTCGATCACATCATAAATGGTCTTGTCCTCGATAATGACCACTTTGTCCTCCAGAACCTTGCAGCTGATGGAATCAAAGAGCTTGCCGCATTTGATAGCCCGTTTCATGGCGTTCATCCTCCAATGCATCTAGTTTTTTTTCGGGGTATTTCCCCACTGAAAAACAGTATAACATATTGAACGCGCTTTGAAAAGTCCGGATGGCCGGACGGCCAAAACTCTCTGAAGGCTGTATGCGCTGTTTGCTCCTGTGCTCCGGTGCTGGCGAGCCAACACC
>CALLCY010000029.1:0-4083 GCA_938000015.1 uncultured Clostridia bacterium
GGTGTCCCCGCCGCCATTCTTATCTTTGCCGGATCGCATCGAACCGGCCCCGGTTCTGTTGCTTAGCGCGGCAGCGCAGTATGGCCGTCCCGACACGGGACCGTCACGCTGCCCCTGTTATATTATCTTCGTTTTCGGGGAGAATTGCAAGAGACCTTGAAAAACTTCCTCCAAAGTTTTTTGAAAGTTTTTCAGATTTTTTTAAAAAAGGTGTTGACATTCTGAAAAATATAGCTATAATAAATTATGCGCTCAGGGCCACGGCCCAAAGCGAAAAAACAAAATAGCGGGATTGTGTAAGGGTAGCACGACAGACTCTGACTCTGTTTGTGAGGGTTCGAATCCTTCTCCCGCTGCCAAGCTGAAAGGCCCCGGAAACCTTGAAAATCAAGGCTTCCGGGGTTTTTTCGTGCTATCCGGAAAATTAACTGTATCCGGTTTTCCCGGCTTTTTGGCGGTATTGCTGTCGTTACTCTGTCGTTACTTTTTTTGAACTCCCCTTCCCCGGGAAATTTTCATCAAAAATCTTTATTCCTCTTCATCCTCCAAAAGCAGTTCTTCCTGGGTCACTCCATACAAGCCCGGTTTCTCCAATTTCAAAAAGTCCCAAAAAGGTGCTTCCGGATGGGCTGTGCCATAGTCAATGATGTCCTGCTCTATTCCTTGGATGCAGACACTGTGGATCAGCATTTCCACATCATCCTCCTGCACCCGATCCTTTTTCAATTCCCCTTGGCCGATGTACTGTTGCAGGAATGCTCTCAATGTTTCTTCCATCCGTCTGCCTCCTCCTCTTCATCATCCAAAAGCAATTCCTCCTGTCCCGGCGGCACGCCCTCCGGTATCACCTTCAGAAAATCCCAGAACACCCCATCCGGATTGGATTTCACTGTTTCCAGTAGCCGCTCCTCCACATGGAATGCCTGCGCAAACCCCAGCAGGCTCTCCACATCTTCCTCCAGCACGGTGTCCTTTTTCAGCGGATGTTCCCGGACAAAGGGCCGCAGCAATTCTTTTAATTCATCCATCACAGACTGGTTTCCCATGACCTGAAATTTCCTCCTGTCATTTGCTCTTCCGTCCTTCCGCCCATACCTTGCGGGTCTGGTTCAGGCTCATTTCATTGGCACCATTTCCCTTTCCAGTTTACCATGCCCAAAGGTGAGTGTCGACTATTTCTTCCCATGCCCCATAGTCTAATGCCACAGCATCTCCCGGGCGGCATTCTGCTTTTCCTCGTGGAGCCGATGGCGGCGGCTCTGGCCGCCCATCTGGATGGCCACCGTCATTTCCCGGATGCGGTCATAGATCCGCCTGTCCCCTTCCTCCCGGGGGCTCTGGAACTGCTCCCAGGTCAGGTTGGTGGTGACTAAAATCGGCTTGCCGCTGGCATAGCGGCTGTCCACGATCTGATACACCGCTTCTTTCATGGCGTCGCTCCCTCGCTGGGCTCCCAGATCGTCCAGCACCAGCAGATCATAGGCGTTCAGGCTGCGGAGAAACTGCGCCCGCTCCTCCCCCCAGCCCAAGGCATTTGCCATGCGCACCAAGCTGGTCATGAGCACCGGTACTCCCTGCCGGGTCAGCTCATTGGCCACGCAGGCGGCGGCAAAGGTCTTGCCGGTGCCCACGCCACCATAGAGATACAGCCCGATGTTCCGCCTTTTCATCTCCGGCCACTTCTGGCAGTAGCGGCGCAGAGCGTTCATCACCCGGGGATTTGCCCCGTCATCCCCCTCAAAGCTCCATTTCCGGTAGGCCGGGTCCTGGACAGCGGCGGCTTTTTTCCGCTCCAGAGCTTCCAGGCGCTGGCGATGTTCCATTTCCTCCAGCTGCCGCCGCACTTTCTCGCTCTGGCACCGGCACAGACAGGCCACCTTTCGCTGCCGCCCAAACAGCTCCACCCAGGTTTCCTTTTTGCTATGACAGGCGCCGCAATGAAGCAGCCCATCCTGGATATAATCCCCTGGGCAGCGCTCCGCTTTGCGGCTGGCCAGGGCTTCCAGATCCCCTTCCGGGCCATTTTCCCGGCTCAGAAAGGCCACAGGGTCTCACCGCTTTCGTAGGGGTCCGGCTCCTCAGTGGCCCCACAGGTCCCGGGCTGTCGTTCCTTCCGCTGCCAACGCTCCCAGCTTTCCGCATTGCGCAAGGCCGCTTTCCAGTCCTGCATAGGGGTGCTGCCCACCATCCAGCCCTTGGCCTGATAGAAATCCAGAAATCCCTGGGGGTCTACCGGAGAATTTCTCTCATAAACATAATCCCGCACCTGAGAGAGGGTGGGTGGGTGAAAGTGATGCGCCCTTCGGACGCCCTCCGGCGTCTCGGGCGCTTTTTCTTTTTCTTTGCACTCACCCTCACCCTCTCTTTTTTCTTCTTCTTTGTTTTTGTTTTTGTGTTTGTCTTTGTCTTTGCTTTCTTCTTCTCCTTCGTATTCTCCTTTGTCTTGGCTTTTTTCGGTTTCGGAAAAACCCACTGGGTTTTTTGGGTTTCTGGGTCTGCCGCCGTTTTTGCCGTTAGCTGCGTTTCTCTCACACTGTCTGGCATATTTTGCATTGTCCCGGTCGATCTGGTTTTTGATGAGGGGGAACACAAACCGTTCGTTGCCCCGGAGGTTCCCGGCGTCTCCTGTCAAGGTGTATTCCAGCATGGCCGTCAGCAGTCGGCCCCGTTCGGCATCATCCAAAGCCTGGATGGCGTCCAGATAGGAGTGGTACAGACAGATGTATTCTCTTGCCATTGTGATTCTTCCTTTCTCTGTTTTTCTTGTCCCTATCCTACCACCATTTTCCCGGTCTTTTTCGTCCGGCGAGCCGCCGGTCCCATACTGCGCTCCCGGTCCGGTGTCCGGACGGCCATACTGCGCTCCCGCGCCCGGCAACAGAACCAAGGCCAAACAAAAAGGCTCCCCGATGGGGAGCCTTTTTTGATGCACTTGGCCGTTATCAGACCCCGCCTGGGGCGCGAAAAAGGTCGGGGAGCAGCGTGACGCTGCACCCATATCTTCTTCGCCTTTGTTGGTTGTTTTCACCCTGGCAAAGAGAGTATGACTGCCCAGGCACTGGGCCCAGCGGCGGCGTCACCTAACGATTTGCAAGTTATTTTGCCAAAAAGCAAAATAACACGCCGCCAATGCCGGAAATTCTTTTTAGAATTTCCGGCAGTCTTCACCGCAGTGAAGACTCTGGCTCCAGCAGTCCAGCCCGGTCCAGATAAACCAGGGTCTGCAAATTGGCGCCCAATACGCTGACGGCGTTATCGGCCCCTACGGAAACCAGGCCCCGCTTCACCGCCTTCTGCACCGAAGCCCGGGCCCATTCCGGCATATCCTCATACCATTGGTAGGTTTTCAGTGCCCAATCGGGATAATCCAGCATTTCCTCCTCGTCTCCTTTCAGCTTTGTTTTGAAGTCCTCCCACAGGGAAGGGTTCTCCACCATGGGAAGAGGGCAGTTTTTTCCGGTCACATCGTAATGCCGCAGCACTCGCTCCAGCGGCACATTGTAGCGGGCTATCAGCTGCCGCACCACTTCTGCGGCCTTTTCCACCGTGCCGGGGCGCACTTTTCCTCCTTTGTCCCAGATGCACATCTCCACCCCAATGCTATTGCCATTGCGGCAAAGGGGGTGCTTGTAGGTCTTGGCCCCGCAATGATAGGCGGTATCCTCGTCCTTTACGCTTTGCCACACTTCCTTTTCGTCCACAAAATAATGGGCAGAGGTTTTGGTTTCTTCCCGTGCAAAATAGTCGGCGTTGTTCTTGGCCGTGTCGCCTTTGTTGGCCGTATAGTGCACCACGATATACTGAACCGGGCTTTTTCGTCCCGGTTGAAAGTTCGCTTTGTTGGACTGCTTGAAACCTGTGATCTCCATCTTCGGCATCCCTCCTCCACATACTATGCAGAGCCAGAGCCTTCGCTACGGCGAAGGCTGCTCCAGGCTTCTTCCCGGCGGGAACCGCCGGGCCCCTCCTAGAGCATTGGCGGCGTGTTATTTCGGCGTAAAGCCGAAATAACCATCATTCCGGTAGGTAACGCCGCCGCTGGCTCTCGGGGAAAAACTAGGTTTTTCCCCGACCTTTTTCGCG
>CALLCY010000030.1:0-21492 GCA_938000015.1 uncultured Clostridia bacterium
TAAACAGGTCTTACTCTCTTTTCCTCATCTGTAACACATCATTGACAAACCTACACAATTTTCCCCGAAAAGGCATCCTATGAAGCGGTTTTCCTTTACTTATGCACGCGTCACAATGGATTTGTTCTTCCATCTGCCAGACAGGTAGTAAAGGCCGGACAGCACCACACCGGCCAGCCAGCCGATCACATAACAATAGAACAAGTTGTCCCGGCCAAAATGATCCGCCAGGAAATAAGCCACCGGGATACGAACCAGCCACAGAGAGATCAGAGTGGAGATCATGGGCACAATGGTCTCTCCGGCCCCCCGCATCACGGCGTTCAGAATGAACATAAAGGAAAAGACCACATAAAAAGGCATGATCCGATCCAGATAGGCACAACCAGCTGCAATCACTTGAGGGTCCTGAGAAAATAGCCGCATACACACCGGCCCCAGGGGTACCAGGAAAATGGCCACCACCACATTGACAGCAGCCGACATGGCCACAGTATACCACATTCCCCGGTTGACCCGTTCCATCTTGCCTGCGCCGATGTTCTGACCCACATAGGTGGTCACAGCGATGGCAAAGCTCTGCACCGGCATAAATCCAAAGGTATCCAGTTTGTTGGCTCCCTGAAACCCGGCGATAAAAGCGGTGTCATAGCGGTTGATCAGCGTTTGCAGCACCATGACTCCCACGGAAAACAGCGCCTGCTGAATGCCGGAAGGAATGCCCAATTTCATGGCTCTTCCAAAGAGATGCCGGTCAAAATCCCAATGGAAGGGGCGAATGCGCAGCTCCTTGTAATGCTTGTTGATATAAAAAATGCCAAACAACCAGGAACAGAACTGAGCGATGATGGTAGCAAGAGCCACACCCATCACGCCCCAGGAGAACACAATGACAAACACCAGATCCAGCACGATATTGATCACACAGGCAATGGACAGAAACAGCAGCGTGGTACGGCTGTTGCCCAATCCCTGCAAAATACCGGCATTCACATTATATCCCAGGTTGCCCACAACCCCGGCAAAGACCACCATCACATAGGTGCGGGCCATACCATAGGCATCTTCCGGCACATTCATCATGCGCAGCAACGGCCCTGCCAGCAAGATGCCCAGAATGGTCAGCGGCACGGCCCCCACCAGAATGGCGTTATAGATAGTGGCTACGGTTTTACGCAGGCTTTCCCTGTCTCCCGCCCCATAAAACTGGGAGATCATCACCGTAGCGCCGGTGCCCAACCCCATGAACAAAGACACCAGCATAAAAATCACCGGAAAGCCGGTTCCCACGGCGGCCAAGGCAGCATCTCCCACAAAGTTGCCCACCACAATGCTGTCCACCATGTTGTAAAGCTGCTGGAGCACATTTCCAAACAGCAGCGGCAAGGCAAACAGACAAATCAATTTGGCCGGATTGCCCTGGGTCATATCGGTGGCCACCCTTTTTTTCTTCACTTCCCCTGTCAACGCACATCCTCTCCTTTCTCTTTTTCCCACACTTTTCTGTTTTATAAAAAGCCGCCCCGAACAGGGCGGCTTTTGCTGCTTATCGGCTTTCCGCTGGCGGGTCGATCACCATTTGGCGGTAGTCCAGCGGCTCAAAGCCCTTGCGGGCATAGAGACGGGCCGCCCCGCCGTTATCCGGTGTCACCTCCAGACGGAACCGGGCCGCATGGGGAAATTGTTTCCGAACAAAATCCAGCGCTTCGGTGCCCAGGCCGCATCCACGGAAGTTTTCATGGAGAAACAGCTCTTCAATGAGCACCACCATGCCCCCCACTTCCGAAGAATAGGTGAAAGACAGGATCATATATCCTGCTGTCTGGCCATCTTTTTCGATGATATACCCTTTGATGTAGGGGCTGCCCTGAAGCATCTCCTGAAAATTCTTGTGGTAAATCTCCCTGGGGATGGGATGCAGTACAGCATTGCTGCTGTAAAACTCCTGACCCATGTCCAAATACCGTTTTTCATCCTGGGCTGTCATCTCGCGGATCAAATTATCCTCTCCTTTGAAAATCATTACACAAGACAGTATACCAGCTTCTCACACAAAAAGCAAAGCCCCTCATTCCTCCTGCTCTGGCTGCTCTGGCGGGAACAAACCTCCTCCCAGCTGCCGCCATACCCCGGCCCCCACCAGAAAGCTGAGGGAAAAGAGCAAAATGGTCCAGCACACCTGTCTCTCTTCTTCCTGCTCGGGCGAAACCGGCTCTGCCGAGGCGCTGTCCTGGGTTTCCGGGACTTCTTCCTCCTGAGGCCGGGATGTTTGCTCATAGTTTTCTTCCCGGCTGCTCCATTCCAGCTTTTTTTCGGCGTATTCTCCCAGGTCTCCATCCTGCTGCGCCAGCTGCTGGAGAAGCTGCTGCTGAGCAGGTGTGGAAAATTCCAGATGCAGAAGCAAAGTGGTGCGCAGATACTCTTCCTCCTGCTCATCCAACAGCATCTGATACAGGCGCTCATCGGTCTCTTCTCCATTGGTCTGCATCTCCCGCAGCTGGATTACCGCCGCCCGAAAAGCAGTGGAGCGGCTTTTGTCCAAAATAATGGACAGAAGATCCTCATCGCTGAACTCATCCAGCCGATCGATCATCGCCGCCGTCCAGGGGGTGAGCACATCTTCCTCCTCACTCTGGGGACTGTCGGCCACCACCTCATAGGCCCGCTCCATATCGGCCAAAAGCTCCTCCGGAGTCAGAGCTGTCAGCAGTTCATACACCTGATCAAAATCCATTTCCCCTTCCTGCAGCAGAAGATCGGAAGGGGCAGCCCATCCATGAATTCCCAAACACAAGGCCAGCAAAATTCCACAGCAAAAAAGTTTTTTCCTTTTCATATTGGCTCCCATCTGCATCAAGTCAGCATTTTGCGTCTTTGTCTTTTATCTTACTCAAAAAGAAAAGGGTCCGTCAAGCAAAGAGGCTGTTTGTTCAAAAGAAGTTCTCATTTTCCCCGGAAAAAAGCCGCCAGGCCCTGCGCCCCGGCGGCTTTTGACAAACCATTCCCTATTTTTCAGCCAACAGCTGCTGATCTTTTTGGTATTTTTCCAAGGCCCGGCGGCGCCAGGGGCTGAGCTTATAAAACAGGCTCATAAAGGTGGCACCCACGCACCAACCGATCACCATGCTGTAATACAAAGCATCGGCGCTATGGAACAGAGAAACCAGCCAATACATCAGCGGGATACGGATCAGACAGAGACAGATCATAGAATTGATCATGGGGATGATGGTATTTCCTGACCCACGCATCACGCCGGTGAGCAGATCGCTGACGGCAATAACCCAATAAAAGGGGCAGAGAATACGCAAAAGATGCATCCCTTCCCGGAGCAGCTCCGGCTCCGGGGTAAAGAGCATCAGCGGGTATTTGCCGAAGAAAAACAGCAGCACCGAAAGTCCGCCGGTGATAGACACTGTAAGCAGCAATCCCTGGCGGCAGCCCTTTTCCACCCGTGGGATATCCCCTGCGCCGATGTTCTGCCCGGTAAATGTGGTCATGGCCAGTCCCAGGCTCATCAAAGGCATGACGCAGAAAGCATCCACTTTCATGGTGACCACATAGGCCGCCATCACATATTGACCAAAGGAATTGATCATGCTCTGCACCAGCATCATTCCGGCAGAAAAGGCCGTCTGCTGAATGCCCGATGGCAGACCCAGGCGCACCATCCGCCCCAACATATGCAAATCCGGATGGATAAAATCCCGGGACAGACGGGTGTATTCCTCCATATGATGCAGCCGCCAGCCGCTGAAAAACACCGAAAGGGTCTGGGCGATCACGGTAGCCCAGGCCACACCGGCGGCGCCCCAGCCGCAGACGATGACAAAAAACAGGTCCAGAATGATGTTGATGATGCTGGCGATGCCCAAGGCCACCAAGGGTGTGCGGCTGTCACCCAAAGCCCGGAGAATGGAGGCCACCATGTTATAAAACATCATGGGAGTGACGCCGCAGAAAATCACCCGCAAATAGCTCACCGCCATGGGATACACCTTTTCCGGCACCCGTAAAGCCCGCAGAATCACCGGGGCCAGGGGCAGACCAATGGCTGTGACCAGAAGTCCCAAGGTCAGTGTGAGAAGCATAGCGGTGTTCACCGCCCGCTGAATATTGCCGAATACCTTTCCACCGAAAAACTGGGAAATCAGAATACCGGCGCCCAGGCTCATACCCAAAAACAGTCCCACCAGCAGCTGAATCACCGGACCGCTGGTGCCCACGGCGGCCAGAGCTTCACTTCCCACAAAATTGCCCACCACAGCGGCGTCCACCGTATTGTATAGCTGCTGAAACAAATTTCCCAAAAGCAACGGCAAGGCGAAGCGCAAAATCTGTTTCCAGGGCGTTCCCTGGGTCATGTCCACCGCTGTGCTTCCTGTTCTTCCTCTTTTCATATTTTCCGCCTACAGGCGGCTCCCCCCTTTCTGATTGTTCCCCCTTTGGAAACAGTATAGCAGAAAGGGTACGCCGGGGATATCTGCCATCTTCCATAGAATTCCCCGGGAAATTTTATCAAAATGTGCCAGAAACCATAGCCGGAGCAAAAACCTGCTCCACCAATCCCCGCAAGGTATCACTGTGATAATCGGCATCGCAATCGGCTTCCTTGTGTACCAAAGCCGCAGGAATGCCGCAGTTTCTGGCCCCTTGGATATCGGCCACCGGATTGTCTCCCACCATCAGGCACCGGGCTCCCTTGCCGGCTTGTTCCAAAGCCAGGTGAAAGATCTCCGGCCGGGGCTTATCCCAGCCCACCTGCCCGGAAACCACCATGCCATCCAGCAAGGGAGTGAGACCCAATACGGTTGTGATTTCCTCCAGTTCCGGATAATTGTTGGAAAGCAGCACATTCCGGCAGCCTTCTCTACGGCAATATTCCAGCGCCCAGAAGGTATCCTCAAACAAATGGTATTTTTCCGGCCGGAGGATTTCCCTCCGTACCCGGGCCGCGGCGTTTCGGGCGATTTCTGTTTTCACCCCAGCCTGCTCATAGGCCCGGGCAAATTGCTTTTCCATATAGCTCCACCACTCCGCCCCCTGCAAGCGGTGGTAATTCTCTTCCGGCTGATCCCAGGGATAACAGGTGCGGGTCAGGGGACGCAGCTGATCAAAACCGATATTTGTCTCAGGGTCGGCCTGTTTCAAAGCATCACAGATGGAATTGGTCCACAAGTGGCGGGAATGGGCCAAAGTGCCGTCAAAATCCCAAAAAATCACATCAAATCGCTGGGGCATCGCAAAGCCCCTCCTTTCCAGCGCAAAGGCAAATATCCGCTCCAGTATACCATGCCCTCTTCCCCTTCGCAACTGGGCTTCCCCATGGAAAAAGCGCGGGGAGTTTCCCCGCGCTTGAGCATACCGAAAAAGTGGCAAAAGCCACTTTTTCGGATTTTTGCAAGGGCCTGCGCGCACGCCTATGGCGCACACTTGGCCCTTGATCGGTACAAAAACCGCCGCACAGGTCGCCGGTTTTTACAAATTGGTGAGGGAGTGGACAAACATTCCCCCTAATCAGATAAGTTTTCGGCAAACTGAAGTTCAGGAACCTCTCCCAAAATTTTAAGCTATATTCAATCGTCAAATTCCAAATTGATCAGACCGGTCTGGCTTTGCAGATGAACGGTGTTATGGCCCTGGCCTCCCGATGTACTGCCCGGGTTTCCATTCACCGCCACGAGACCCTGCGAAGAACAGGTATAGGTATAATCCTCCTGGCGCCCATCCACATCCACATTGATGACGCCACTCTGACTTGTCACTTCCAGCTGCCCCAGCAAAGCTCCTTCCACCGATATGGCGCCGCTGACCGCATTCACTCTGGCCGTGCCGATGTTTTCTTCCTCCAGGGAAATAGCTCCCGACTGAGTCTCCAGCAGCAAAGTGGTGCACATTTTCACATCCACACTCATGGGAGCGGTTTGGGTCTGCACTGTGATGCTGGTGGCCAGAATGTCATCCTCCAGCTCCAGAGATACCGCTCCGCTGTCGCTTTGGATGTTGATCCCTTCCATGGCGCTGTTTCGCGGCATGGTGATGACCACTTTGTGTCCGCCCATCTGGGTCAGATCTTTTTGCTGCTTCACCGTCAGCTCCCTATTATCCAAAGTGTAGGAAACAGCATCCACCGTCTCTTCTCCATAACAGGCGATGGCAAACCCGTCTCCCTCCTTCACTTCCACCGGAAGCTGGCGCACATCCACCTTGAGCGATCCAAACGCCTCCAGCTGCCGCCGGGTGACTTCATCCTCTCCCATCAGGTTCCAATCATCGTCCCCATCGGGGATACGGCTCATAAAATCCCCTTTGTCCAGGTTGTCCAAGGCATCCAGCATTTCATCCAGTCCGTCCAGCAGACCATGACTGGTGCTGCTCCCCTGGGAAAAGCTGATCCCCCAAGGGGTAATCTCCAAAGAGGCCCCCGGCCGGTTCAGGCGCAGGCTGGTCCGGCCGCCCATGGCCGCTCCGGCCGCCGCCATGGCGACGCCCACCACTCCCACGCCCACGCAAAGGAGTACAAAATTACGAAAGCCCTTTTTCATTGCCGAACCCTCCTTCGATTTACAAAGTCACTGGCCCAGTCGGTGATTTTCCGAAAACAAAAAATACCGAACCGAACAAAGAGAGCTACGAACAATACACCGAAGGCCAACAGAGCCAGCCCGCTTCCCAGAAAATAGAGCACGGTGCCGCTTCCCAGTCCACCGGTAAACAGCGCTGCTCCCATACTGGCCCCGCCCATAACCACCACGGCCACGGCAGCCACCAGCAGTCCGCCTACGCACAGCAGTGCGGCCAGAGCCATACAGCACACCACCAGCACCCCGGCGGCCATCAACGGCAGCGCAATGGGAGCGGCACAGATCATGGCAATGGCGGAGATCAATCCACGGCTCCTTTTCGGTGCGCCTGCAGGTTCCTGGGCCGGTGCAAAGCCTCCGCCCAGCACTTCCCGGGCTACCTGCTCAGGGCTTCCCAGCTGACGCAACACCTCCTGCTCCCGTTCCGGGCCAGCGTCTTCAAAATACTCGGTATAGTAATTCATCACATCCCTCCGGTCCTCCGGAGGCATATTCTGGATCAATGTGCGCAATGTGGTGAGAAATTCATCCTTCGTCATTCCTGTCCCTCCTTGAGCAAGATCGTATCCACCCGGCTCTTATACAGACGCCACTGCTGCCGGTATTCTTCCAGCCTCTCCACGCCTTGGGGGGTAACCCGGTAATAGCGCCGGTTCCGTCCCTGATAGGGCTGGTCATAGGTGTCCAGGCATCCGTCCTTCTGCAAACGGCGAAGCACCGGATACAAAGCGGTTTCCGATCCCTCGATCACCTGGCGCACCTGCTGGGTCAGCACATAACCATAAGCGTCCCCCCGGGAGAGCACCGCCAGCACACAGGCGTCCAGCAGCGCGGCCCCCAGCTGAAATGTCATGGAATCACCCGCTTTCTATTTTGTTGTTAATATTATATATTGAATAATATACTTTGTCAACAAGCATTTTCCATAGGACAGCAAAAAGCCGCCGGAATTTCCGGCGGCTTTTTGTATTCTGTTTTACAATACAGCAGGGCCAGGCACTTGCAATGAGGTGATAAACTGACATATATCCTCCAGAGCATGGGGCTTGGCCACCGTTTCAATGGCCTGGCGCATCTCTTCCCGGCGACGGGGAATGCTCAGAAGCAAATTGACCGCTTCATCCAAGGGAAATGTTTTGGTGGCGCTGACCGCCAAACCGCAGTTGAGGAGAAATTCCAGGTTCCGCTCTTCGTGACCGGCGATGGGATTGACCACCACCATGGGCAACTTTTTGGCCAAGGCTTCACTCACCGTCAGGCCGCCGGGTTTGCTCACCAGAATGTCGGCGGCATCCATCATCTCCTGCACATTGTCCACGAACCCATAGACATGAAGATGTTCAAATCCGTGCTCCTGCCGGTATTTTTCAAACTGCTTCTGCTGTTTTTTGTTTTTGCCGCAGACAATGAGCAGCTGGAAGGAATGCCGGAGACAGAGCAGACGCTCCACCTCGCTGGCCGCCAGGCCGTAGCCCAAACCGCCTCCCATCATCAGCACCACATTTCCTTCCGGCGAAAGGCCCAGTTTTTTTCTGGCTTCTTCTTTGGAAAGACTTTCATTGAACTTGGGGTGCACCGGAATTCCCAAAGGCTTGATCCTCCGCTCAGGAATGCCCCGTTTGATCCCCCGATAGGTGAGCACTTCGCTGGCCGTCACCACATAATCCACACAGGACACCGTTTCCCAGTAAGGATGGATGGTATAATCGGTGACAATGCCCACGATACGGGCTCTGGTTTTGCCCCGCATTTTCAGCTCATTGGCCAACTGGGCGGCAAACACATGGGTACACACGATCACATCAGGATCATAATCTTCCACCAGACGGGCCAGCTTGTAGGAACACAGCCGATTGACCAGGCTGAAGATATTCCGCTGGTCCACTTCCACGCCGCCTTCCAGGTAATCATAAATCAGCCGATAAATATCAGGGGCTACCTTGGTATAAATGGCGGTACTTTTGTCCAGAGTCTCCGAAATAAAACTATTGATATATTTATACACATCGATGGTGTGGGCACCACCGCCCATCTGGCGCAGGCGAGCCTCGATGGCCATGGCTGTGGCCGTATGCCCCCACCCGGTGGATACCGTCAAAATCAAGGTTTTCATGGTTTTCCCCTCTCTCCGTTCCATTCCAACTCATTATAGCATTTTCATATTTTCTTGTATAGGCGAAAGGGGAGATTTTACTTTTCCTCCACCTCTATGAAAATTTCTATTTATATTCCATGGAAAATGCTATATAATAAAGTGAGGTTTTAAGGCCAGACTCTGCCCGAAAGCAAAAATGGGCTGTTCCAGTCCCTTTCTTTTATTGCTTCATCAGAGCCCTGACTTTCCCTTTTCACTTTAAAAAATACTCCATTCCTGCCCAGGGCAGGGTGAATAGGATGAGAACATATGAATTATCAGCACCTGAAACAACTGATCGAAGAGCATAAAGTCATTCATCTCTGCGGCATCGGCGGCGTTTCCATGCGGGCTTTGGCCCGCCTTCTTCAGCAGATGGGCGCCATCGTCCAAGGCAGCGACCGGGATCATTCTCCCGCTGTGGCCATGCTCCGCCGCCAGGATATCACCGTTTACATCGGCCACAGTGCCCAGCAGCTGGGGAATGCCGCCTTGGTCATCCGCACCGCCGCCATCCCTGATTCCAACCCGGAAATTGAAGAAGCCCGCCGCCGCGGTCTCCCTGTTTTGGAACGGGCCCAGGCTTGGGGCCTTTTGATGCAAGGTTACAACCATGCCCTCTGTGTGGCCGGTACTCACGGCAAAACCTCCACCACCTCCATGCTCACCGAAGTGCTCCTTTGTGCACATATGGACCCCACCGTAATGGTAGGCGGTGAGCTGCCCATGATCGGCGGCAGCCTGCGCATTGGCGCCAAAGATCTGTTCGTGGCCGAGGCCTGCGAATACCGGAACTCCTTTTTGAGTTTTCTGCCCACCATCGCCATTTTGCTCAACATCGAACGGGATCATCTGGACTTTTTCAGCAGCACCGATGACATCATCCAAAGCTTCCACCGCTTTGCCTGTCTGGTGCCGGAGAAGGAAGGTCTGGTGGTGGCCAATGGAGAAGATCCTCATGTGGAAAAAGCCGTGACCAACTGTAACCGGCGAATCATCCGGTTTGGTCTGGAACCACGCTGGGATGTATATCCAAAGAATGTGGAAGTAAACCTGGGATACTATTCCTTTGATATCATCTGCTTTGGAGAGTTTTACTGCCGGGCCACCCTTCAGGTGCCTGGGGAACACAACATGAAAAACGCCCTGGCTGCCGCCGCAGCCTGCCATGCCCTGGGTGTTTCCGGCAAAGCCTTTGCCGCCGGTTTGGGCGGCTACACCGGTGTAGGCCGGCGCTTTGAGCGGAAAGGCACCTTCCAGGGAGCCGTGATCTACGATGATTACGCCCACCATCCTGATGAGATCATCGCCACATTGAAAACGGCCAAAAGCATGGGCTATGACCGGGTGATCTGTGTGTTCCAGCCCCACACCTATTCCCGCACCCAATCTCTGTTTGAAGAGTTCGCCAAGGCCCTCTCCTATGCGGACATTGCTGTGCTTACCGAGATCTATGCCGCCCGGGAAACCAATGTGAAGCACATCTCTTCCAAAAGCCTGGCCGACCGGATTCCCGGTGCCGTTTTTGCCCCCACCCTTCCCGATGCTGCGGCATTCATCCGCCGGCAGGCCCGTCCCGGGGATTTGATCTTCACCATGGGCGCCGGGGATATCTACAAGCTCTTTGATATGCTTCCCCATGAAGAAGTTTGATTGTTCAAATTTTATTTAAAAAAAGTGTATGCTCTCTTTACATTTTCCCATTAGAATATAAACTGTGATCAGGGTGAAGAGAACGAAACCTCTGCGGGATCCCCCCTCCCGCTTCACACTCTTTTCCCTTTCATCTCTCTTTTCTGTTTCTCATATTGTTTCACTGACCCGAAAGGGTCAAAAAAAGATCCGGCCATAAGGCCGGGTCTTTTTTTGCATTTTTAGATTTTCCCCCGGCGCAGCTGCCAGGCGGTTTTCAAGCTGTCCTTCATGGTGCGCAGCACCCGCATTTTGCTTTCCCCGCCTTTGTTGTCATAGCGCAGGGAAAACGGCACCTCGTCAAAACGGCAACCGCTGCGGTAGAGCTTGTACAAAAGCTCCATCATACAAGCAAAAGAACGCTGGGTAATCAGCTTATCCCCGTATTTTTTCCGGGCTCTCTGAAGGCTCTGGTAAGTATAGGCCCGGTAACCGCAGGTGTAGTCCTTTACCTTGGGTACCCGAAGCATAAGGGAATAATAGAGCTTGGCCCCATCGCTGAGGAAAAGCCGGTGACGAGGCACCCCGTGAACCTCGGCGCCTCCCTGGTAGCGGGAGGCAATGACCACATCAGCTCCCCGGCGCACTGCTTGGATCATAGAATGAACATACTTGGGGTCATGGGTATTGTCCCCATCCATCAGCACACACAGATCTCCAGGTACGCCGTGCTGGAGAAAATAGGTCACCGCCGTATTGACGCCGCCGCCCAGGTTCATATTCTTTTCATGGGCCACCAGATGCACCTGGGAATGCTCCCGCTCCAACTGGCAAATCTTTTCCTTTGTGCTGTCGGTGCTTTTGTCGTCGATAGCTACCACCTGGAGGGAAAAGCCCTCTTTTTTCAAAGCCTCCTCCTGCTCCAGCCAACCCAGAGTCAGGGGGATAATATTCTCTTCTTCGTTGTAACAGGGCAGGCAGGCAAACAATGTGTTCATTTGCTTCTTCTCCTTTTCACACAAGCATACAAACCTTTCCGCAGGAAATAGAGGGCGAAAAAGGGCCCCACTACCGAACATCCCTTGGACACAAGAAAGGCCAGATTTTCCCCCATCAGCCCCTGACATAGGGCAAAAACGGTGGTGATGATCCAGTTGGCCAGCAATAACCCCAGCAGGAAGGTGCCGAAATAAATCACCGCTCCCACCGTTCCGAACTCCATCTCAAACACCTGGCCGGACGCCAGGCCGTAGTGGATCACCTGGCCCACGACCACACCCACAGTGTTGGCGATCCCCAGCCCCACGCCCATGCGAATGGACAGCACCCACACAATGGCTGCATCCACCACCGTGACAAAAATGGAGATCAGGAGATATTTCAAAATCGGAGGCAGTTTCTCGTAAGTCCCCCGCAGCTGTGCCATCATACTTTCCCCTCCAGGTCAAAAATCAAACATTCTTCCCCTTGGTACACCAAAGGATACCGGGACCGCAGCAACTCCAGATATTCTTCCCCGTCTTCGCCAGGAATCACGCCGCCAGGGGCCACAAAATACCGGACGCCATGGCCCAGAAAATAGGAAAGCTCCTCTTCCGGCTCTTCCGGGATATAGTCATAATACCGGAGATTGGCCCGGTAGCCCATGCGCTGGCAAGCACCCAGCAACACCGGGTCCGGTGAGGCCACAGCCAGCACATCCTCCTCATCGGTCACATTCTGAATCACCTGGGCCTGGGCGGTAATGGTCTCATTGACAGACGCCATGGGCCAGGCCACTGTCAGGCTGTGATAAAATGCGGCGGCGCACAGCACACACCCCAGCACCGCTCCGGCTTTGGGAATCGCTTTTCCCACCTCCAACAGCAAAGCGGCACACAGAAGGGCAAACAGCGGCGCCAAAAACACCATATAATATCCAAACCGGATGACAGCCACGATGGTGGCAGTCTCCAAAGCCATGGACAGTGTCCAGAGAAGAAGGGGCAGATTTTTCTGTTTCAGACAGCACAAAATTCCAAGAAGCATTCCAACGAGCACCGGCCAACTGAAAAACAAAGGCATTTCCCGCTGGAAAAACTCCCAGGCCTGGGAAGTGAAAATGGCGGTGAATGCACTTTTCAAAATGTGCTTTTCGGCAATCCCCGACACGAAAGTGAAGGTGGCCACCTGTCCGGCATACCAATAATAAAGCAGCGGCAAGCCCAAAGACAGCGCGCCATAGCCATAGAACATAGGGTCTTTAAAGTTGCGAAGCCCTCTTTTTTTGAAAAAGAGCACCAGGATCATCAGCCCGGCAAAAGCCGTCGGCGTCTTTTCCATAATGGCCAGACCCATCATCACCCCGGAGAGTGCCAGAACACCCCGGCCCCCGCCCTGATACCAGCGGAGGAAAAAATAGATAGCGGCCGTATAGAAAAACAGCGCTGCCGCTTCTGGCATGATGGCCCGGCTGTACAGCAAGCTGATGGGCGTAACCAGATAAACCGCAAAAGCCCCCACAGCCGCCCAGCGATTTTTCAGCAACCTGCGGCCGATACCATAGCAAAACACCGCCGAACCCATAAAAAACAGCAGGCTGATCAGCCTGGGCACCCAATAGGGCTCCTGCCCCATTATCTTGAACAGCACAGCCGACAGATAGGGCATAACCTGCAGCTCCAGCTGTACATAATTGTCCCCAGGCCCATCGTAATTGAATTGGGGCCGCAGGGGATTCATATCCAACCGGGCGTAATTCTGGGCAATGGTGTAGGTATCGGTCTGGCGCCAGCTATCGTAATTTTCCCAAGGCGCCTGATCCAGCCGAGGCAGCTGGAACAAAAAAAATGCCGCCAGCAGAAGGGCCAACAACCAACAATCGGCCCCGGCACTGCCGGAGGTTTTCTTGAAAAGAGCCTTCATCGGTCTTCCCCTTTCCTGGGTTCAGAGCCACAAAGGCCCATGTATTCATTCTTTAGTTTACACCGCACCTGGGGCCTTGTCAACAAAAGGCGGTTTTATGGGACAAAAGAAAGATTCCCCGGAAATTTCCGGGGAATATTTTGCATTATTCTGCTGGTTTCACCTGAAGCACCTGCCGTACAGGTGACAGGGCCACCGGCCAGAAGGACACTGTTCCGTCCCCCTCCATGCGGCACAGGTGATAGCACCACTGATCGGTATACACCGACCTGTTTTCGTCCATATCGATGCCAAAGGCCAGGGACCCGGCGGTATAATGGGGCACGCTTCCCCTCCAGCCATGAAACGAGCAATGGAGATGCCCGGCAAAAACGCCCCGCACATTTCCCTTTGCCAAAAGCTCCAAATATTCTTCCGGCGCTTCCATCGGCCCCCAAGGCTGTTGACCCACCACTGGATGATGGAGGATGACAATATTTCCTCTAGGCGGCTTTTGCTCCAAAGACTTGCGCAAAAATTCCAACTGATCCGGGGGCAATGTGCCTTTCATCCCATAGAGATAGGGGGAATCCAATGTAATAATGCCCAATCCCTTCACCTGAGTATAGGCCAGATAAGGACCGGCGTTCTCTATATCCTCTCCCAGAAATCCCCGGCGGAAGGCCAGGCGATGGTCATGGTTTCCCATGGCGCAGCACAAAGGAACTCCCGGCAATTTTTCCTCCAACAATCTTTTCAGCGCCTTATAGTCCTCTTCTTCTCCCTCGTGGACAAGGTCGCCGGTGAGCAGCACAAAATCCAGCGCTTTCCCCTGGAGCTGACAAAGACAATCCTTCAGATTATCCCAGGGGTCCCGAACCTCCCGGGCCACCCGCTGCATAAAAGGGCTGCTGCCCTGACAGGTGAGATGGGTATCGCTGATATGGGCAAAATGCAGTGTTTCCATAGCCATTCCTCCCTTTTCCTTTGCTTTGATTGTAGCAAAGGAAAAACGAGATTGCAATGATTTCCCCTAGGGTTCAGCTCACCTTGCCCCAGCAATAAACCGGCACGCCCTGGAGTTTGGTATGGAGCAGCCGCCGGCCGTCCTCCAGCTGCTGTCCGCCGTCCTCCCAATAGGAAAACACAGCAAAAAAGGTTTCCGGCGGCACCATCACCCCTTCCGGGCCTACATAAAGGCGACTTTCTCCCACCTTTTCCCACAAAGCGGCTGCCTGAAAAAGCAGTTGTTTACTCTCCTCCATCCTTTTTCCCCTCCTGGGTTCCTCCAAAGGTCATCTCTGCAAAGGGCACACCGTAAACCTGCTCCATCTTTTGGATCACCGGCACATCGGGATAAGACACACCTCGTTCGTAATTGCCGATGGTGGAAACCCCCACCCCCAGCAGTTTTGCCGCCTCCTGGCGGCTCAGACCCTTATTGATCCGGGCCGCCCGCAATGTCAATGCCATCTGTTCTTCACTCCTTTTCTGATCTTGCATTTATTGTAATACGATTTAATCGTTTTGTCAACAATTAAATCGTATTCTTTCATTGTCCTCTTGCAGTTTGTACGATAATATCGTATAATTGCACCAAGGGGTTGATTGTATGAACGATCTGGGCAATAAAAAAATCATGGGGGAAAACATCAAACGGCAAATGGCCCGCCTGGGCGTCAGCCGCAAGGAGATCGCCAGCGCTTTGCAGGTGCCCTATTCCACCGTGTGCGAGTGGATCAGTGGCAATGCCTATCCCCGCATTGACAAAATCCAACTGCTGGCCCAATATTTCGGCATTACCAAAGCCCAGTTGGTGGAGGCCCCGGGACAGGCGCCCCTGCCAGATGATCCACCGGTGCGGGATGTGGCCCACAAGTTGTCGGAGACTCTGGCCATGCTGGAAGAGGCCGGAGACGGTCTGATGTTCGATGGCGAGCCATTGGATGAGGAAACCCGCCAGTTGCTGCGAGCCAGCCTGGAAAACCAGCTGGAAATGACCAAACGCCTGGCCAAACAGAAATTCACCCCCAAGAAATACCGAAAAGAATAGGAAACAGGCGCGGAAGCGATGCTCCGCGCCTGTTTTTTATTTTTTCCCCGCCAGCTTGTCTCCGCTTTCTTCCACACCGGTATGGAGTGCCGCGATAATATTTTTCAAAAATGCCGGAACGGGCGCGCCCATCTCTCCCACATTTTCCACAATGCTCCCCATTTCGGTGAGAATATACCACACCAGCACCACCGGACACAAAAGCACGGTATAGGTAAAAGGCAAACTCAAAGGCAGGTTTTTCAGCACCAGTCCCAGCAGAAAATCGGCCAAAGCAGCCACGATCACTGCCAGGATACTGCCGGCCTTGTGCCACAGCCCCTCCCGGGCCTTCTGGCTTTGCCAGTCTCCGTTTTTGGCCGCAAGGGCGCTGCCAGTAAGGTAGTCAATGCCCATGCTCACGGCATAGAGCACCACCAAAAGAGCCGAAAGGGCCGCCGTCAAAGCGGTGACCGTCTTTTTCACTTCCAACAATTTATCCATCCATCATCCCTCCTTTTTGTCCAGTAGCCCCGCCCTGTCCATCCACACAATGGTCTGGAGGTTCAGACCAGGTAGGGTCACTGAGTTGTCCTCATTGGTGTCAATTACACCCTGGGCCACGGCCTTGCTCACCGAGCTTCTGGCCCAATCCGGCATTTCTTCCAGCCAATGATAAGTGATTTTTGCCCATGCAGGCAGTTCCATTTCCCATTCCTCCTCTTGTAATCTGTTTTGAAAGTCTGCCCATGCTTCCGGCTGCTCCACAAAGGGAGCCGGACAGTTTTTTCCCGTCACATCGTAATGCCGCAACACATCTTCCGGCCCCAAACCGTATTTTTCCATGAGTGAACGGGTAAGCATTGCGGCCCTCTCCACTGTCTGGGGAAGAAAAACATATCCCCCTTCCCCTTTCCGGCTGCACAGTTCGATACCGATGCTGTTATGGTTGCGGCAATGGGGATGGCGATAGTTTTTGGCCCCGCAGTGATGGGCGGTATCCCCCTCCCCTACGCTCTGCCACACTTCTTTTTCATCCACAAAATAGTGGGCCGATGTATGTCCCCCGTTTTCCCTTGCAAAATAGGCGGCATTGCCCCGGGCGGTATCTCCATCGTTGGCTGTGTAATGGATGACCAGGTAGCGCACAGGCTCTTTTCGGCCCCGGGTGTAATTTTCCGGTGCACAAGCCTTGTATTGTATATCCATTTTTTCCTCCTTTCCGGACCGGTTTATCTTCCCTCCTTTCTCCGGCCCTTTCCTTTACCATACCCTTTCTCCCTGGTCTTTTCCGTCTTTTCGCACATAAAAAAAGGACCCTCTCGGGCCCTTGTGTATTGTGCAGAGCCATTACTTTTCTTGACATTCCATTGCGTGGGCGCTATGATGCAAACATGATAATATCCGCTTCTTCGTTTTCTTGCCCAAGCATTTTAATAATTGTACCAATCGCATTATTCTGATGTGCAAAACCATTTAAACAGGAGTACAAAATGAACTTTTCAAATATTCATCACTCAGATAAAATTGCATTACAAAATTTTTTATTGGACAGTGATTGTTTAAATGAACTGGCCCCTTGGACAGATCACTTCAATTTATTTGATGTATTAAAAATCTCCAGAACAGAAATACGGCACAGCAATATGCTTGGATGGTTATTAAATCCCCACGAAAATCATGGTATGGGTGATACTTTCCTTAAATCCATAATTCAGGAACTGGTCCGTAATGACTCCAATGGCCGATACGATATATTCCAAACGCTTCTTCTAAACTTTTACAGTTTTATGGTGTATCGCGAGTGGAAAAATATTGATCTTTTGCTTATTTCTGATCAAGAACAATGTATCATTGCAATCGAAAACAAAATCGGGACTCATGAACATAGCGATCAGCTTAATCGTTATCGAAAGATCTTAGAATCTGAATATCCTTCTTACACAAAAATGCTTATCTTTTTAACCCCAGGAGGTGAATCTCCCAGCGATACAAAAAACTGGGATAGCTTAAACTATACTTCTATCGCAGATATTCTTTGGAATCTAAAAAATGAGTTAGAATTACGAACCGATATCAAACTACTAATAGAAAACTATATTGATATAATAAGGAGAGATATTGTGGAGGATCAAGCGCTTATAGAAATATGCAATAGGATCTATGCAAAGCATAAAAAAGCTTTGGATTTGATATTCGAATACAAAACCGATAGCTATTCACAATTTATAAACGGAACTCGGTCTGCACTTTCAAAAATTGCAGCAAATGGAACCATCCGTCTGTTAAATACCAATCCTTCCGGACGCTATTTTATTTTTCACACTCCCTCTATGGATCATCTCCTGCCCCCAATCGCTGAGCCAAATAGCTCTTGGGCTACTAACTTTGTATATCAGTACTGGATTCGCCTCTACGATAATCGATTATATGGTGCATTTGAACTTGGAGGTTGGAATGTGCCTGATGTTACTCTGAAAACTATGCAAAAAATAATCAATTGTCTTAAACCCAACGACAAGCGCAAAGAACAGTTTCGATATAAGCAAGTTTTTCGCACAAAATGGTATACCGTGGAAGAATCCGACCATGTGCAGGAAGATGTTGAAACTTATGTTTACCACATCGTTGACGAGTTGTTAAAACAAGAAAAAGAACTATTGGATCAATTGAATGTTTCCAATCCTTCCTCCATTTATTAAGACCTCTTGCCCATAATTCATCCCTTACATAAACTCACATAAAAAGCCTGTTCCGACACGATTGTCGAAACAGGCTTTTCTTAACTTTCTTTACTTTTTCCGGCAGGTAAGCTCTCCGTCTTCCACATCCAGCACCAGAGTGCTGCCCGCAGGCAAATCGCCCCGCAGGATGGATTTGGCGATCAGCGTCTCGGCACTGCTTTGCAGATATCTCTTCAAAGGCCGTGCACCATAGATGGGATCATAGCCCCGCTGGATCAGCAGATCCTTGGCTTCTGCGGTCACTTCCAGGGTCAGGGTCTTATCCGCCAACCGCTTTTTCAGACCGGCCATGAGGATGTCGATAATGCCTGTCAGGTTTTCCTTGGTCAAAGGCTTGAAGAGCACCACTTCATCCAGACGGTTGAGGAACTCCGGACGGAAGGACTGCTTCAGCAGACTCATCACGGCATTTCTCGCCCCTTCGGAGATCTCTCCGTCCTGGCTGATGCCACCCAGCAGCTCCTGACTGCCCAGGTTAGAAGTGAGGATGATGATGGTGTTTTTGAAATCCACCTTCCGGCCCTGGCTATCGGTGATATGGCCGTCATCCAGGATCTGGAGGAGAACATTGAACACATCGGGGTGAGCTTTCTCCACCTCGTCGAAAAGCACCACGCTGTAAGGCTTGCGGCGCACCGCTTCGGTGAGCTGGCCGCCCTCGTCATACCCCACATATCCCGGAGGCGCGCCGATGAGACGGGATACCGAGAATTTCTCCATGTATTCGGTCATATCGATGCGCACCAGGTTGTGTTCATCGTCAAAGAGGCAATCAGCCAAAGATTTGGCCAGCTCGGTTTTGCCCACACCGGTGGGCCCCAGGAACAGGAAGCTGCCGATGGGCCGCCCCGGATCGGCGATACCCGCCCGGGAACGCTGGATGGCTTCGGTGACAAGGCGCACCGCTTCATCCTGGCCCACCACCCGTTTGTGGATCACTTCGTCCAGGTGCAGCAGCTTCTCCCGTTCTCCTTCCATCAGACGGCTCACCGGGATGCCGGTCCATTTGGCTACAATGTCGGCGATCTCCCCTTCGGTGACAGTGTCGTGCACCAAAGTATTTTCGGTGTGCTTCTCGCTTTCACTTTCGGCCTGCTGGAGCTGTTTTTCCAGCGCAGGCAGATCGGAGTATTTCAGCTTGGCGGCCTTTTCGTATTCCAGGTTGTTCTGGGCCTGCTCGATCTGGCCATGCATCTGCTCGATCTGGCTCTTCAGCTCTTTCACCCGGTCCACGCCGCTCTTTTCGGCTTCCCAACGGGCTTTCATGGCATTGAACTGGTCTTTCTCCTCGCTCAACTCCTTGGCCAGTTGCTGGAGACGGTCCTTAGACAGCTGATCGTCCTCCTTCTTCAGGGCCATTTCCTCAATTTCCTGCTGCATGATCTTCCGCCGCAGGTCGTCCAGCTCAGCCGGCATGGAGTCGATCTCAGTGCGAATCATGGCACAAGCTTCATCCACCAGGTCGATGGCCTTATCCGGTAGGAAACGGTCGGTGATGTACCGATGAGACAGCGTAGCCGCCGCCACCAAAGCATTGTCGTGAATACGCACGCCGTGGAAAACCTCGTACCGCTCTTTCAGGCCACGGAGAATGGAAATGGTATCCTCCACCGTGGGTTCATCCACCATCACCGGCTGGAACCGGCGTTCCAAAGCGGCATCCTTTTCGATGTATTTCCGGTATTCATCCAGAGTGGTGGCGCCGATGCAGTGCAGCTCGCCCCGGGCCAGCATGGGCTTGAGCAAATTGCCTGCATCCATGCTGCCTTCGGTTTTACCAGCACCTACAATGGTGTGCAGCTCATCGATGAACAGGATGATCTTGCCTTCCGATTTGCGGATCTGTTCCAGCACGGCCTTGAGCCGCTCTTCAAATTCGCCCCGGTATTTGGCACCGGCAATCAGGGCGCCCATATCCAGGGAAAAGATCGTCCGGTCCTTCAAACCCTCAGGCACATCTCCCCGAACGATCCGCTGGGCCAATCCTTCGGCAATGGCCGTCTTGCCCACGCCAGGCTCGCCGATGAGCACCGGGTTATTCTTGGTTTTCCGGGACAGAATCCGCACCACATTGCGAATTTCGGTATCCCGGCCGATCACCGGGTCCAGCTTCTGGCTGCGAGCCCGCTCCACCAGATCGGTGCCGTATTTCTGCAAAGCGTCATAGGTGTCTTCCGGGTTGTCGGAATTCACCGGGCCACTTTTTACTTTGGCCAGTTCCTGGGTGAACCGATCTTTGGTCACGCCCCGGGAAGAGAGCATCTTCCGCAAAGAAGCCGGGCCTTTGTCCAGCAAGGCCAGCATCAGATGTTCCACTGACACATAGCTGTCTCCCATTTTCTCTGCGATCTTCTCGGAGAAATCCAAGGCCTGACTGGTTTCTGGCGCGGCGTATACCTGAGTATTGCTGCCGGTGACCTTGGGCAAATTACCGATCATGGTATCCAGCTGGGCCACAAGGCCATCCTGATCCACACCCATCTTCCGCAGCAGCGAGCCGATGAGCCCGCCGTCCTGATCCACCAGAGCATACAGCAGATGCTCCGGCATCACATATTGATTCTGATTTTCCTGGGCCATCTGCTGGGCTGTGCGGATGGCGTCCAGTGTTTTCTGTGTATAGCGATTGGCATTCATTGTTCTTCACCTCATTTTTAAAGGTACAGTGTTCTGTTTTTCAAGTCCTCGCAATAGGCCTTTTCCACATCCTGGGGAGAAAGATCTCCAGCAAGATACCCTTTCAGCAGCCGGTCAAACAGCTGCACATACTGGGAAAGGGCCTGGGCGATGTCCTGGGCCGAGCAATTCCGGCTGCGTGGCAGGGGAATGGGCCGCAGGAATTTTCCCTCGTATAAAGCGCATTCCAGCCGGGCCCCCAGCAAGGGAGCCAGGTGCGCGTTCTCGATGCCCACCCACAGGCGGAAGAAGTCGGTCATATCGGCGATGAGCTGGGCCGACTGGGTACGGAACACCACGCTCAGATCCCCCAGCTTTCCTTCTCCGCCCCGGCTCAGCTCCACTTCGTATTTCACCGTGGGCCGGTACTTATAGGCCAGGCTGGATTTCAAGGACATGGTGGGGGAATTGGGTGCGAAAAAGGGTACCAGCTCCTTCACTGGGGCCATCAAGGCCTCCATCTGCTGAAAAATATCGTTGATCCGGCTCTCGGGGGTGGCCACGGAAAGGCTTTGGGCCAGGATCTGGTTGACCAGTCCCGAACGGCTCAGGCCCAGCTGATGGGCCCGCTCATCCACCGCCCGTACCACATCCTCCGACAGCATCAGGCTATATAATGTCTTTTTCATTTTGCACCTCCTGTGCTTTCCTCATGCTTATGATGCACCCAATTTCAACTTTTGTCAATATATTTATATAATTGTTTTTGCAAATTATATTTTTATTTACAAATTTCATATTATACACGCAGCAATAATAATCCCCCGGCGGAGCCGGGGGTTTTTCATAGACGGGTAAAACCCTTTG
>CALLCY010000031.1:0-4651 GCA_938000015.1 uncultured Clostridia bacterium
AATCCCTCAGTCGGCGTTCGCCGACAGCTCCCTTTGCACAAGGGAGCCGTCTTTGTCTGCGTGGGACACAACCAGCCCCAGTCCTATCGCCCGGTGCGGCAGCACAGTATGCCAGCGGAGGCACTCTGTCAATCCCTCAGTCGGCGTTCGCCGACAGCTCCCTTTGCACAAGGGAGGTCCGGTGGCCGGACGGCCATACTGTTTTTGCCGGATTGCACCGAAGCAGCCTCCTCTGTGGCACTGGGCCAGGATTGCACCCCAGACCCTACCGGGTGATGGTTTATCACACCCGGAGCACCGAGGCAGAGCAGTCCATACAGCCTGGGAGAGTTTTGCCCGCCCAGGCACTGGGCCTACCCGCTTATGCCCTTTCCCCAGCGGAGCCACAGGCGCTGGAGGGGCTTTGCTCCGGCCTTGGCATCCTGCTCCATCTGCCGGGCCAGCCCTGCAAACTCGGTAAGCTCCTGCTCGCTCAGCCCGTTTTTGCTGAAAAGGGCCTTGTCCGCAAGCTCTGCGGCCCGGGGCGGCGCCGGAGCATACCTTTCCAGCGCCTGGATACGGCGGTAAATGGCCGCGGCACGGCTGCGGCTGCTGCCATGGGTCTCCCGCCGCCGCTGCAATAGGGGCCGAAGCCAAAACAGCCATCCTCCCCCGCCTGAAACCAGCACCAACCCCAGCAAAATCACAAGGGGCCAGGGGCTGCTTTGCTCCTCTTTCTCCGGAAGTTCTTCTTCTGGCTCCTGCTCTTCTGGCTGGGTCTCTTCCGGCGTCTCCTCCGGCACCGGTTCCACTTCTTCCGGCACTTCCGGCGTCTCCGGCACTTCCTCCGGCTCTTCGGGCACCACTTCGGCCCGCTGGGGAATGGCTCCGCCATAGCCCGGGGTCATCTCCACCGGCAAAAATCCCATCCCCGGCACATAGACCTCGGCCCAGGCGTGGGCCTGGCTGTCGGGCACCGCCAGCCAGGTGTCGGGGGTGATATCCTCCCCGTCCACCACATACCCCTCCACATACCGGGCCGGCACTCCCGCCGCCCGCAACAGCAGCACCCCAGCCGAGGCAAAGTGCATACAGTAGCCCTTTTTGTTCTCGGTGAGGAAGTACTCCACATAGTCCTCCCCCTTGGGCACGGTGCCTGGGGCGGCATCGTACCGGGCGGCCTGACGCACCCAGGCGGAGATCTTGTCCACCTTCACTTCCAGAGGGTCCTCCGGGGAGACGATGGAATAAGCCAGCTCTGTCAGCCAATCTTCCAGCTCCTCCGGCACCTGGAGACAGGTCTCCTGGGCGTACTGCCGGTACTGGCTCTCAGCCGCCGCCAGACTATCGGGCAAAGACAGGCTCTGGCTCCAATCGGGCAAAGCCACGGCAGAAACCTGATACACCGTCCCTGCCCCGGGGGATTCCAGATAGCTGTCCTTCACCGGCACGAACCAGCCATCCCCCAGCTCGCTCACCATGCCATAGGGCAGATAGTAATAATTCCCATTGGGCGCCACCAGCTCCACCTGTACCTCATAGGTGGGGGTCTCGGGCCAGGTGGCCCACACCGCCAGCCCCGCCAGAGTGATGGGGGAAAACTCCGCCTGTCCCATGCGGCTGTTGTACTCCACGGCAGAACTCTGGGCCCACTCATCCCCCAGATACCAATCGGCGGAAAAGCCCTTGAGATAGAGCTTCTGGGCCTGGGTGACAGAAACCCGCAGGGCGGTCTCCCCGGTGAATTGAAGCCGCCCGGTGTCGTTCAGCTGGCTCCGGCCCTTTTCCCCCTGGAAGGGGATGCGGGTGCTCAGGTTGACCCGGCTGCCGTTCACCAGCTGGTTGAGCTGCAAGCGCAGGTGTTCCACCTGGGGAGAGCGCTGGTAGCCCTCCTGAGGGCAAAGCACCCAGGCCAGACCCAGAAGCAGCGCCACCACAGGCAGCAGCAAGGCCCCCTGGCGGAAAGCCGCCCGATCCCGGGCATGATGAGCACTGAGGGCCAGCCATAGCACCAGGAAGAGCATGGAAAGCAAGACCCACATCGGCGGAGTGCGCAGCACCACGGCCTGGGCCAGAATGACCCCGCCCAAAGGCAGAAAGGCCGGAACAAACCACCGGTAGTGGAAGCTGAGGGCCAGAAGCCCTCCCACCAGGCCAAAGCACACGGTGAGGAAGTGCTCGGCCACCCGCCGGGCCTCAGAAACCAGCAGATTCTGGAGGGGATAGAATTGCTTGACCCCCTCGATATGCTGGGAATAGACTTCGCTCAGGCTGCACCCCACCTGGGCGCCGCCCTGGATCATTTTTTCCGGGTCGTACAGGCAGAAAGCCACCAGCAGCAGAGCCAGCACCAGCAGCCCACGCCAGGGCTTTTTCATCAGCCAAAGGAGGCAAAGGATCAGAAGGGTCACCCAGGCGGCGGGGAGATAGATCCGGAGAAACCCCACCTCCATGGGCAGCAGATCCAGGAAGCAATACAGGGCCGCAAACAGGCCCCAAAGGGCGCAGAAAGCCTCCCACCCCCGGGACAGGACTTTTTCCCAGCTTGTCACGGCTGCACCTCCCCTTTCTCCTCATCCCCCAGCCAGAAGCACAGCCCTTCGGGCAGTTCAAAGGGGCCGCTTCCTTCCTGGGGCGCCGGAGCGGGCTTTTTTTCTCCCAGCGTCCAGAAGAGTTTTTGCAGATCTCCCTGGTTTTCCGCCAGGAAGCGGTCTATCTCTCCTCCCCCCTGGCGCACCAGCACCTGGCAGGAGATCTCCTGCTTTAGCAGCTCAGTCAGAAGGCCAAAGGCCCGGTCCAGCTTGTTTTGCAGCCCTTCCGGCGTTCCCCGCAGGTCAAAGGCCACCACGGCACCGGCGTGGCCGCCCCCCTCCGAACGCACCAGCAGGGTTTGCAGCCGGGCGGAGTTTTTCCAGTGGATGCTCCTCAGGCTGTCCCCTGGCCGATAGGGGCGCACTTCCCCTCCCGTGGGGCTTTTGCCCTCCTCCCCTTCGCCGCCATGATCGTGACCCCGCATTCCCAGGCCCTCTCCTTCCATGGGACGGCAAAGCACCCGCTCTTCTCCCCCTTTCCGGGAAAAGATGGGAAACAGCCCCAGCAGATCATAACCCCGGAAATACCGGAGACGGCACTGCACCACCCCGAAGCTCTGGGAGGTAAAGGCGCTTTCCACCCATTCCTCCCCTCGCGCCAGGGGAAAGGAATGGCTTTCCCGGCCCTTCTGGCCGCTGAACAGGTTCTGATACTCCAGCTGAAAGGCCACCCTTGCTAAAGGCAGGCCCCAGGGGGCTTTCAGATGCACCCGCACCGGGCAGGGCATGCCCCTTCTTCCCCCCTCCGGCGGCAGCAAAATCTCCCCCCGCAGCGAAAGGGCGGTGGGCAAGCTAAGGGCCAGGCTGAACAGGGGCAGGAGCAAGGCCAGCGCCAGCACATAGCCCCCCAGCCAGCCGGGGAAGAGCACATAAAACAGCGCTGCGCCGCAGAGCCCCATTCCGTAGCGCAGCCAACAAAGCACCATCACCGCAGCCGGGGCCGGGGGGTCTTTTGGAGGATGTCCTCCAGCACCCCTACGGCGTTCAGGCCCCGGGCTTCTCCGGCGGGAGTGAGCAGCAGGCGGTGGGCCACCGCCTCCTGGAAAAGGAGAGCGGCGTCCTGGGGCACCACATAGTCCCGCCCCTGGAGGAAGGCGGCAGCCTGGGCCAGGCGGACAAGGGCGATGGAGGCCCGGGGGCTGGCGCCCTGGCGCACGCCGGGGTAATCCCGGGTAGCCCCCACCAGCCGGACGATGTAATCATAGACCTCCGGGCTGATGAAAACCTCCCGCACCTGTTTTTGTGCCTGCTGCAAGGCCGCGGCGTCCATCACCTGCTGGGCCCGCTGGATGTTCCCCTCGTTTTTCCGCCGCAGCAGCTCCACTTCGGCGTCATGGCTGGGGTAGCCCAGGGAGAAACGGAGCATGAACCGGTCCAGCTGGGAGTCGGGGAGCAGCTGGGTCCCGGCGGAGCCGGTGGGGTTCTGGGTGGCGATGACGGCGAAGGGCTGGGGGATGGGCCGGGTGATGCCGTCCACCGTCACCGCCCCTTCCTCCATGGCTTCCAGCAAAGCGGCCTGGGTGCGGCTTCCGGCCCGGTTGATCTCGTCGGCCAGAAAGAGGTTGCAAAGCACCGCCCCTTCCTGGTAGCGGAAGGAGCCGGTTTTCTGGTCATAGATGGAAAACCCGGTGATGTCCGAGGGCATCACATCGGGGTTGAACTGCATTCTTTTATAAGACAGGCCCAGCGCCCGGGAGAAGGCCATAGCCAGGGTGGTTTTTCCCACCCCGGGGATGTCCTCCAGCAGCACATGGCCTCGGGCCAGCATGGCAAGCAGGATGCGCAAAATGGCGCCATCCTTGCCCACCACTTCCCGCTGCACCTCTTTCAGCACGGCCAGTGCTTCCCCCTGGGCCTTGCCCAAAATTTCTTTCAGCTCCTGTTCTGTGGCCATATCCTGGCTCCTTTCCCATGTTTTGAAAAGCGCCGCCGGGCAAAAGGCTCGGCGGCGGCTGAGCGTGTCAAAAAAGTGGCAGGGACCACTTTTTTGAGTTTCTGCAAGGGGCTGCGTGCACGCCTTTGGCGCACACTGGCCCCTTGATAGGTGCAAAAAGCCACGCACAGGTCGCGGCTTTTTGCGG
>CALLCY010000032.1:0-6105 GCA_938000015.1 uncultured Clostridia bacterium
CTGACAGTGATGACAAAGGACGAAGCCCCGAACGCCGCCCGCAGCCCGGGCTATCCGGTGCTCATGCGGCCTTCCTATGTGCTGGGCGGACAGAATATGATCATCGCCTTCAGCGATGAGGACATCGAAGAATACATGGGCATCATCCTGTCCCACAAGATCGAAAACCCGGTGCTCATCGACAAATACCTCATGGGCATCGAGCTGGAGGTGGACGCCATCTGCGATGGTGAGGATGTGCTCATCCCCGGCATCATGGAACACATCGAGCGGGCCGGTGTGCACTCCGGCGACTCCATCGCCGTCTACCCCGCCTGGAATCTGAATGGCCTGCAAGTGGAAAAGATCATCTCCTACACCCGGGATCTGGCCCTGTCCATGAACACCCGTGGTCTGGTGAATATTCAGTATCTGATCCACGAAGGGGAGATCTATGTCATCGAGGTCAATCCCCGTTCCTCCCGTACCATTCCTTATATCAGTAAGGTCACCGGCGTGCCCATGGTGGATCTGGCCACCCGGGCCATGCTGGGCGAAAAGCTCAGCGACATGGGCTATGGCACAGGCCTGTATCCCCCGCCCCCCTATGTGGCGGTGAAGGTGCCGGTATTCAGCTTTGAAAAGCTCACCGATGTGGATGTGCAGCTGGGGCCGGAAATGAAATCCACCGGCGAAGTGCTGGGCATTGGCAAAACTCTGGAAGAGGCCTTGTACAAAGGCCTGATCGGCGCCGGTTACCGGATGGAGCGCACCGGCGGCGTGCTGCTGACGGTGTGCGACACCGACAAGCACGAAGTGGCTGCCCTGGCCCGGAAGTTTGATTCCCTGGGCTTTGAACTCTATGCTACCCAGGGCACAGCCCGGGTGCTGGAGGAATCCGGCCTTTCCGCCCATGTGGTGAGCAAAATCCACGAATCGGATGAAAACACCGCAACGCTGCTGGAAAGCGGCCGGATCAGCTATATCCTCTCCACCTCCTCCAAGGGCCGCCTGCCCTGGCTGGACAGCGTGAAGATCCGCCGGAAAGCGGTGGAGCTGGGCATCCCCTGCCTCACCTCCATGGACACGGCTTCTGCCCTGGCCGACAGCCTGCGCAGCCGCTATGGCCAGCACAACACCGGCCTTGTGGACCTGAATCATATGCGCAAAGAGCGTGTTCCTCTCCGCTTCACCAAGATGCAGGGAGCGGGCAATGATTATATCTATTTCAACTGCTTTGACCAGCAGGTGGGAAGCCCGGAAAGCCTAGCCGTGCTCCTTTCCGACCGGCACTTCGGTATTGGTGGTGACGGCGTGGTGCTCATCTGCCCCTCTCAGAAAGCCGATGCCCAGATGCGGATGTTCAACCTGGACGGCAGCGAAGGAAAAATGTGCGGCAACGCCATCCGCTGCGTGGGCAAATACCTGTATGAAGAAGGTATTGTGAAAAAGCAGGACATGACCATTGAAACCCTCAGCGGCATCCGCACCCTTCATCTGTATGTGCAAAGCGGCACAGTCACTTCGGTGACGGTGGACATGGGCAAAGCCATCCTGAACCCCGCTCAGATCCCGGTGAACCTGCCGGGAGTGGATGCCGTGGGCCGCACCATCACTGTGGGCGACAAGGAGTACGAAGTCACCTGCCTCTCCATGGGCAATCCCCACTGTGTGGTGTTCTGCGACAATCTGGACAATCTCCCCATTGCAGAGATCGGTCCGCTTTTCGAGCATCATCCCCTCTTCCCCCAGGGAGTCAACACCGAGTTTGTCCGGGTGCTGGACCGCACCACCATCCAGATGCGGGTGTGGGAGCGGGGCAGCGGCGAAACCTTCGCCTGCGGCACCGGAGCCTGCGCCGCGGCGGTGGCCAGCGTGCTGCGGGGCCACTGTCTGGAAAACAAGGACATCACTGTCAAGCTGTTGGGCGGCGAGCTGATGATCCGCTATACTCCTCAGGCGGTCTTTATGACCGGCAAGGCCCAAAGGGTCTTTGAAGGAACCATTGAGATCTAACACAAAGTTCCCTTCTCCGGCTTTTGCCGGAGAAGGCTCTAAAAAGGACGGAGTCACATGAGAGATTACGCACAAGAACTGAAAAAGCGAGTGGCCTTTATCCAATTTGCCCTGAAAGATGCCCATTGCCAGGGCATCGTCTATGGCAACAGCGGCGGCAAGGACAGCGCCCTGGTGGGCATTCTGTGCAAGCTGGCCTGCGAAAACACATTGGGCGTGGCTATGCCCTGCCAATCCTCCCGGAATTTCGGCGAGGATATGGTGGATGCCCTGGCCGTGGCCGAGCAATTCCATATCGAGACGGTGACGGTGGACCTCACCGAAGTGAAGCAGGCCATCTGCCGCCAGATCGAAGGGGTGGAAACACTGAACCAGCCCTCCCTGGGCAATATTGCTCCCCGTTTGCGCATGACCACTCTGTATGCCATTGCCCAAACCCGGGGCGCTTTGGTGGCAGGCACCGGCAACAAATGCGAGCGATACATGGGCTACTTCACCAAATGGGGCGATGGCGCCTGCGACTTCAACCCCATTTCCGACCTGACAGTCACCGAAATCTATGAATTCCTGGCCTATTTGAAGGCCCCGGAAAACATCATCAAAAAAGCTCCCTCCGCCGGTCTTTCTGAAGGTCAGACCGATGAGGATGAGATGGGCGTCACCTATAACGAAATCGAATCCTACATGGCCACCGGTTCCTGCGGCAATGATCACGACCAGATCATTCAGCGGGCCCACCGGGTCACCGAGCACAAACGGCGTATGCCTTTGATCTACACCGAAGACTAACGAAACAGCACAAAAGCCGCAGGAGAACTCCTGCGGCTTTCGCTTTGTTCCATTTACTTTTTCTCTGGAAATGCCCAGGAAAGAGCCTTTTCCAGACCTTCTTCCCTCAGGATACGCCAGAATTCCTGCCGGTTTTCCGGCAGCTGTACCGGCCCTTGCAGGCGGCCTTGCTGGGAGAGCGCCTCTTCCGCAGGCCTTTGTTCCAGCATCAGATCTCCGGCGCACTCTTTCAACAGCCGCTCCCCTTTGGGAGTGGACACCAGAATCAAACTAACTCCCCGGCTGTCATAGGCCCGGGGGTCAAACTTTTCGATGCCCCAGTAATCGGCAATGGTCACATCGGTGCACCGATGTGGTTGAGGATAAGGACAGTTTCCGCAGCTGGGCCGGATGATGGAACGGTTCTCAAAAAACATCTGATAAAACCGTGGGTCCTCCCCTCGCACCGGCATGGTACTGGTTTGGTACTGGAAGATCTTATTGCTTCCCCCCCGGCTCCAGCCCAATGCTTTGGAGCGGAAGGAGACCCATTCCAGCTTTCCTCCCCGCTCCTGCTCCAGCAGCTTTTTATAGGCTTCCCAGGCTCCAGGGCTGGGGATGCCATAACAGATCACATCACAGCACACCAGCTCGTCCTTCTCCCCCAGTGCCCCCAGACTGGCCCGCAGACCGGCATTCTGGCAAGGAGTACCGGTGAAAAGCACGGGGCGGCCCTCCAGCAAATCGGCCTTAATCTGAGAGAATGTATCACCCAAACGGCTTTGCACATATTTGGACACCCGCATGGGGTCCCGCTCTTCCGGCGTCACGGCCCGAGCATGACACACCTGAAGATTTTCGTCCAGCACCGCGCCATAAACTGCCCCACCTCGGCGGAGCATGGCGTCCGACAGGGCGGTAAACGCCCCGCCAGAGGTGGAACAGGACAGCACCCGGGCATCTTTGTGCTTGGCCAGATAAAAGACCGGCTCTGCTCCCACGCCCTTTCCCTCAGGGAAGGGGCAAATCTTTTGACACAGGCCACAGTCCCGGCACAGTTCCTTCTGGATTACCGGATAAAGAAAACCTTCCTCATCGGGCTCCATCTCAATGGCTCCATAGGGACAAGTGGCCTTGCAGGCGCCGCAGCCGCAGCACAGTGCTTTTTCTTTGTAAACCTGGTCCATCCCTTACAAACTCCTGGCCAGCTGACGCACTTTCTCCAGATCGGCGCTTTGGGCCATATCCCCCTTCTGCTTCATACCGGGGATGGTGACGATGCCCTTGTCCTCCCATTTCAAATAGGAACAGATGGCTTTATACTGGCTGATGGCCGCATCATATACGCCAGGAGAGCCAGAATCCAGCAGCAGCGCCGCCTGATTGTGATGGAAGCCCTTTTTGCCCCGGGCGTAAAGCCGGTCGATAAAGCATTTCAGCTGGGCGCTCACATCAAACCAGTAAATAGGCGAAGCCAGCACCAGTAAATCGGCCTGGTCCACCTTCTCCAGCAGTTGGGCCATGTCGTCTTTCTGGACACACTGTCCATCGTGGCTAAAGCAATACTGACATCCTAGGCAAGGGGCGATTTTCTTTCCGCTCAGACTGACCAGTTCTGCCTGATGGCCCTTTTTCACCGCTTCCTCCCGGAAGGTCTCCGCCATAATATCGGTGTTTCCCCCTTTGCGCGGGCTTCCGCTGACGATCAAAATGTTCATATCCGCTTCCATCCTTTCTTTTGTTTGATTTTAGGATACACCTGGAACAAACCGCTGTCAACAAAGCGCCGGAATGCTTCCAAAGCATTCTCTATCCTGGTTCATCCAACTGGTTTCGGTAAAGAAGGGAGACCGTTTGCCCTCCCCTATTGATTCGCAAAAAGCCGCGACCTGTGCGTGGCTTTTTGCACTTTTTAAGGGGCAAGTGTGCGCCAAAGCGTGCACGCAGACCCTTGCAGAAATTCGAAAAAGTGGCCTGAGCTACTTTTTCGACATAGAAAAGCCCGCCGAATGTTTCGGCGGGCTTTTATTGATGATACTACTTGATTATTTTTCGTGGATCAGACCACCCAAGGGCTGACCGGTATAGGCGTCGATGTACACCTCATAGCTTCCTGGAGTTTTATCCTCATGGATAAACACCACACTCCACACAGCCCGGGTCAAATGGGTCTCCGGATCATAGCTGTATTCTCCCTCTTTGGGGGTGAAGATGAAGTTGGGCTCCACAATGGCATACTCGGCAGCCTGGAACATCACACCGGAAACACCGCCTTCTGTCAGGCTTTTTTCCGCAGCCTTCACAGCTTCTTCCTGAGAAATGGGTTTCTGATCGCTTCCCACCTGAATGAGCATCAGATCCAGACAATCGGCAGAGATCATCTCCCCGTCTTCTGCGGAGATGACCACCTGCACAGTCTGGCCCTGGGAGCGCAGCTTGGGCAGGTTCTTCAGTCGGGCCACCCGCTGATAGGTGACCACCCACTGACCCTCCTCCTGTGTGACGCCGCTCATCTCATAGCCAGTGGGGAAAGGCAAGCCCCAGTTATAATAGGCATTGGCCCGCTCCACCGCTTCTGTGGCCGTTTTGATCGGCGCATTGGCTTCCGAGTCGGCGGTATAGAACCGGCTGACCCGGGTAACGTTTTCATCCTTGCTGCGGTAAGTCACATTGCCCATGGGGGTCTCCACGACCCGCAGATCCCAGCCCCGTTCCGGATCGCTGGTGGTGTGCACTTCCATATCCGCCACATCAGGTTCCTGGAAGAGCCCCTGCTCCAATGCGCTCTCATAGGTGATATGGGTCTGTTTTCCATCATCCCCCAGGAACGGTGTGCCGTCTGCATTGGTCTTGCGGCCAAAGCATTTGACCTGGAATTCGATATCTCCCAAAATCAGCTTGGTCCGTTCTTTCAACTGTTCATCGGTCATGGGCTCATCCACAGCCATGACCCATTTCAGGCTGTCGGCCTGTTCGGCCTGATCGGGGTCCAGCATCTCCGCCAAGCGGTTTTTCTCCTGATTCATGCCATAGGCATAGCAGAAATAGCAGGCGCCGCCCCACACGGCCAGAGATACCAGAACAATCACCAGCACCTGGAGCCATTTTTTCTTTTTGGGCACCGCAGGCTGAGAAGCGGAATTCTTTTTCTTTTTCTGAGACATTCTTACACTCCTTACGGGTTTATCCGTTGTTTTCAAAACGCTCCTCTGAGAGAGGACATATATATTTAGTATACCATAGACCCTCTCAAAAAGAAATGAGCAATTTTCCCCGAAAAGGCATCCTATTGTAGGTGTTACAATGATGTGTGACAAATAGAAAAAAGAAGAGCGAATAGGA
>CALLCY010000033.1:0-35110 GCA_938000015.1 uncultured Clostridia bacterium
CCAAACCAGCCAAAGCTAAACCCAACCCCGCCCAGATACTGCCCTGGGCCACCCCCAATGCAGTGGTAAAGGAAGAAGCATAACTCAGGCCGTTTTTCAGATAGGTAGCAAAGATCAAAAGCAGGATACCGCCGGCAAAAACCGTCAGCACCCGGTTGGTTACATAATCGCTCTCTTGGGCGGCGGCACGCCGCGCCTTATTCTCTGTCTTTTTCAAGATCTCACTCTCCGATATCGAAATTTCCCGTTTGGTACATGATGGCGCACAAAGCGGCCAAAGGCGCCGTCTCACACCGAAGGATCCGAGGCCCGACGGACACCGAAGAAAGTCCTTTTTCCATGGCAAAGGCCGCTTCCTCCTGGCTGAAACCGCCTTCAGGACCGGTGAGCACGGCGAAAGCGGAACATTGCTGACCGTCCTGTAACAGTTGGGACAGGGATCGCTTATTCTCCTTTTCGTACAAAAGCAATGGACAGGGGCTTTGGGCCATCTCCTCCACCGCCTGGGCAAAATCCATCACCGGCCCCACCTGCACCACATGGCCTCGCAGAGACTGCTTGCAGGCTTCCAAGGCAATTTTATTCATCCGGGCCAGCTTTTTCTCCCGCTCCTTTTCCGGCAGCTTGACCACGCAATAGCGGGAAAGCACCGGCACGATGCGAAAGACCCCCAGCTCCACGGCTTTTTGGATCAGCAGATCAAACCGTTCCCCCTTGGACAAGCCGGCATACAGCGTCACCTGAACACGGGGCTCTGTGCAGTTGGGAAAGCGGTCTGTGATGCGAGCTTTCACACCCTGGGGAGACGCTTCCAGAATACAGGCCTCATAATCCATACCCTCTCCATCGCAAAGGGAAAGGCTGTCTCCTTCCCGGCGGCGAAGCACACGGCTGATATGGGCGCTGTCCTCGGAAGAAAGCTGCACCGTGTCACCGCTGATATCCTGACGGTTGATAAAAAAACGCACGGCGGCCCTCCTCTTCTCTTATCTTTGTTAGAAGCAGTATCTATTATTTTATCAAAAACTTTCCAACTTGTCCAGTGACAAAGCTTTTTCCTCACTGAAAAGAGGGAAAATTTTCACCTTGTTCACACCTTTTTTCCCAGGTGGAGCATCGTCCAGCCTTCCCGGCTTTTCCGGTTTTTCACCAGCATCCCCTCTTTTTCATAAGCGGCCAGCACTTCATCTCCCCGCTCGTTGATGATACCGGAAAGCAGAAGGTCGCCTTCTTCCTCCAGCCAGCGGCACAGGTGGGGCGCCATGGCGATGAGCACATCGGACACGATATTGGCCGTGATAATTCCATAGCGGTGCTCCGCCAGTTGCTGATACATGGCTTCATCCTGGAGAAAGTCCCCTTGCAATAAGGTACAACGCTCTTTTTCCAGGCCGTTTTTCTCCATGTTCTCCAAGGTGGTGCGGATGGCATTTTCCTCCACATCGCAGGCCATCCCTTCCCGGGCTCCCAGCAGCAATGCGGCAATGGCCAGGATACCGCTGCCACAACCGGCATCCAGCAGCATCCGCCCTTCCAGATCCATCCCCTCCAGCTCTTCCAGGCACAGACGGGTAGTGGCGTGGCTTCCAGTGCCAAAGCTGCTGGCCGGGTCCATCACCAGCACCTTCTGCCCTTCTTCTGGCTGGGCTTCCTCCCAAGAGGGCCGCACCAGCAGCCGAGGTCCCACCACAAAGGGCTTATAATATTGTTTCCAGTTGTTTTCCCAATCTTCACTGCGTACAGGGCGCACGGTCATGGAAAGGCTGCCCAAGGCTTCTTCTCCCTGGCTTTTCAGCTGCTCCACCCGTTGACGGGCTTCGGCCAAAGAAAGCTGTCCATTTTCGCTGTCCTCCAGATAAAAACGCAGCGTGACGCCGGTCTGATCGTTCTTCTGTGCCACCAGCCGCTCGTCGATATAATCCCAACGAGGAGAAGGGGCTTTCAGCAGATCCTGCACATCCTGAGGATCATCGATGACAAATCCCTGAGCCACATCCTCCAGCACGGCCGTCAGCTCTTCGGCCCCGGGGCGGGTGGTTTCGATGGAAACTTCTGTGTAATCCATATACTTCTTCCTATCTTTCTTTTTTGACTCCAAATTTATTAGACGGAGAAATGGGGAATTTTGTTTCCTTTTTGGAATATTTTCTTCTTTTTTCCATTTTTCTCCCCTTTTTCACACCTCGATTATACCACGCTCCGGGCAAAAAGAAAACTCCCTCTCCCTGCCAAATCCCTTGCGGTTTTTTTCTGGTTGTATTATACTGTGCCCATAGGGAAAGGCTCATTTTCATCAAAAAAGGAGGAAATCATATGAATCGTATGTTGAAAAAGTCTCTGGCTTTGGTCATGGCTTTGGTTATGGTCTTTTCCATCGCTGCTGTGGCCGCCCCTACTGCTTCCGCTACGCAGATCACTGTGCTGGTGGACGGCAAAGCTCTCACCTTTACCGATGCCGTTCCTCAACTGAAGGATGACCGGACCTATGTGCCTTACCGGACCGTGTTTGAAGCCCTGGGCGCTGAGGTGGCCTTTGACGGCGCCACCCGCACTGTCACCGCTCAGCGGGGCGACACCCAGGTATCCTTTGTTCTGGGCACCACTCAGGTGACCGTTACAGAAAACGGAAAGTCCCAGACTGTGGACACCGATGCTGCACCTTACATCGACTCCAACACCGACCGTACTATGGTTCCCGTTCGCTTTGCCGCTCAGGCTCTGGGCTGCATGGTAGGCTGGGATCAGGAAACCAAGACGGTCAATGTCATCGATGTGGATGCCCTCAAGACCGCCTACCAGGATAAATTCCAGCTGGTGGAGCGGGCTTCCAAGGAAATGCAGGAAGCTATGCCCAAGGAGATGTCTTTCTCCGGCAAGCTGAACATGGAGCTGTCTGTCACTGATACCGGCACCGCCTATCCCATTTCCATCACCGGTACTGTCTCCGGCGGCATGAATGAGGATGCTGCCAACATGAAGGCCAATCTGTCTCTGGATCTGAGCAAGCTGCTGGACGAATCCTCCATGACAGAAGAAGAATACCAGCAGGCTGTCCAGCTCATTGCTGCTCTGAAGAATGTGGAAATCAACTACATCGTCAATGTGAAGAGCGGCATGATCTATCTGAATATGCCTGTTCTGGCTCAGCTGGACCCCTCTTTCCAGGCCGATGCTTGGTATTCCCTGTCTCTCAATGAGATCTATCAGGAAGTTCTGGGCACAGATGTGAACTTTGCTTCTCTGATGACTCAGAGCCAGGAAGTATCCATTGTGGACGCTTTGCTGATGGCGGCTGACATGGTCAAGGATGCACCCGATGCTTATACTCAGGTGGTCACCATGCTGAGCACTTGTGAAAATGCCCTGGGCGACAAGGCCTTCACCAAGAATGGCAATGTGTACACTTCCAACTTCGATCTCTCCGAAAATGGCCAAAGTGTGGGCCTCAAGATGACCCTCACCGAGACCAATAGCAAGATCTCCGCCATGAAAATGGATCTGACCGTTGCCGCCGAAGGCATGGAAATTTCCATGAATATGGCAGAAAGCGCTAAGAACTCCACACTGTCCTTCTCCCTGTCCGGCGATGCCTTTACCGGCGAGCCTCTGGAAATGAAGATGGACCTGTCCATGGATTACAGTGAACTCACCGGTGATCTGCTCACCGAGCCTGCGGCTGGTTCCACTGTGCACGACCTGATGGAAGTGCTGGAACAACTGGGTGGCCAGGTTCCCGAACTGCCCACAGAAGAAGTTCCCGCCGCCTAATTATCCCTTCTGAAATACGAAAAAAGGGCATTTTCCTATGCTGTTTCCCCAGTGGATGCAGCGAATAAACAAAAGACGGACGAAGAATTTTCTTCGTCCGTCTTTTTTCTTTCTTGTCAGCCCATTACAGGCAGATTTTCTCCATTGCAGAATAATAAGCATCTCCCAACCGGGCCATAGAATGGATGTCAATGCGTTCGTCGATCTGGTGAGCCATGGTATCTTCTCCCGGCCCAAAGATCACAAAGGGGCAGCCCAGAGCAGGCACCACCTGGGAAGCATCGGTATAGAAATACAGACCCTTGCACACCGGCTCGATTCCGGCTTCCTTGCAGCAGTCTTTCACCAGGCTCACAAATTGATGCTCTTCGGCCACTTCCACCGCCGGGCGGTTGTTGAGCACTTCCATTTCCAAGTGCAGGCCAGGGCAAGCCTCCATCATTTCCTGGCACAGCCCCTGGGCTTTTTCCAGAAGGGCATCGTGAGACAGGCTGGGCAGTGTACGGATATCCAGCTCCATGACAGCATTGGCCGGGATCACATTGGTCATGATGCCCCCTTCCAGCCGAGTGACCGCCATGGTGGTATGATTCAAGCTGGGATGCGCTTCGTCCACCGGCACCATGGCACGGAAACGGCGTTCCAGCTCCATCAGCTTTTCCACACCGTTGATGCCGATCTCCGGACGAGAACCGTGGGCCAAAGCACCCACAGCGGAAAACCGCAGCCACAAAGCGCCCTTTTCACACAGACCGATATTTTCTGCCGAAGGCTCGGCCACCACCAGCGCACTGACATCCTTCAGCCAGCCATTCTCCGAAAAAGCCAGAGCTCCCGTGCCGTGGGCTTCCTCATCCGCCGTAAAGCACAGCCACAGATCCCGCTTGAGAGGCTGCCCTTTCTTCAGCAGAGCCAGAGCAGCCTGGATCATGGACACCAGTCCGCCCTTCATATCGGCAGTACCCCGGCCATAGATTACATCCCCCTCCCGCTGAGCGCTGAGAGGATCGCATTTCCACAGAGCAGGATCGCCGCAGGACACCGTATCCATATGCCCCATAAAAGCAAGGCCGCCTTCCGGGCTCTCGCCGGGAATACGCAGCGCCAGGCTGGCCCGGCCATGACCATGATCGATCCACCGCTTTTCTACCGTATCGGGAAACAGATCGGCGATCATCTGTCCCAGCTTTTTCTCGTTTCCCTCCGGCTGGCAGGTGTTGGTGGTCACCAATTTTTCCAGCAGAGCGGCGCAATCCTCCGCTCCCACAATGCCTTTGGCCATATTTCTCCACTCCTTTTTCTTTTTCACAAAGGGGCCTCGACCCCGCTGCCTCCCATGATACTCCCCCAAAGGAAAAATGTAAAGCAAATCACCGGTTTTCCAGCGTCTCATACCGCAGATTTTCCCGGTACATCAACGGTGTCATCAGCTGTCGGTAAAATCCATCCAAATGGCGAAGCAGTTCTTCCTGCTCCCAACGACCCGGATGCCACAAAATTTCGTAGGGCACTCCATAGAGCAGACAGCGCAGGCCGGTATCCTCCATCCCCAGCCGCTGGTAAAATTCCACCCGACGGCGGCGAAGAAGTTCTTCCTCTTTGCGGGAGGCTTGTTCCGGGCTTTCCACTTCCGCCAATATTCCGGCGGGATAGCGGCAGGCGATCAGCGGAAAAAAGGCGCTGCCGCAGCCTTTTCCCCGGCAAGATGGAGCCATAGCATAATAATCCAGCAGCGCACCGCCCCGGCCATCCAAGGCCAAAAAGGCATAGCCCACCTGCTCTTCTCCCCGCCAAAGCCCCAAACATTCATACTTTCCCTGAGAGACGAATTTCAGTATCCGGCGAAGAGGGCGCCGCTCTGTCGGTGGGAAATCCCACCGAAGCCACCTACGATACACCCTCCGGATCTGCCCTTTTTTCATGGTTTTGATCTTCAAGGAGGTATTCCAATCCATATGCTTCTCCCAATCTTTTGGTTCTTTTTCTATCCCCTTTTGATAAAAGCAGCGCCTACGGCTCCCGGCCCTGCATGAGTACCTACTGTGCTGCCGATCTCCGCCCAATCATAGTGGGCCACCGGTAATTTTTCCAGCACCTTCTGGGCAAACTTTCCACACAGTTCCGGCGCAGCGGTGTGGCCAAACATCACCATATGCTCCGGGTCCAGTCCTTCCTCCTCTATCCGGGAGACGATCCAGTCCAGAGCCGGTCCCAGCCCCCGCACTTTTGCCACAGACTCCACCTTTCCCTCTTGCACAGAGATCAGGGGCTTGATATTGAGCAGTCCACCCAGGGCCGCGGCCGCGCCGGAAAGTCTGCCTCCCAAACGCAGATATTTCAGCGTATCCACAGCGGCATACAGACGCACCTTATGGCGCAGCTCCTCCAGCGCCGCTCCGATCTCCTGGACGCTTTTTCCCGCATCCCGCATGGCAACCGCTTCCCGCACCAACAGCCCCAGACCAAAAGTAACCGTGCGGCTGTCCACCAAAACGATTCCCTCTTCTCCCAGCATCTGCTGGGCCACCCGGGCCGACTGGAAGGTGCCACTCAGGTCAGAAGAAAGAAAAATCCCCACCAAGGTATCTCCCTGCTCCCGGGCCGCACCGAAAACCTTTTCGAACACATCCGGGTTGATCTGAGCCGTTTGCGGCAGCTGCTGGCTTTCCTCCAGTTTTTTATAAAACTCCGACGGGATCATGGTGACGCCATCCACAAACTCTTCTTCGCCAAAGCGAACGGTGAGCGGAATGACTTCCACCCCCAGCTGCTGCGCCTGTTGCTGAGACAAATCGCTGGTACTGTCGGTGAATATACGCACGGACATAAAAATTCCCCTCTCTTTTCCACAATCAAAGCCTGTTATTGATATGAACGCAGGCAGTCTTGTACCGCTCCCAAAGCTCGCATCAAAACGGCCATCTCCTCCGGAGACAGGACGCCGGCAATGCTTTCCACCAGTTTCCGGTGGAAATTTTCATGGATCTGCTGAGCGCGCAGAGCTTTATCTGTCAAAGAGAGCAAAACCACCCGCCGGTCAGTGGGGTCCTGCTGGCGCTCCACATAGCCTTTTTTCTCCAGGCTGTTGATGGCCACAGTCAGCGTTCCAGTGGTGACGCCCAGCCGCTGAGCCACAACCGTTGTCCGTCTCTCCCGCATACTCTTGCCGGCGCAGATGGCTTCGATAATATGCATATCCCTCACAGAAATCTCCCGGGTCTCCCCGGAACACAAAGCATTTTCTTCAATTTTCAAAATTTCATTGAAAAGCCCCACCAAAAACTCATTGAGATTTTCCAAATATCCCGCCATCTTTCCGCCCCTTTCTTTTTCCTTATCCATTGTTTTATTTGATATTCAAACAGACCGAAGTATACCATGCCCCGAAAAGCCCGTCAACTGAAAACAGAGAAATTTGTGAATAGGTTCCTGTTTTTTCGGAAAAACTATCACTGCGGTCCGAAACGCCGGCCAGCGGCAAGCCCGGACGCAGAAAGGAAGACGATTGATATGACAAATCTGCAATGCGGCGTCAGTTCCTGCGCCAACAATGCCCAGGGTTGCTGCTGCCTTCAGGGCATCGAAGTAGGCGGCACCCAGGCCAGCCAGTGCGCTGATACCTGCTGCGCTTCTTTCCAGCCCCAGAGCAGCGCCATGCAAAACGGTCCCTCTCAGGGCACACCCCACCCCAACTGCCAGATTTCCTGCGCGGCTCAGAACTGCACCTATAATACAGGCGGCAGCTGCACCGCCGCTCAGGTCACCGTGCGCAGCGGCCCGGGCCAGCAGACCGAATGCGCCACCTTCCGCCAGAAATAAGTCTTTCTCCCTTGTTCCGAAATGATCCTTCTTCTGCTTTTTCCACATCTTTTCTCTTCTAAAAGACTAAATGAGCATTGTGAAAAAAAGCGGCGCCGGTCTTCCGGCGCCGCTTTGTGCCCGTTTCTTATTCATCCCGTCCAGGTTCTTCTTCCAAAGAAGCTTCCCGGCCGCATTTTTCCCGCATGCTGTTTTCCCGCTTCTTGCGCAGATAACCATACATACAAGCCAGCACCTCGTAAAACTGTTCCACAGCCTGTTCTCCCTTTTCCGACGCCAACATAGCGTCAAAGGCCGCACCGTGTTCCACATCATAGGCTTTGTGGTAATCGCTGAGCTGCCGGCCGCTGGGAGTGGCATACAGCAATGTGCGGCTTCCGTTGTCCGCCGCTTTGCGTTTTTCCACCAAACCCTTTTCCTCCAGGCGCTTGACCACCTGGGAAATGGCGCTTTTGGTCCGATTCCCCCGCTGGGACAGTTCGGTGACCGTGATTCCCGGATGATCGGCGATGCGGGTGAGCATATGCACTTCGGTCATGGAGTAGCTCTCCCCCGTGCCGTAATCCCGGGAAATATTGGTTCTTTCATAATAAGTGGAGACAAAATCGAAAATCAGATCCGTCCTCCCATATTCAGACAGATCCAATGGCTTTTTTTCTTCTTCCTGCATGGTTCCGCCCCTCTCGCTACCATCCTACCCCAGGCATGGTAATTTGTCAAGAAAATGTCAATAAAAACTGTTCTGCTCAGAAAAAAGCCGGGGTTTTCGCCCCGGCTTTTTTATTGTTGTTTTCGATCACATCTCCATTCAAAGGCTTATTCGCCCCAGGAGACATTCTGCCAGAAGATTGTGCCGCCGTCAGTGATTTCCACACCCTGGAGGCGAGCATCAAAAGCTCTCATGGAGATAGGCTGATAGATGGGAGCCTGAGAGCAGATCTCATTGAGCAGAGCGGACAGTTCTTCCATGATGGGCTTTCTCTCAGCCGCATCCACGGTGACCTTCGCCTTGTCGATGAGGGCATCCACTTCCGGATTGTTCAGACGAGTCTTATTGGAAGCATTGATGGAGGAGCTATGGTACACACCTACCACATAGCCCAGCAGGCTGTCAGAAGAATAACCGCCGATAGCCGCTGTGTAATTGCCTTCGGCTGTGGCCGACAGATAAGTGGCCAGGTCCATGCTCTCAATTTCACAGTTGATGCCGATTTCCTTCAGGTTGGCCTGAATCACTTCACCGGCCCGCTTCTTGGTATCGTCAGAGCAGATGATGGAGAACTTGATGGAAGCAGGGTCCACACCGGACTTCTCCAGCCATTCCTTAGCCTTCTCTACATCATAGGTGTCGGCGTTCTCCTCGGTGGCGCCTTCAAAGTTCATGGGCATCTGGGAAAGAGCCGGAGTAGCCATACCATTGTAGGCCACGGTGACAACACTGTCTTTGTCGATGGCGGTGTTGATGGCGTGACGCACATCCTGATTGTCCAGGCCGGGGGTCTCATTGTTCAGCATCAGCCAAGTCAGGTTGGTGGCGTTGTAATCAATAACAGTCAGATCATCATTGCCCTTCAGACGATCGGCATCCATGGCCTCCACTTCGATGATGAAGTCGATTTCGCCGGCTTCCAGAGCGATGGTACGGGAAGAGCCTTCGGGGATGATCTTCCAGGTCATATGCTTGATGGAAGGAGCACCTTCAAAATAATCTTCAAAGGCTTCAAATTCCAGACTGTCGCCCCGGTTCCACTTGACAAACTTATAGGGGCCGGTACCGATGGGATCGGCATTGAAGTCATGGCCTTCATCGATGAGCTTCTTGGGAACGATGGCGTTGCCATGATGGCACAGGTTGCTCAGAACCATGGCGTCGGGGCCGTCAGTTTTGATCTCAAGAGTCTGATCGTCCACCTTGGAGATGGAGACAAAATTCTTGTTGTACAGACTGACTTCGGCAAAGCCCTGGGCCCACTGAAGGGAAGCTACCACATCATCAATGGTCATGGTATCGCCGTTGTGGAATTTGACGCCTTCCTTGATCTTGAAGTGCCAGGTACTATCATCCACATTTTCATAGGAATCCACCAGGTCAGGAACCGGTTCCAATGTCATACTGGTTTTGAACAGGGTGTTATAGGTGAGAATATTCATATAAGAGCCAGCCACCGCATTGTGCTCTGTGGGAGACAGAGAGGGGGTCTCACCCATAGTGGCAATGACAATGCTGTCCTTCTTGCCGCCCTCTTCCTTGCCACTGCTCTTTTTGCCTCCATCACTGGAGCAACCGGCCAACAGGCCAGAGGCCATCACCGTGGCCAGCAGGAAGCTGAGTATTCGTTTTTTCATCATACCTTTCACCTCATTTTCATCGTTTCACCCGCAAAACGCAGATGACAGCTTGGGATCGGTCTCTGGATTTTCTCTTCCATTGACTGGCTTTTATTATAGCCCTCCGCTTGATTGCTGTCAAAAATTAAAAAACCATAAATTCTTGTTTTCCCTCTTCTTTTCCCGTTTTATTTTTGTATATTTTCGCACACTTTATTTTTTTAAAATATGGAACTTGCACAATTTTACCCATTTCCATTCCTTCATCGGCAAAACTTCATTTAAATATTTTTCACAAATTCAAAATGCAATCTTTTGCTTTTCACGGTCATTTTCCCCACATTTTCAAATTTCATTTGCATATTTTCAATATTTACGAAATCTTTTAATAACATATTTTATTCAAACATGAATAAAAGGGACATGCCGCTGCACATCCCTTTCACTTTATATTCTTTTCCGATTCCTGGGAGGGAAACAAACGCCGCTCTGCAGGAATGACCCACTTTTCATAGTTTTCTATTTTGGCATCCAGCCGCTGCAAAGTCTGTTCCATCTCATGAATGCGGCTGCACAGCCTCTGACGCTGTTCCATGAGAAGCTGCTTCCGCTGTTCTCTCGTACCCTCTCCCTGACGAAACAATGCCACATACTCGATCAGGGCCTCCACGGCCACACCGGCACTGCGCATACATTTGATAAACTCCACCCAACTGCAAGATTCTTCATCATAATCCCGAAGTCCACTCTGGGTGCGAGGCACCGGCGGAATCAAACCAATGCGTTCGTAATAGCGCAGCGTATCCACTGACAAATCATATTTCTGCGCCGCTTCTCCAATGGTCATGCCTTTCCCTCCCGGCTGTTCTTTTTCCCATTGTACTCCCTGGAGCTTACTCCAGGTCAAGCGGACCGCCCCGGCTTATTGATTGTGGAACAGCCTCTCTTCGATCTGAGCAATGGTGATCTGCTCCAGACGATCCAGGCAGATCCCATTGAGCTGGCTGCAAATATCGTCCATCACTCCAGCCATTCCGGAAGCCACCTGACATTTGATGTCTTCCCCTCCAGAATGCCAGGAACATTCCACAAAGGTGGTTTCCACCGCTTCGGCCACTTGACGCAGTGTCACCTGGTGGGGGTCCTTCTGAAAGCGATAGCCTCCTTCGCTTCCCTCCCTCGTCTCCACCAGCCCAGCCCGCTTCAGCTTGGCCAGCACCTTCCGCACCCGAGCCGGATTGGTGCAAATGTTGGAGGCCATCTTTTCGCTGGACAACATGGTGCCCATATGATTCAAATAGACCAATGCGTGAACGGCAATGGTGTATTCCCCTGTCATCTTTCCTTCTCCTTTCCCAGCTGCTGGGGCAGCGCCCCTTCCAAGTGCAGCAGTTTCTTTTTTTGTTCTGTTCCTCCGGCATATCCCCGCAGCACACCTGCCGCTCCCACCACCCGATGGCAGGGAATGAAAATGGAAATGGGATTGCGGCCGTTGGCCTGTCCCACGGCCCTGGCCGCCGAAGGCCGGCCCACCATTCGGGCAAGCTGGCCATAGGTGATGGTAGTGCCATAAGGAATCTGCCTGAGCGCCTGCCACACCTGGCGCTGAAACTCTGTCCCCTGAGGGCGCAAAGGCAGATCAAATTCCTTTCGCTCTCCCTCCAGATACTCCTGCAGCTGCCGGGCGGCTTTCTCTAAAAGAGAGGTACTCTCTTCCACAAAAGCATCGGGACGTACCGAACCTCTAAAAAACACATTGGTAATGGCATCGTCCTCCTGGGCAATACCCACCCGGCCCAAAAAAGTATCCAGAAATATGGCCTGTTTCACATCTGTCCTCTTTTCTATTCCAGCAAGTCGTTTACTTCATCCAGCATCACAGCGGGCGCTGTGGGATAGCCAAAGAACACCGGCGTCCAGAATTCCAGCAGCAGACTTTGATCGCCCGATTCCAGAAAATACTGCACCAAATAGGGATTGTCGGTAACAATGCCGTCGGGCTGACAATAGATGGCCCGGCGGATGCCCCATTCGCTGTTGGCTGTCCAGGTATAGGCCTCCTTACCTGCGGCGTGGATCTGGGACACCAGCAAAGGGTTGAGGAAGGTATACTGGATACTGTATCCATCCACATAATCGATATTATATTGATCGCCATAAAGAAGAGAAGTGATATAGATCGTCTTGATCTCCGGCGCGATCTCCTTCACCCGTTCTAGTGTTTCTAAATCCATGGAAGCGATGGAGCAGCGTTCCTCGGCTTTGTTCTTCCGAATGAGGGCCACTGTGCGCTCCACCAAAGACCGTTCGTTTCCGGTGACCTTCAGCTCGATCATCAGATCCAGCTTTTTCCCCGCTACCTTGATAGCTTCATCCAGCGTGGGAATGGGTTCCACCAGATTGAGTTTCTGTATATCCTCATATGTCACATCCCACGCCTGGGCATTGTAACCAGTGGTGCGGCGCAGCGAGGTGTCATGGAGCAAGATCAAAGTACCGTCGCTGGTCTGGCGGATGTCGATTTCCGCAATAGCCGACCCACTAGCTTTGGCCGCCCGCAAAGCGGCCAGTGTGTTTTCCGGCGCCAACTGTGCGCCGCCCCGGTGAGCCACCACCTGGATCTGGGTCTCCGGCCAATAAAACACCTGGCCACCCAGCTCGGTTTCACTGAAAATGGCCAGAGCTGCCAGTCCCAGCGCAATGGAAACCAGGCGCAGGATCTGAGACAACCTCCGTCTCTGCTTTCCCTGAGGCTGCCGGTCTCCCCGGAACCGGTGATACAGCACCGTAGTCAGCGCAAAGAATACCACGGAGAAAAGCACAAAAACGCCAATACGCCCCAAGCGGCTCCAAGCCAGATAATCCAGCTGGAAAACCGAACGGGCTTCGTCAGTGTCATAGCGGAAATTGGCCACTCCCGCCGTAATATACACAGCCACCAGATAAAGTACCAGCGCTCCCAGGCCGATCCGCAGGAAATAACGGACTACCTGATTCAAAGCCTGTTTTTTATACCTTCTCAAAATCTTACAGCTGGTCTCCCATGCCTGTGAGAAGTTGGCTCCATCGGCCATGGCCTGAAAACCAAAAAGAAACCAAAATAATGCCGTAGCCAGCAGCAGGATCAGAAGCACAAACAATCCCCACACCCAGCTGTGCTCATGGGCCAGACTGAGGAAAGAGGTGACGATCTGTCCTGCAATGCCCATGTTGCCGGTGAACGGCGCCATTAGCACGGGAAGTGCTACCGTCAAGCCAAGGATCAACGGTAGATTGGCCCACCGAAACAGCCGCACAGAACGAAGGAAAGCTTTTCCCAGAAGTTTGAGAAAGGACGAACTTTCCCTCCGCCAAGCCCTTTCACAGGCCAAGGTCAGGGTCATCATCTCAAAATAAAAATACCACAAAAACAGCAAAAGCCAAAGAAAGCTCACCACAGCTGCAGCCGGGCTTTGAGTCAAGGCCAGCAGGGTCTGCTTGGTGACGGTCTCCAGCTCGGAAGTCCGGAGCATCCGGGCCGATATGCCACGAAACAACGGCAAAAGCAGCAAAAATCCCGCCATTTTATGTGCCAACTCAAAACAGAGCAAATATCCCCAGTCCCATACCAGGACTTGCCATACCGGTCTTTTTTCCCTCGCCATTTTTCCCGCTCCCTCGCCCTCGCGGCTCCCAAGTAATTAAAACGCTGATTTTATATTATACACCCTTTCCCCTTTCGGTTCAACTTGCAAACGCTGTTTCCCACGCTTCCTGAGAAAGTCTGAAATGTTTTCTGTACCTGTGCATAAAAAATCCACAAGCTTTCTTGATAGCTTGTGGATTTTGGAACAATGATAAAACCGCTATGACACTAGACACTAAAAGAAACAAAGGGGCAACTGCCTCATGGTTTTACCGCCTGATTTTGCTTCAAATATCTTTTGCTTTCATCTTGGCGATTTCTTTTTTCTTAGCAACTTCATGCCCTTCGGCCCACATCAAAAAAACAATCACTGTAGGAAACAAAATTGTTTTCCAGTCCTCTGCCCAATTGATCGTACCATTGAAGAAGAGCACGGCTAAAAAGATAATCCACGCAAAAGGTATAATTCCGCCCACATACCAATATTTCGGGGGACGGCGACAGGCCCAATAATGAAATGCGATCACAACGAGGCCAATCACCAACGAAATTGCTGCCTTCATCAAATTTACCTCCTTACATATCTTTCGCTCTCATGCGTTCCATTTCTTTCTGCTGCAGCTTTTTGTATTTATCCCGTCCACTTCCCCACTCTCCAAAAAACAAAGTATTCAGGATAATGAAGGGAAAAACATACCGCATTTCCAACGGAACAATACCGCTGGCAAAAATCCAAATGGTTCCTATAAGGATCAAGCATGGAATCACACCGCCCCAAAGGGGACTTTTCATCTTTGTACATAAGAGATTCTCAGCCACCATCAATACCAACGCAATAGCAAAACCAGCAACAAGTTCTAGAACTGCTACATCAATCATTCTCGCTTCTCCCTTTCCTTATATATCACTTGCTTTCATCGTTTCAGCCCTGCGCATCTATGCTCATTCAGTCAAAGGTTCTCAGTTATAAACCAATGTCCCGTTTTTCATGGATTGCAAAAAAGCCTATGACAGAGATCGTAAAAATCCAATGTTACATTGTTATTCTCCTTTCTCTTGCTTGTACTTATCAATAATAAGCTTCGCCGTTTCCAGATCGATTCTGGAATCCACGGCCAGCCCTTTAATGAAAGTGGAAAAGGGCTCCTCCTCCTTTTTATCGTTCAGTTCTATTTTCTGGATCAGTTTATCCAGACGAAGACGAACAGTGGGATAGGATACCTCATACAAGCGAGCAATTTCTTTGAGCGACCCGGATTTCAGCACAAAATTCTTGAGAAAAGTAGCATCTTCCGGTTCCAATGCAAGAATCCACTGTGGAATCTTATCTATTTCCATTTCAATTCTCCTTTCGTTTTTACTTTAACTATATTGAGTATATCATAAATAATATTAAAGTCAATAGGAAATCAAAGTTAATATGCAACAAAACCCCGAGAAAAACGCAACAGTTCTTCTCGGGGTTACAATCGGCTGTTCATTCACTTTTGCTATGTGGGAAAGCAGACATATTTTTTCCGCCCAACTCAACCAATTCTGCTTAAAACAGTTATGAAAAGAGCCCAGCCAAATCGGCTGGGCTCTTCAAGTGGAATGTTTTCCATTCCAATATGGTGCCGGTGGCGGGGGTCGAACCCGCACGGTGTTGCCACCGCGGGATTTTGAGTCCCGTACGTCTGCCAGTTCCATCACACCGGCGTGTTACTCAGATAGTATAACGGATTACTTCGGATTTTTCAACTGTTTTTTTCGGCCCAGGCAAAACTTTTTTCTTTTTCTTTTCGGTTTTTCCTGGGCAGAATAGATGCTTTTTGTCTCATTGTGTGTTATACTACATCTATTATAGGATTGGCCGTTCCCGAAAAACGATACGCCCGGCCCGCCGGGAGAAAGGATGGAGCATATGAAAAAAGCCTTTGCCATCACCGGACTGGTGCTGGGTATTTCCGCCATGGTGGCCGGCGCGACTGCGGTGGTTTTCAGCTGTCTGGGCATGAAACAGCCCCCTGTTCTGTAATTTGAAAAATTTCTTGTTGACTTCGCCAAACTTTTGTGTTATTTTTTGTAGAAAACATATAGAGATAAAGGAGAGTTGAGCATGGCATTTTATTATGAAGAACCTTCCCATACATTTGGGGAATATCTGCTGATTCCCGGCTACTCTTCCACCCAGTGTGTCCCGGCCAATGTGAGTTTGAAAACCCCCTTGGTCAAGTTCAAAAAAGGGGAAGAGTCCCCCCTGACTTTGAACATTCCTCTGGTGTCGGCCATTATGCAGTCGGTCTCCGATGACCGCATGGCCATTGCCCTGGCTAAGGAAGGCGGGCTTTCCTTCATTTATGGTTCCCAGAGCGTGGAGGATGAAGCCGCTATGGTGGCTCGGGTCAAGGCTTACAAAGCTGGCTTTGTCCGCAGCGATTCCAACCTGACTCCGGAACATACCCTGGCCGATGTGCTGGCCCTCAAAGAAAAGACCGGCCACTCCACCATGGCCATCACCGACGACGGCACTCCCGACGGCAAGCTGATGGGTGTGGTCACCAGCCGCGATTACCGTGTCAGCCGCATGGACCCCTCCACCAAGGTGTCCGAATTCATGACTCCCTTTGACAAGCTGATCTATGCTTCCGATTCCACTTCCCTGAAGGAAGCCAACGACATCATCTGGGAACACAAGCTCAACTCTCTCCCGCTGGTGGACAAGGATCAGAAGCTGAAGTATTTTGTTTTCCGCAAGGACTATTCCTCCCACAAGGAAAACGCTCATGAGCTGCTGGACAGCTCCAAGCGTTATATGGTGGGCGCCGGTATCAACACCCGTGACTATGCAGAACGGGTTCCCGCTCTGGTGGAGGCCGGGGCCGATGTGCTGTGCATCGACTCTTCCGAAGGCTTCTCCGAGTGGCAGAAGATCACTCTGGACTGGATTCGCTCCCGCTATGGCGACAAAGTGAAGGTTGGCGCCGGTAATGTGGTGGACGCCGAAGGTTTCCGCTTCCTGGCTGAGGCCGGGGCTGATTTCATCAAGATCGGCATCGGTGGCGGCAGTATCTGCATCACCCGTGAACAGAAGGGCATCGGCCGCGGACAGGCTACCGCTGTCATCGAAGTGGCCAAGGCCCGGGATGAATATTTCGAGGAAACCGGCATCTATATCCCCCTGTGCTCCGACGGCGGCATCGTCCATGATTATCACATGACCCTGGCTCTGGCCATGGGCGCCGACTTCATCATGTTGGGCCGGTATTTCTCCCGCTTTGACGAGAGCCCCACCAACAAGGTGATCATCAACGGCAACTATATGAAGGAATACTGGGGCGAAGGTTCCAACCGTGCCCGCAACTGGCAGCGCTATGACCTGGGCGGCGACAAGAAGCTGTCCTTTGAAGAAGGCGTGGACTCCTATGTTCCCTACGCTGGCAGCCTGAAGGACAATGTGACGGTTTCTCTGAACAAAGTCCGTTCCACCATGTGCAACTGCGGCGTGCTGAACATTCCCGATCTGCAGAAAAACGCCAAGATCACCCTGGTCTCGGCCACCAGCATTGTGGAAGGCGGTTCTCACGATGTGGTGCTGAAAGACAGCTCTGTGGTGAAATAAACACAAAAATAATATGCCATATCAAGAAGGCGGAGGAAGTTCCTCCGCCTTCTTTTTGTTTTGGCCAATTCAAAACACTTTTTCTACCTTGGTAATACAAATAAAATATCATTGACAAGGCAAATAAAAATCAATAAAATGTAGGCAATTCACAAGCGTTCCTGATTTTCCTCTTATCGCACAAAGAAATGAGGTGGGTTTAAGTGAAGCGGAATCGATTCATTCCAGCTGCTGGGCTGGCCATTGCAACGGTACTTCTGTTTTCGGCCAGCATATGGGTATTTGAAAACCGCCCAACGATTTGGGGCCATACAGAAGGAATGACCCAGGAAGAAATTATGGAAAATCTCCATCAACTGACCATAGCAGAATTTCTGAAAGATTTTGATCAGGCCATGGACGACATCCAAAAGGGAAAAGGCGACCCTGAATTGGGGATTTGTTGGGCACAGGTTTGTATTGATCGGGCCTCTGAGCTTTCGAATGACGAAATCATCAGCCGGATTTATGAAACAATGGACGATGTCTACCTGCGGCAATGGTGGGCTGAGATGTTTTATCAGAAATATCCCCAAGGGGATTATAACCATCCCAGGCTTTTAAAGCTCTTGCAAGATGAAAATGTGGACCCGTCCTTCAAATCAGTCCTGATTTATTTTGTGGGATTCCGTACGCCAGAAGAAATAGAAGTGCTGCGTATGTTGGCACAGGATGCAGATCAGCAACTGAGTACTCGTGCCACAAATCGGCTGAATGAAATCGATCAAAAGACCGCTGTGGATATGGCGAAAAAAGCGGTTGCGACATATCACTCCAAGGGAGATATGGAAGAATTACCGGAGGCCATTGATATTCTGGTTCAGCAAATGCAAAACGGTGCTTCACGGGAAGAGAAGGATGAAATCATAGCGCTGTGTAATGAGCTTTTAGATTCTGATTTGGAAAGTGGAACAAAGGATTCCCTGGTCTACAACATGCAGATGTTGAGCGATCTGGAAGCGCTGCGAATGGTGGTTCAGCATCCAAAAGTGGATAATACCATGAAAAAGGGATGATCGACAACAATTATTACTTGCTGGAAGAAATCTTGCTAAATGACCCCACACCTCAGGATGTAGAATTCGCCGTCACTTGTATGGAACTGCTGCCCATCAAAAATCTATATACACCACTGAAAACAGCGATGGAAGCAATGCCACAGAAATATAGCGCAGCGAAAGCACATTGGGAAACACTGCTGCAAACCATGCAGAAAGAGGGTGTAGAAGCCAAAACCTGGCTGAAAGAAGATAGACCCTGATCGATGAAAATATGGCATTCACTTTATCAAGACCCATAAAGAAAGCGGAGGAAGTTCCTCCGCCTTCTTTTTATGCTGCGCCTGTTTTAAATCCTTCTCCCAGCACTTCATTGGATTCCAGAATGATGATAAATGCCTGAGGGTCCACTCCCTTGGCCGCCTGACGCACTAGATGCATCTGTTTATTGTTGCAGGCGCACATCACCACTTTCTTTTCTTCTCCCTGGAATCCGCCCTGTCCCTGAAGCAAAGTGGAACCCCGACCGCAGCAGGTCTCAATGGCGTCGGCCACTTGCTGCCCTTTCCGAGTAACCACAAGGGCCAGTTTGCCCGCATCCACACCATACATCACCCGATCCACTACAATGGCCATGATGTAGCTGACAATCATGCCGTAAATCACTCCATCCACATCCCCCATGAGCAGTCCTCCCAACAGCACCACTGTCACATCGGTGATAAAGGTGATCTTGCCCAAGGTAACATGGGGCCATTTCTTTTTAGCCGCCATGATGATAAAATCGGTGCCGCCGGTGGAAGAGGAACGAAGGTAAATCAAGGCATATCCCAGCCCGGCCAGCACACCGGTGCAGATGGCCGCCAGCAATCGGTTGCCTTCATAATGGGGCAGTAAGGGCGCCACATAGTCTATGAGCAGCGAGGAAAGCACCATACACCGAATGGAACGGAAGAAAAACCCTCGTCCCAACAGCCGGAAGCACAAAATAGCCACCGGCACATTGAGCAGTACCGTGGAAAGACCGATGGGCACCCCTAAAAAGCGATAAAGCAGCAAGGAAATGCCGGAAAAGCCGGTCATGGGAAAATCGGCTTCCAGGGCAAAGTTATAAACGCCCAAAGCAATGAGCATTCCACCCAAAATCTCCATGGCCACATCGGCCCCGATCTTCCGATATTTTGTCATACACTTTCCGCTCCTTTTCCAAAAATAAAAAAAGAGCGCCTTGCAGATCGGGTATGATCCGCAAAACGCTCTTTTCTATATTCAGCATACCATGGCACAGGCTTTTCGTCAAGCCCTATCCCCGTTTCATCTTGAGGGACAGCTTCCCTCCCCGGTATTCTGCCTGGGCCAGGGCTCCACACACCAAAGGCATCATGGGAGGCAGATGGCCGATGTCGGCATCCAGGATCACCGGAACGGAAAACTCTTTCAGCACTTCTGTCACCGCCTGGTATTGATCCAGTCCCATCATCTGCTGGCCGTGAACGCCAGGGCGGCCGATGAGAAAACCTTTGGCGTGCCGGAACCAACCGGCCTCCTTCATCTGCCACAAAGCCCTCCGAATGGCAAATACATTCAGATCACAGCTCTCTAAGAACCACAGAATCCCATCCTGTCGGTAGGCGTCGCAAAACTCCGCCACCTTGTCAAAACGAGTACCGGTGAGATTCACCAGGCAGTCCATGCACCCGCCCAGGAGCCGGCCGGAAAAAGCGGCGTCCTGCTGAGGAAATGCCAGAACCCGGTTTTCCTCCGTGACATGATAGGGCTCCAAGGGATGGTTTTCGTCTTTCATGCTTTCCTTTTCCCATTTGTCATAACTTTCCACCGTCCACTTTTCCCCGGTAAGCAGCCCATGAGCATCATTCAGAGAGGGGTGCCAAGGCTCCATGCCGAAGGCCGGAGCACAGGGACCATAGATAGTCGCCTGATTGCACAGTGTGGTGAGCAAAAAGGTCAAGTTGGTGTTGTCGGAATAACCCATGAACCATTTGGGATTTGCTTTGCCGATGGCTTCAAAATCCACATAGTCCAGGATCTGGCACATCAGTTCTCCACCGCCACAAGACAAAAGGGCTTGCACCGGCTGATGGAGGAAAAACTCATTGACTTCCTCTCCACAGGTCTGGGGTGTGTTGCTGATCCCTACGCCCTGTCCTTCATAGCAGTTGGGCCCCAGCAAAGTGGCGTATCCCAAGCTCTCCCATTTTTTCAGAGAGTTCTGAAAAGCCGAGCGATAGGGCTCGATGGCACAGCCAAAGGAAGGGGCGATAAAGCCCAAAGTATCCCCTTTTTTCAAAAATTCCGGATAGCGCACTTTTCTTCTCCCTTCTGTTTACAGCTTGTCCACCAGACGATAGAGCATCAGCTCATGGAGTTTGAAAACGGTTTCGGCATCTCCGGTATAGGCCACCGTCCGCTGGCTCAGGCGGCGCATTCCAGGAATGAGCATAGCGGTATCGGCCATGTTGGAATCTTTATAGTCCACTTCCATGGTCACTTCATCCCCCAGGCGCAAAGGCTGGATTTCATCCCGCCGGGCAAGTCCTGCCTTGACCCCATCATAGATCAACTGCCGGGCCTTGTTGGGATGAATGGAAATGGCGGCAAAGCGGGAAACACCTTCTTTCACCACAATGGCCTCACAATTCGGCACAAAAGCCTGTACTTCCTTAGCCAGAGCAGCATCGCCGATGCAGGCCACCAGAGGTACTCCATAATGACCGGCCATGGCTGCATTGGCCACCGTTTCGGTGTTCATAGTGATGCCGTTAAAACGCAGGTTATACACCTTTCCCCCATTGTAGCAATGGTCGATCACTCCCCCGGGAGTCAGGCCCGCTCCGGCATGGCCAAAGGAAATGTAAGCATCAAAGGTGCTGTCGATGGCCTCCATCTGCAAGCTCTGGCGCATGGCACCGGAGAGCAGTTTGATCCGCTCGTCCAGATCTTCAATGAGCAGATTTTCCATATCGGCGTGGCCATCGCACACCAGCACTTCGTCATAGCCGCTGTCGAAGCAGGCCCGGGCGGCGGCATTCACATCCAATGCCAGACGCTTGCGGGCCACGGCAAAGTCCGCCCCCTGGCGGGAGCACTGGATGTTTGTGACAACCCCTTCCATTCCCTCGATATCTGCAGAAATATAAGCCTTTTTCACTTTCGCATCCTCCCTTTGTTTTTTCTGATGATACCACATCCCCTCTTTTGCCGTCAAATGATCCCGGCTCATTGACAAACCGACTATAACGGGAGTAAAATTGATTCATAATCCACAAATGGAAGGGCAAACACCGGAGTGTTTATGTATTTTATACATAATTTTTTTATGTTTTTCGGCAACTTGCCGAATTCATCCTTTCCGGCTTACCCTCCCACCAGAAAAGGAGAGGAACTTTTATGTTGGACATCGCTGCCACCCGTGCTGTGGATCAGGCCGCCCAGGGACTGACTGAACTGGCTCAGAAGATCTGGGAAACTCCCGAAACCGCCTACAACGAAGTCAACGCCTGTCAGTGGCTGGCCGATTATCTGCGTCAGCAGGGCTTTACGGTGGAAGTTGGCTATGCCGGTCTTCCCACCGCCATCCGGGCCACCTGGGGCAAGGGCCATCCGGTGATCGGCTTTTTGGGAGAATATGATGCTCTTCCCGGCCTGAGCCAGAAGATCTGCACCCAGAAAGATCCTGTCACTCCCGGCGCACCCGGTCAGGGCTGCGGTCATAACCTGCTGGGCGTAGCCTGCATCGGCGGCGCTCTGGGCATGAAAGCCCACCTGGAAGAGACCGGAAAGGAAGGCACCGTGGTCTTTTATGGCTGCCCTGCCGAAGAAGCCCTCACCGGCAAAACCTTTATGGCCCGCGGCGGCGCTTTCAAAGAGCTGGATGTGGCTCTGGCCTGGCACGGCGGCTCCATGAACGGGGTCAACCTGGGCACTTCCAATGGTCTGAACAGCGCCATTTTCCATTTCCACGGCATCACCGCCCATGCCGGCGGCGATCCTCACAACGGCCGCTCTGCGTTGGACGCCGTAGAGCTGATGAATGTGGGCGCAAACTATCTGCGTGAACATGTGACCAGCGATGTGCGCATTCATTATGTGATCAAAGAGGGCGGCACAGCCCCCAATATCGTTCCTGACAACGCCAGCGTCTGGTATTATGTGCGGGCTATGAGCCGTCAGGCCATCGAGGATACCTATGCCCGTCTGGTCAAGGTGGCCGAAGGCGCTGCCCATATGACCGAAACCAAGCTGGAAATCGAATTCCTGGGCGGCTGCTATAACTCCATGAGCAACAAGGTGCTGGTGGAAGTGGCCCACGACATGATGGAGCAGATCCCCCTGCCCCAGTGGACCGAGGAAGAGCTGGACTTTGCCCAGAAGCTCAACCTGGAAAGCCCCCAGTATGAAAAGATGAAGGAAGCCGGTTTGCTGGATGGCCCTGCCATCTGCTCGGTTGTGCCTCCCATTGCCAATCGCAACGGATACGGCTCTTCCGATGTGGGCGATGTACAGCACATCGTGCCCTGCATCATGGTGAACACCGCCACCTGCAACCGGGCCGCCCCGGGCCACAGCTGGCAGATCACCGCCTGCGCCGGTATGAGCATCGGCCACAAGGGTATGCTCTATGGCGCCAAGGTGCTGGCCGCCACCGCCAGCAAATTGGTGGATGATCCCACCTTGGTGGAAAAAGCCAAGAAAGAATGGAACGAGCGGATGCATGGTGATACTTATCATTGCCCCATCCCTGAAGAGATCCCCATTCCCCAGCCCCAGAAATAAATAACAAAATTCATCTGCTTCCCCGAGGGTTTCCTCGGGGAAGTTTTTCTTGCCAAACGCTTTCCGCTGTGGTATTCTTTTTTCCGGGAATGAAGTTCTCCCCCGGCCTTCTGAGGCCCAAACCGCTTTTTGGCTGATGACTTCTGCGACATTTTCCGCAGGGGCATCAGTTTTTTTGTTGCCCCGAAACAGAAAGGAGCAATCGAAATGCTATACAGTCTGGCACTTGTTTTTCTTCTGGGGATGCTTTTGGGAAAAGCATCTCAAAAACTGGGGCTTCCGCCCCTCTTTGGAATGCTTTTAGCTGGTATCCTGCTGGGGCCTTCTGTGTTTGACCTGCTCTCCCCTTCCCTTTCCGCCGTGTCTGCCGATCTGCGCAAAGTGGCCTTGCTGATCATTCTGGCCCGGGCCGGTCTCAACCTGGATGTGGGAGAACTGCGGCAGGTGGGCCGCCCTGCCTTCCTCATGTGTTTTCTCCCCGCCACCTGTGAAATCGTGGGCATGATCCTCCTGGCTCCCCCTTTGCTGGGGCTTTCCCTGCTGGAAAGCGCTTTGCTGGGCGCGGTAATCGCTGCCGTTTCTCCGGCAGTAGTGGTTCCCAAGATGCTTTCTTTGCTGGAAAAGGGATGGGGTAAAAACCACCACATTCCTCAGCTGGTCATGGCTGGAGCCTCTGCTGACGATGTGTATGTGATCGTGCTCTTTTCGGTCTTTTCTGACCTGTGCGCCACCGGCCACTTTCCTCCTCTGGATCTTCTGCGCATCCCCACTTCCATTGTTTTAGGATGTCTTGCAGGTCTTTTGCTGGGGCAAATTCTGGCTCGCTTCTGTCAAAAATGGAATCTGCTTCCTATCCGCCGTCTGCTTTTGGCTCTGTCCTGTGCCTTTTTGCTCTCCTCTGCCGAAGACCTGTTCACTGGTTTTATCGGTTTTTCCGGCCTGCTGGCCGTGATGGCCATGGGGGTTTCCTGGCGTCATGCTTCCCCCAAAACCAGCCTTTCTCTCAGCGGGCAGCTGTCCCTTTTGTGGAGCGGTGCGGAAATTCTGCTCTTCGTGCTGGTAGGTGCCCAGGTGGATGTATCCTATGCCTTCAAAGCCGGACCCATGGCGGTTTTGCTTCTGTTAGGCGTGCTGCTCTTCCGCATGTTGGGAGTGGGGCTCTCCCTTCTGAAAACGCCGCTGAACAAAAAAGAGCGGCTGTTCTGCGCTCTGGCCTATACTCCCAAAGCCACTGTGCAGGCGGCCATTGGCTCGGTGCCTCTGGCCATGGGCCTGCCCTGTGGAGAGCTGGTGCTGACGGTGGCGGTGCTGGCCATCCTCATCACCGCCCCTTTGGGTGCCTTTGCCATCGACCACACTTTTCCCCGGCTGCTCCAAAGTCCGGAGGAAAACTGACCTTGTTCCCCCGCTCCTCCTCTGCTATGATAGAAGGGATCTGATCTGGTCCCACACGGGATTTTTACCCTTTTGCACCCTATCACATTTGCAGGAGCGTTTTATCATGAGCCACATCACCTTTCCCCTTCTCACTTCCGGGGGCGAGCCTTATTATCTTCAGCTCTACCGGCATATTCTGAAAGAAATTCAAAAAGGTGGGCTGCAGGCCGGGGAGAAACTACCTTCCAAGCGAGCCCTGGCCCAGCATCTTTCGGTGAGTGTCAACACGGTGGATGCCGCTTATCAGATGCTCACCACCGAAGGCTATCTTCGAGCCGCGCCCAAAAGCGGTTTTTATGTCTGTCCGCTGCCTCAGCTTCCCACACCCCAGCGGCCCCTCTCTCCCCCACCACCGCCTGAAGCGCCCAAAGCTTTCCTCCCCTTTGACTGCTCCCCCGGCTCCGCCGACCCCAGCGCCTTTCCCTTTGCCACTTGGGGCAAACTCACCCGGGAAGTGATGGGACAGGGGGAACTTCTGTCCAAAGGGGAAGCCCAGGGAGACCTGTGCCTGCGCCAGGCCTTGTGCCGCTATCTTCACCAATACCGGGGCGTTCAGTGCCAGCCCCATCAGGTTCTTATCGGCGCAGGGATGGAATATCTGCTCACTTTGCTTTGCTGCCTCCTGCCCACCGAAACGGTGTACGCCATGGAAGAGCCCGGTTACCCCAAAGCCGCCCAATCCTTCCGCAATCTGGGGCGGAAAGTTGTCCACATCCCGGTAGATAAAGACGGAATGGACCCGGCGAAGCTGGAAGAAAGCGGAGCCTGCTGTGCCTATCTCACTCCTTCCCACCAGTTTCCCACCGGTGGGGTGATGCCTGCTCCCCGCCGTGCCCAGATACTGCGATGGGCAGCGGAGCGGGAAGGACGATATCTCATCGAGGACGATTACGACAGTGAATACCGCTATGCCGGCCGTCCTATTCCCGCCTTGCAGGGCAGCGATCTCCATGACCGGGTGATCTACTGCGGTACCTTTTCCCGCAGTCTGGCCCCTTCCATCCGTATCGCCTATCTGGTACTGCCTGTGTCCCTGCTTCCTGCCTATCATCGGCTGTTCTCTCTCCAGTCCTCCACCGTTTCCCGCTTTGAACAGCACACCCTGTTTCGCTTTCTGGAAGAAGGCTACTGGGAGCGGCATCTCAACCGCACCCGCATCCTATATAAAAAACGGCGGGAGGAGCTGACATCCAGCCTGAAAGCCTCTCCCCTTGGGCCAAACCTGGAAATTTTAGGTTCCCAGGCCGGGCTCCACTTCCTCCTCCGGTTCCATGGCGGCCTTTCGGAAGAGGAAATGGCCCACAGGGCCCGGGAGCAGGGAGTGGACCTTCTCCCTTTGTCCCACTGTTACCATGACCCCACTTTGGCGCCGCCTTCCACCCTGCTTTGCGGCTATGGGCGGCTGCCTTTGGAGGAAATCCCCGCCCTGACCCAGGCTCTCGTCCGCGCCTGGAACAGCTAGAAAAAGAGGGTAAGGCCAATGGCCTTACCCTCTTTTTTGCTGCTCATTTGGAGAAAATCACCGTATCTCCCAGCGAAATGGACTGCACATCTTCTGGCTGGATGGCTTTGGGGAAGAGCCACCGTCCAAAGAAATGGCCGGTACCATTCTGCTTTTCCAGTCCATTCCAGAAACTGGTGACGCAGTCCTCCTTGTCCAGAACCAGTTTGGATCCATCCTCCATCACAAAGGTCACTGTGGACTGACCAAAAATAGCATGATCGCTTCCGATTTCCAGACTGAGAGTCATGGGGGTGAGGACGATGCGTTTTACCGGACATCCCTCTACCTTGGTCCCCGGGGTATAGACCAGCTGATCCGGCGTCTCCAGGTCGATCTCCAGCTCCCAGTTTCCTTCCACAGGCTGTGTCTTGGGGTAATAGAAATATAAGTCCTCCAACACCAGATCATTTAGGATCTCCGGCCCCACGCCTCCATAGGCCAGGTCATAATAAAACTCTCCCTCCCAGTCAAACAAGGTCTGGGTAAGACTTTGGTTATACTGAGCTTCCTGGCCGGTTCTGCTGCGCAGAGTGGTGAGCACATTCAGATACTCCAGACAGATGTCTTCCGGACACTTGACCTGCACATGGAACGCTCCATCGTCTCCAAAGCCCAGGGCCGAAAGAGAAAATCCCTTTTCGCCTTCCAAAGGAGCCGCTTCCTCCCCCGGTTGGAGCACTGGGTTCTTTTCCCCGGCTTTCTGGGTGTTTTCTGCCAGAATGGTTTTCTGGATCTGGGAAGAAATCTCCGTCTGCGGCAAAGAGGCGTTGAATTTCTCCTGGGCGCTGATTTCCTGGAGGCTCAGTTTTGCCACCTGCTCTTCTCCGCTGGTTTCTCCGCCCCAGTACACTTCCATCAAGGCGGTGCGGCTTTCCGGGTCGTAACCCAGACACTGCTCTCCCATGACACCCATCTTCTGATTGGGCAATTTCAGATCCCATCCTCCTCCGTAGGTCCCCAAACTGATATTCTCTCCCAGGCGATCTCCTGTTTTGTCCTGGATCTCCAGATAGATCCGGGTAAAACCGTCATCGGACAGGGCGGACACCACCCGGACGGCGATGCCCTTGTCCTCCGTTTCCACGCCAGAAAACTGCTGGCTTTCTTCCTGCCAGCCGCCCAAGTGCTGATTCAGAATCTGGCGCAGGCCGGGGGAAAGGGCGAAGGCCGCCGCAGTGAGAGCACACACTGCCACGCAGGCCACCGCCAAACGCCGCACCATCTGGCCCTTTCGTTTTGTGGAGGAAGAAAAGGCTTTTTCCAGGATCTCTTCCTTTTTTTCTCCCAAGGTCAGCCCGGACAGGGCCTGATCCATATCCTGACGAAAATTCCGCTTATTCTTCATCGTAATACCATCCTTTCAGCTGCTCTTTCAGCTGCCGACGGGCCCGGGACAGACGCACCGTCACCGTGGACAAGGGAATATGGAGAATCTCTGCAATCTCCCTCACCTTCAGCTGCTGATAGTAATAAAGCAAAATGACCTCCCGGTAGGGCCGGGACAGAGCCATCACTGCCCGAGGCAAGGTGTCATCGATCTCTGGCATACCAGGGGCCGACAGCTGTTCCAGCACCTGAGAGGGCAGACGGCGCCAATGCCAGGGCGAGCGCAAATAGCCTTTGCACACATTGATGGCAATGCGGGTCAGCCAGGTGGCCATGGCTGCCTGACCCCGAAATTCGTCCATGTGCTGAAAAGCCCGCAAAAAGCTTTCCTGCACTGCATCCTCCGCCAGATTCCGATCCTTCAGATAGAGGGTACACATCCGCAAAAGCCGGTCCCCTTCTTCCTCCAGCATCTTCTGAAAAAGGGCTTTCTTTTCCTCCTGCTCCATCCCGCTTCCTCCTTTCAACCATTGGATTCCTTTTCCTGGCCTTTTGCTTCCTCATGGCAAAAAAATTTCCCCAAAGCCAAAAAGACTTTGGGGAAAGGACGGGTCACCAGGGTTCTTTGGCATCCTCCCGCAAGGGCAGGCGGAAGATCCCTTCCACAGCCCACTGATAATCAGCTGGCTCTGTGGCCTTGCGAAGGGCCTTGCCCAATCCCTGCTCATCTTCAAAGAGGAAAATCATGCACCGCCAAATGTCCTTCATGCGGCAAATGGCGTTTTTGGTGCTTTGGAACGCCTGACAATATCCTTGGTACAGGGTGTCATGAAACAGCCGCAGCTCTTCCCGCCGGGCCGCTTTGCCTCCTTTGGCCTTGCGGAACACCGCCGGGTCGGCAATAGCCCCTCGTCCCAGCATCAACCCCCGCAACATGGGATACTCCTGCTCCATCCGGGCGCAGTCTTCCGCCGTCACTAAATCGCCATTATAGCAAAGGGGCAGACTGGTGTGTTCTGCCGCCCACCGGAAAGCCTCCCGCCGCACTGGCTTTCGGTAAAGATCCTGACGCACCCGGGGATGCAAAATCAGCTCTTCCAGGGGATATTTTTCAAAAATAGCCAGAATGGGAGGAAACTCTTCCTCCGAAGCCATACCCAACCGGCTTTTCACCGAAATTTTCACCGGCAGAGAGGCGGAAAAGATTTCTTCCAAAAAGTGATCCAGCTCCTGGGGATGGGCCAGAAACCCCGCCCCCTTGCCCTTGGCGGTAACGGTACCCGAAGGACATCCCAGATTCAGATTGATGTGCTGATAGCCCAGTTCCCCCAGCCTGCGGGCCGCACCAATGAAATCCCCGCTGCGCCGGTTGAGCAGCTGAGGAATCAGAGGCAGACCCTGGTTTTCCTCAGGAGCGATATCCCGCAGCTCTCTTTTGTTCAGTGTGCCCCCTTCTCCCGGAGAAAGAAAGGGGGTATAGTACCGGTCGGCGCCGCCGAAAATTTGGTGGTGCGTCCGCCGGTACAGAGGGCCGGTGATCCCCTCCAAAGGGGCCAGATCATAGCGCACGGTGTTTCCTCCTTTGTTCTTCCTTCTTTGCAGCTTTCTTCATTCCCAAAGCCGATCTATGGCCGCTTTTTCATCACAAAAGACCGGTTGTCAATGGCCCGCATGGTGGCCAGGATGCCATCCAAATGATCGTATTCGTGCTGGATCAGCTCGGCCATGTCATCGTCCATCTGTTTTTCCTGCTCCATCCAATTTTCGTCCCGGTAGCGCAGCAAACAGTGGCGATGCCGGCGTACCCGGACCAAAAGCCCGGGAAAAGACATACAGTCGTCCATCAGCTCCATGGTTTCCTCACCGATGAAGGAAAGCTGGGGATTGATGATCACATAGGGTCTGTCGGTGAGCATACAAATCACCCGTTTGTGCACCCCGATCTGCGGGGCCGCAATGGCCCTTCCGAAGCCGTAATCCCGGCGAATGCCCCGGATGCAGTCGAACATATCCTCAAACATGGGACGCAGCTGCTCCAGCTCTTCCTCCCTGACCTCCTGGGAAACCTGGTACAGCCTGGGATCTCCCAGCAGCAAAATCTCTCTTTCCATGTTGGCTTCTCCCCTTCCCTCTGCTTTCTTTTCTCCGGGCCGTGTTTCCTCCGAAGAAAAGGGGTGACTTTGAATCAACTTCAGCTTTTCTGCCCTTTTCAGCTTTTTCCCCTGCCGCTCCCGGCGCAAGGCATCGCCTTGGCTGGGACAGCTCTCCCAGTAAACCAGCGTCAGTTCTCCCCGGCCCCGGGTGTATTTGGCACCCCGTCCTTCCCGATGGGCCCGGAGCCGCCGGGGCAGATCGATGGTCACGCCGGTATACAGGCTGCCATCGCCGCAGCGGAGGATGTACAGGCACCAGCTGCCCCTTTCCGGCAGGTCTTTTTCCATCACAGGCGGTTACTCTTGCCGGTGATGTGGATCAGGTCCACCGCCACCACCTGCACCTTGGGGAACTTTTCAATCTCCTTTTCCCACTCGCTTTCATAGCCAGGGGAATACTTCTGGCAAATGGCCAAAAGGGCCCGCCGTGCTTCCTCTCCCTGGGCCAGCCGGGCTTTTCCCTGGGCCACCACCGATTCATAAGCCATGGTCATTTCCTTTTGCAGCACCTGAGTGCGCCCCAGGGCGCACAGGCAAACCTGGGGATTCTTCTGGATGTTGTCCAGCTTCTCTCCCGCCGGAGCGCAGTGAAAATACAAAGCATCCCCCAATACCACCGGGGAGACCGGCACGGTGTGAGGCGCCCCCTCTTCATCCACTGTGGTAAACAGGGCATATTCACATTCTGCCAGTAGCTTCCGGGCTTTTTCCTCTTCCATCGCCCGGTTTCCAAGACGCATGGGACGGATCATAGGGTTTCCTCCTTTATTTGATGGTGATGAACTGGCTGGCTGTGCGCAGCATCATCATTTTCGTACCTTCGGCAAACTTCACTTCCATCAGCACATCGTTGCCCATAGGCGTGCAGGCCTGCACCACGCCATTCCCAAAAGCCTTGTGGGTGATGGCCTGACCGGGGCGCACAGAGGGCAGATCCTTTTGCGCCTCCTTGGCTTTGCTGGAAAAGGCTGAGGTAAAACTTTTCTGTACGGTAGGACGGATGTTGGCTGCCTGACGGCGTTGGGGAGCCGGACGGGCCTTTGCCTTTTTCTCCATATGCTCTTCCGGTATTTCCCCGATAAACCGGGAAGGCCGGCAAAAAGAAGTCTGACCATAGAGCATCCGCCGCTGGACACAGGTGATATAAAGCTTCCGCTTGGCCCGGGTCATGGCCACATAGCAGATCCGCCGCTCCTCTTCCAGCTCTTCTTCGCTGTCCATGCTCCGATGGGAAGGGAAAATCCCCTCTTCCATGCCACAGAGGAACACGGTGTCAAACTCCAATCCCTTGGCCGAGTGCATGGTCATCAGCGTAACGGCATCGGCCTGCTCATCGTACCGGTCGATGTCGGTAAACAGGGCCACTTCTTCCAGAAAGTCCAGCAGAGTGCCCCCTTCGTGGGTGCTTTCAAACTCCACAATGTTGGATTTCAGCTCCATCACATTTTCGATCCGGGTCTGGGCTTCGATGTTCTCCTGGCTGCGCAGCATCCGCAGATACCCGCTCTCTTCCAGCAAGGCGTCATACAGCTCGCCCAAAGACAGATCGTGGGCCTTGTCCTGCAAGCTCTCGATCATCTTGGCAAAGGCCTCCAGGCTGTCCTTGGCTCGGGCCAGATCGGGATATTCTCCCGCTCTTTGGATCACGGAAAAATCGTCGGTATTTTCCATGGATGCCAGGTCGGCCACATGCTCCAGGGTCTTGGCGCCGATCTTCCGGGGCGGATTGTTGATGATCCGCCGCAGACGAATGCCGTCCGAAGGGTTTGCAATGACCCACAGATAGGCCAGCATATCCTTCACCTCAGCCCGGTCAAAAAACCGCAGGCCGCTGACCATCCGGTAGGGGATGGCATTACGCTTGAGGGCTCCTTCAATGCTGTTGGACAAGGCATGATTTCGATAGAGCACGGTGAAATCAGAAAATTTCTGGCCCTTCCCATAGCCTTTGAGGATCTCGCTGGCAATAAACTGCCCTTCGTCCTCCTGGTTATCCCCGGAGAAATAGACGATCTTGTCTCCCTCGCCGTTTTCCGTCCACAGGCGCTTGCCTTTCCGGGCGGTGTTGTGGGAAATCACCTCGTTGGCCGCTTCCAGGATGCTCATGGTAGAACGGTAATTCTGCTCCAGGCGAATCACCCGGGCGTTTTCATACTGCTTTTCAAATTCCAGGATGTTTTCGATGGTGGCCCCCCGGAATTTATAGATGCTCTGGTCGTCGTCGCCCACCACGCAGATATTCCCATAGCCCCCGGCCAACAGGCTGCACAGCACATATTGGGCGTGGTTTGTGTCCTGATATTCGTCCACCAGCACATAGCGGAACTGGCGCTGGTAATGCTCCCGCACATCGCTGCACTCCTGAAGCAGATGGACGGTCTCCATGATGATGTCGTCAAAATCCATGGCCCCGGCCCGGCGCATCCGATTCTGGTATTCTTCGTAAATGCGACCCACGGCCTTTTTATAGTAGTCGTCTCCCGCCTGCTGCTGATACTGCTGGGGGGTGATCAGCTTGTCCTTGGCCCGGGAGATCTGACTGATGACCCCCCGCAGATCAAACTTCTTTTCATCATAGCCCAACTCCCGCAGAGCCTGACCCATCATTTTCTTTTTGTCGTCTTCATCGTAAATGGTGAAGTTGCCGTAGCCGATCCGCTCGCCATACCGGCGGAGAATGCGCACACAGGCCGAATGGAAGGTATGGGCCCAGATGTCCTCGGCCATGGCACCGCAGGCCTTTTCCAGCCGGTCTTTCAGCTCCCCTGCCGCCTTGTTGGTAAAGGTGATGGCGACGATCTGCCAGGGGCGTGGAGGGTCTACGCTGCATTTCTCCACAATATCCTCCGGCGTCACCTCTTCCGGCTGAGCCAGATAGGCGGCCATGCGCTTCAAGTCCTCTTCAGTGGCCCCCACGGGAGCCGCTTCCTCTTCGTAACCTCTGCCGTATTTCAGCAGATTGATCACCCGGTTGATGAGCACTGTGGTTTTGCCGCTTCCTGCGCCGGCCAGCAGCAGCAGCGGCCCTTCGGTGCAGAACACCGCTTCCCGCTGCATGGGGTTGAGCCCGGAAAATTCCTCTTCCAGGATGGATTTGCGCAGAGCACTGTATTTGATATCAAATTCCGTCATTTATGTTTGTCCCTTTCCCTTTTTCTATCGAAGCACCACATTCTGGGGAGAAAGCAGTCCGCCCAGGTTTTGGATCAGTTCCTCCCCCGGTGTGACCCAAAGTTCCTGCCGGGCCAGAAACCGCTTGCCAGTGTCACTGTAAAAGATGACCACCGGCGTCTGGCCAGGGCTTTGGCGCAGAAGGGCCTTAGTCTGTTCCAGCAAAGGCCCATTTTCCCCACTGAAACGGAGATACAGCCGGGGACCAGAAGGCTCTCTTTCCGTAGCTTCCTTTGTCACCCGGGCCTGGGGACGGGGCGAAGGCCCGCGGGAGGCACCTCTCCACCCGCTGTTTCGGTTTTTGTTCTGCCACTCTGCCGCACTCTGAGGTGTGAGGACGGCGCACCGGTCGCACACCAGTTTGGGTTCCTCATCCTCCCGGGCGGAGATGCGGCCATACACTACCAGAGCGTTGTCTTCCACAAAAGCCCCGGGCGCACTGTCCATGGCCTTCTGGAACACCAGCAGCTCCATGCTCCCTGACCGATCTTCCAGGGTCACATAGGCCATGGTGGTGTTGTTTTTGGTGGTCTTTAGTTTGACCGCCGAGACAATGCCCGCCAAAGTGATATACATTCCATCCCGCAGATCGCTTTCTGTTCTTCCCATGCCCTCTTCCTCTTCCGGCGCAAAGGCGGCCAGCACCTGACCGATGGGGGTGGCCCCCACCTGTTTCACCAGCTCCCCCTGCTCGTCCAGAGGATGACCGGACAGATAGATGCCGGTAGTCTGCTTTTCCATAGCCAAAAGCTCCCGCTTGGGATATTCCGGGATGTCGGGCAGTTCCCCCTCCGCCGCTTCTTCTTCCTGGTCCATGCCGAACAGATCGATCTGTCCTTCGATGTTCTTCCGCCGTTCACTCACCGAAGCGTCCAGCACCTGTTCATAGACCCGCAGCAGCTGGGAACGGCGATGGCCGAAGCTATCAAAGGCGCCGCAGCGGATGAGATTTTCCAAGGCCCGTTTGTTCAGATCGGTCTCCACCATGCGGGAGCAAAAATCGCTGAACGAGCGGAAAGGTCCGCCGCTCTTCCGCTCTTTTTCCAAAGCGGCCACAAAGCTCCGGCCCACATTTTTCACCGCCGCAAGACCAAAACGGATAGTCTTATCCCGGACGGTAAAGTCCGCCCCCGATTGGTTGATGTCCGGTGTGAGGATGGTGATACCCATTTCCCGGCATTCCAGGATATATTCCGACACCTTGGCGCTGTCCCCCAGCACCGAGGTGAGGAGGGCCGCCATATATTCGGTGGGATAGTGGTATTTTACATAGGCAGTCTGGTAGGACAAAACGGCATAGGACACCGCGTGGGCTTTGTTGAAGGCGTAATTGGCAAAGTCCAGCAGATCGTCAAAGAGCTGGGAAGCCACTTCTTCGGAAACGCCGTTGGCCACGCATCCCACGATGCCTTCTTCCTTGTTGCCGTGGATAAAGTTCTCCCTCTCGCTTTTCAGCACATCCATCTTCTTTTTGCTCATGGCCTTGCGCACCAGGTCGGCCTTTCCCAGAGAATAACCGGCCAGACGGCGGAAGATCTCCATCACCTGTTCCTGGTAAACGGTACAGCCATAGGTCACCTGCAAGATGTCCCGCAGGAGGGGATGCTTGTACTGCACTTTTTCCGGGTGGTGCTTACAGTCGATGTAAGTGGGGATGCTGGCCATGGGGCCCGGGCGGTACAGAGCGATGGCGGCGGTGATATCTTCGATGGAATGGGGCTTCATGGCCACCACCACCCCTCGCATCCCGGCGCTTTCCAGCTGGAACACCCCGGAGGTCTTGCCTTGGGAGAGCATCTCATAGACCCCTTTGTCCTCATAGTCGATATTGTGCAGGTCCAGCTCCACCCCGCTTTGCTTCACCAGTTCCACGGCATCGTGCAGGATGGTCAGGTTCCGCAGCCCCAGAAAATCCATTTTCAAAAGACCCAGCTCTTCCAGAGTTGTCATGATGTACTGGGTAACGACACCCTGGTCGTTTTTGGCCAGAGGCACATAGCGATGCACCGGCTCTTTGGTAATGACCACACCGGCGGCGTGGGTGGAAGCATTGCGGGGAGTGCCTTCCAGCTTCCGGGCGGTGTCCAGAAGGGTGTGCACCCGCTCGTCACTTTCGTACAGGCTGCGCAATTCCCGGGAGACCTTCAAAGCCTTGTCCAGGGTGATTTTCAGTTCCTGGGGCACCAGCTTTGCCACCGCATCCACTTCGGCATAGGTCATGTTCAGCGCCCGGCCGCAGTCCCGCACCGCCGCCTTGGCCGCCATGGTGCCGAAGGTGATGATCTGGGCCACATGGTCTTCTCCGTATTTTTCCACCACATAGTCGATGACCTCCTGCCGCCGCACACCGCAGAAGTCCATATCGATATCGGGCATGGATACCCGTTCCGGGTTCAAAAACCGTTCGAAATACAGATTATAGCGCATAGGGTCGATGTCGGTGATGCCCAAGCAATAGCTGACCATGCTGCCTGCAGCGCTGCCCCGGCCAGGGCCTACCGGAATATCCCGGGACCGGGCAAAGCGGACGAAATCCGCCACAATGAG
>CALLCY010000034.1:0-3508 GCA_938000015.1 uncultured Clostridia bacterium
TTCGCCGCCTTCGCCGCCCTTGGCCCACACCTGGGACAGGGCCACATGGACGCCCATTTCCCGACACTTCTGCTCCACCAGTTCCAGCTCTTTCTGGGTGTCGGTGGGGAAGGCATTGATGGCCACCACAGCGGGCAGGTTCCAGACCTTGGTCACATTTTCAATGTGCTTGAGCAGGTTGGGCAGACCCTTTTCCAGAGCTTCCAGATTTTCTTCGTTCAGATCGGCCTTATCCACACCGCCGTGGCTCTTCAGGGCCCGGACGGTGGCCACGATGACCACGCAGGAGGGAACAAAGCCCGCCATGCGGCACTTGATGTCCAGGAACTTCTCCGCACCCAGGTCGGCGCCGAAGCCGGCTTCGGTGACGGCGTAATCGCCCAGTTTCAAAGCCATGCGGGTGGCTGTGATGCTGTTGCAGCCGTGGGCGATATTAGCAAAGGGGCCGCCGTGGATAAAGGCGGGGGTCTTTTCCAGAGTCTGCACCAGGTTGGGCTTGAGGGCGTCTTTCAACAGAGCGGTCATGGCGCCTTCGGCCTTCAGATCGTGGGCGGTGACGGCCTGTCCGGAGTAGGTGTAGCCGATGATGATCCGGCCCAGCCGGGCTTTCAGATCCAGAATGTCGGAGGACAGGCACAGAGCGGCCATGACTTCCGAGGCCACGGTGATGTCGTAGCCATCCTCACGGGGCATGCCGTTGGCTTTGCCGCCCAGGCCGTCGGTGATGAAGCGAAGCTGCCGGTCGTTCATATCCACGCAGCGGCGCCAGGTGATCCGGCGGGGGTCGATCTGCAGGGCATTGCCCTGGTAAATGTGGTTGTCGATCATAGCGGCCAGCAGATTATTGGCTGCACCGATGGCGTGGAAGTCGCCGGTGAAGTGGAGGTTGATGTCCTCCATGGGCACCACCTGGGCATAACCGCCGCCGGCGGCGCCGCCTTTCACGCCGAACACAGGCCCCAGAGAAGGCTCACGCAGGGCGATAACCACCTTTTTGCCCAGGCGATGAAGAGCGTCGCCCAGACCGACGGTGGTAGTGGTTTTGCCTTCGCCAGCCGGGGTGGGGTTGATGGCGGTAACCAAAATCAGCTTGCCATTGGGGGTATCTTTATATTTGGTTTTCAGAAGGTTGTAATCCACCTTCGCTTTGTATTTTCCGTAATACTCCAGCTCGTCTTCGGTCAGGCCGATGGATGCGGCGATCTGCCCGATGGGAGCCATAGTGGTCGCTTGTGCGATTTCGATGTCGCTTTTGAAAGCCATTGCAGTTTCCTCCTCAAAATCGGATTTGTGTCAGTTGCCGCACAGGATTGGTGTCCTGTGCAAATTGCCTATTTCCACTTTGTATTATATACTATTTTGGGAAGTGACGGAACAAAAAACTCCGTTAAAACGCTCACAAATTTGCCTTTTTATTTTTGAAGAATGGGACGAAAGGTAAAATTTGAGAGATTTGCATAAAAAATGCTTCTTATCATTATGTGATTTCACGAAGAAAAACGGGGAATTAGCTAGGGAAACGCCCATTATTTTTGGGAAAAGACAAAATGAACAAAAGTAACGAAAAAAATTCGGCGAATCGGCAGATTGACGAAAAAATAACGGAAAGGCTGAAGGAAAATATTTAAAAGCCGTACAAACTTTGGACACAAATGCCAGGTATACTAAAACCATCGACAGGAAAGCCAGCCAATGGCTTTTACATAGAGAGTACGGAAAGGAAAGAAGGCGAGGCCGTGTAGAAGAACGAATCAGAAAGCAAACATCATCCACAAAGATAATTCCTCTTACAAACATAAATCAATTCCATTGCATGAAAGCATGGGAAGCGCAGCCTGATTGCGCTATATAAATGAAATACCACTGTCTGTTCGCCGGGTGGACGGAATACCGGCCCGGCGAGCGAGACAGATCAAAAAAAGAAGCAGTCCGGCTGGTTATCAGCGCGGGCTTTTTTGTTGTCGGGCCGGTATTCCGTCTAATCAATCTTGCGGGGTCCCCGGAAAAAGGAAGTTTTTCCGGGGTGAAACAGCCCGGCGAGCGAGACAGATCAAAAAAAGAAGCAGTCCGGCTGATTGTCAGCGCGGGCTTTTTTGTTGTCGGGCCGGTATTCCGTCTAATCAATCTTGCGGGGTCCCCGGAAAAAGGAAGTTTTTCCGGGGTGAAACAGCCCGGCGAGCGAGACAGATCAAAAAAGGAAGCAGTCCGGCTGGTTGTCAGCGCGGGCTTTTTTGTTGTCTGTATGAAAAAATGCTTGCTTGTGACCCAGCGTCATGATTTATACTGCATGCAGGAGGTGGAAGAATGGAAATGGAAAAAGCCATTCCCATAGGGTATATGACAGTGGGACAGGTGGCAAGAAAAATGGATGTGACCGTGCGCACCTTGCAGCACTATGACCGGGAGGGGCTTTTGTCGCCTACCGCTATCAGCGCTGGAGGCCGCCGGCTTTATACAGACAAAGACATCGTGCTGCTGCATCAGATCCTGGCCATGCGGCATTTGGGGTTTTCCTTAAAAGATATCAAAGATCGATTGCCGAAATTGGAAACACCGGAGCAGGTGGCCTGTGCGTTGGAGGAGCAAGCGGGAGAGATTGAGCAAAAGATCCGCAGCCTCAGCCAGGCGCTTCAGGAAATCCAGGCCCTGCGCCAGGAAGTGCTGCAAATGGGCAAAGTGGATTTTGAAAAATATGCCGATATTGTGGTCAACCTTCAAATGGGGAATGAGTTTTACTGGCTCATCAAGCATTTTGATCAGGATACATTGGGGCATATCCGCAATCGTTTTGATCAAAAAAGCGGTCTGGAATTTATCCAAACCTTCCTTACTCTCCAGGAGCGGGCGGTGAAGCTGGGAAAACAAGGGGTCGCGCCCCAAAGCCCGGAGGGTCAGACTTTTGCCAGAGAATATTGGGACATGATCACCCGTTTTACCGGCGGGGACTGGAGCCTTTTGCCCAAGCTGGAACAGATGGGGCACCTGGAAGGGGCCGATCCGGCCTGGAAGGAGCGGCAGGAGCAGGCCAATGAATTTGTAGGACCGGCGCTGGAGGCCTATTTTTCTGCCTTGGGTGTGGACCCCTTTGCACAGACAGGAGAAAAAGCATGAAGGCCATCCAAGTGGAAAAGCTGCGGAAAAGCTATGGGGCCCATGAAGTGCTTCGAGGGTTGGATCTGGCGGTGGAGCAGGGGGAAGTTTTTGCTCTGTTGGGGGTGAACGGAGCCGGAAAAACCACGGCCTTGGAGTGCATCCAGGGTCTGCGTTCCCATGAGGAAGGGCAGATTTCAGTGAATGGGAGGATGGGCGTTCAACTGCAATCGGCTAGCCTGCCGTTTTCCATCCGGGCCATGGAGGCCCTTTCATTGTTTGCCCGGTGGAATGGAACAAGAGCGGAGCCGGGCCTGCTGGAAACGCTGGGCATCCATGAGCTGGGAAAGCAGCTCTATGGCAAATTGTCTCCCGGACAAAAACAACGGCTGCATCTGGCCTTGGCGCTGGTGGGAGA
>CALLCY010000035.1:0-30726 GCA_938000015.1 uncultured Clostridia bacterium
ATGTATTTTCTTTTTTTGAGGATATATGTAATATCCCACATCCATCATATAAGGAAGAAAAAATCAGATTTTTTCTTCTCTGCGGCACAGATTCAGGTATTGATTGCGGGCGTCTTTCAGGCTGGCCAGCAGGGCACGCTGGGTCAGGGCGAAATACCGGCTGCGGATGATTTTTTCCAATTCTTCCATGTCTTCTCCCAGGCGTTTGCCCACGATAAGGGAGTGGACAAACCGGTCGGTCATGGGCAGAATGGTGTTGCACTGGGCGTCTTCGATGCGCCCTGTTTTCCGGTTGACGATCAGCCCCAGGTAAAAGACGCCGTGGACCAGGGAGATGGCGTCTTCCTTGGCGGGGCGGGCCTGGCCGGTGATGAAAACGGTATCGGGGGAATAGTCCATACAAAATACCCTCCAAACCCCGGCAGGGCCGGGAAAAATCAGATATAGTATACCACCATCTTTCCCTCCTTGACAAAGGTCTTTTGCGGGGGCTATAATAACGGCGGAATCAAATAGAGTTTTACCGCTGGGGCGGGCCTTTGCCGGCCTTGCCCAACGGCGGTGAGATCCGTTGGAAGCGTCTGGGCGACCAGGCGTTTTTGGCGGATCTTTTTTTATGAAACATGGGGGATATTGGTATGGAAAAGAGCGAAGAGCTGGCGCAGATTCTCACCTGGGACCCGGGAGAGCGGGGGCTTTTGGGGAAATTGCCTCTGGCCGATCTGAATGCCATGGTAGACGAGATGATAGGCGCCCAAAAGGTGATGATCCTCACCGGATTTCCTGTGGCGGCAGCTGAGGTGGGAGAGACCGATGGCCCGGTGGGAGCGGCCCATATTGCCCATGGCCTGACCCAGCTGGGAAAAGAGGTGACGGTGGTCACCGACCGGTGGAGTATGCCTTTGGTGGAAGCGGCCTGCCGGCACAGAGCGCCTGCGGCCTCCTGCCGCTGTGTGGAGCAGGAGCGGGCCAGGGAGGACTGTGAAAAGCTCCTTTCGGAAAAGCCCGATCTGGTCATTGCCATCGAGCGCCCCGGCAAAGGAGAGGACGGCCACTACCACAATATGCGGGGCCAGGTGATCGACCATCTGGTGGCTGATACCGATCTTCTGCTGGAAAAAGCTCCCCGCTCCATTGCCATTGGCGACGGGGGCAATGAGCTGGGCATGGGCACATTTTCCCGGCAGATCCGGGAGGGCGTGCCCCATGGGGAAACGATCTGCGCCAAGGTGGGAGCCGATCATGCCCTGGCCTCCGGCGTGTCCAACTGGTGGGGATGGGGTGTGGAAGCCCTTCTCAGCCGCCGCACCGGCCGGTGGCTGCTCCCCGATGACGAGCAGGAAAAGCAGCTGCTTTCCCAAGTGGTAGAGGCCGGGGGTGTGGACGGCGTCACCGGAAAACGGCAGAGCAGTGTGGACGGGCTGAGTCTGGATGAAAATCTCCAAGTGCTCCGTCAGCTTCGCCAGGCAATCCAGCCGGTTCAGGCGGCACTGTAAAACTGAAAAAGGGAAGGAGCGGGACAGATGAAACTGGAAGAAATGGGCGGCCTGACGCCCCGAGAGGGGCGCCAGGTCATTCGGCGAGGGGAGTATGATGGCCCCACAGCAGGGCTGTGCATGGGGTATGCTCAGTGCAATCTGGTGGTGCTGCCCAAAGAGCACGCCTATGATTTTTTGCTCTTTGCCCAGCGGAACAGCCGGGCCTGCCCGGTGCTGGAGGTCAGCGAGGTGGGAAGCCGCAGCTTGTCCTTTTTGGCACAGGATGTGGATATCGCCCGGGATTTTCCCCGGTACCGGCTGTATCGGAACGGGGAACTGGCTGGGGAATACACCCAGGTGGAGGAGCTTTGGCGGGATGATCTGGTGAGTTTTCTTATTGGGTGCAGCTTTTCCTTTGAAGCGGCCCTGCTGGAGGCCGGAGTGCCGGTGCGCCATATTGAGCAAGGGCGGAATGTGCCCATGTACCGCACCAACATCCCCTGCCATAGTGCTGGCGTTTTCCATGGGAACATGGTGGTGAGCATGCGCCCCATGCCCCCTTCTCAGGTGGTGCGGGCGGTGACCGTCACGGCAGCTATGCCCCGGGTCCACGGCGCGCCGGTTCACATCGGTTCTCCGGCGGAGATTGGCATTGCGGATATTGCCCGGCCCGATTACGGCCAGGCGGTGGATATCGCCCCAGGAGAAGTTCCGGTGTTCTGGCCCTGCGGTGTCACCCCCCAGAATGTGCTGACAGAGGCCAGACTGCCCTTTGCCATCACCCATGCACCAGGGCATATGCTCATCACCGACATCAAAAACAGCCAGCTGAAAGACTGAATCAGAAAAAGAGCGCCAAAAATTCCCGATGCTCTCAAACTGTTGGGAAATTTATTTGGTCAGGGAGAAGAGGCAGCCTTACCCCTCACCAATCCGCAAAAAGTTGTGACCAGTGCGCAACTTTTTGCACTTCTCAAGGGGCCAGTGTGCGCCAAGGGCGTGCATGCAGCCCCTTGCAAAAATTCGAAAAAGTGGTTTGAGCCACTTTTTCGACGCAGCAAGAGCGCCGAAAATCCTCGGTGCTCTTGCTTTTTGGTAAGGGTTCGGAGTACACTGATTGTAATCAGAAAAGGAGGAATGCGCCATGCTGTTCGGATACGACAAGGAACATTTTATCACACTTCCCACACCCATCCAGCATCTGCCTGCCATTTCGGCCATGACCGGCTGCGAGTTTTTCATCAAGCGGGACGATATGACCGATCTGGGGATGGGCGGCAACAAATTACGGAAGCTGGAATACCTTTTGTGGGACGCCAAAAGGCAGGGGGCCACTTTGCTGCTCACCTATGGCGGCGCCCAGACCAATCACGGCCGGCTCACAGCGGCGGTGGCCGCCAAATATGGCATGAAATGCGCCATTCTTTGCCTGGACGACCATCCCGAGGGCATCAATGCCAATATTTTGCTGGATCGGATCATGGGGGCCGAGGTATGGGTCAAGCCCAGCGATGGTTCCGATGAAGGAGAGCAGAACAAACTCTTTGGCCAGCAGGTGCGGGAGCACTATGAAAAGCAGGGTGAAAAGGTCTATGAGATCCCGGTGGGCGGTTCCAATACCGTGGGACTGCGGGGATATTTCGAGTGCGCCCTGGAGATGAAGGATCAACTGGCGGAGATGGATCTTTCTCCGGATTATATCGCTTGCGCCGCCGGAAGCCTGGGCACCTACCTGGGACTTTTCATGGGAGCGCGGTATGCAGGACTTTCGGCCAAAGTGCTGGGTGTGGCCATCTCTCCCTTTGGCGAAGTCAAGGAGAAGCGGCTGATGGAGTATTACCGGGAAGCCTGCCAGGAGTTCGGTTTGCCGGAAGATGCCAAACGGGAAGATTTCCTCATTGAAAAAGGCTATGTGGGAGAAGGGTATAACTCGGTGGACGAGAGGGCCCGTCAGGCCATTTACACCATGGGCCAGAAGGAAGCCATTTTGCTGGACCCCTGTTATACCGGCAAAGCCTTCGGCGGTCTGCTGGATATGACGGAGACGGGAAAAATCCCCAAGGGCAGCAAGGTGCTCTTCCTCCACACCGGCGGCACACCGGCCCTCTATAATCCCAAGCACCGCAGGGCCATGGAGCAGGAGCTGAAAGAGGGCCTCCACCTGCTGTAAGAAAGGGGAAAACAGATGGAGTTGGGGCTCTGTTTGACTCTGTGCGCCTTGGGAGGTGCCTTTTGGATTCCTGCGTTGCTATTGACTTTTATTGCGGGCAAAAGAAGGAGAAGCTGCACTGCATTGGCCCAGGGCGTGGTGGTGGACATCAAAGGCAGAAGCACCTCTGACGGGCTGACTTTTTATCCGGTGTATCAATATGAAACGGAAGGGATGGTCTACCAGGGAAAAGGGGCGGGGAAATCCCCCATGCCTTTGAAACAGGGAGATCGAATCACAGTTTGTTACGATCCTCGCCGCCCTCAACGATCCTATATCAAAGAGTATGACAGCAGAGTGTATCGCGTACTTAGTATCTGCTTTTTGGTGATGGGGGCCATACTCATTCTGATCTGTCTGGGCATTGCGTTGCTGAACTAGAAAACTCCGGCCGGATCAGTGTGAAGAAAGAAGAGAAAAGGGAAAACTTTTGCTTTATTTTTCACCAATCCGCAAAAAGCCGCGACCTGTGCGTGGCTTTTTGCACTTATCAAGGGGCCAGTGTACGCCAAGGGCGTGCATGCAGACCCTTGCAAAAACTCGAAACAGTGGCTTTGGCCACTGTCTCGATGCAAACCCCCGGCCGGAATTTTCCGGCCGGGGTTTTGTATGCGAGAGGGGAAGAGGGCATACACTTCTTTTGAGGTGATGGGATGAAAATGCTGTGGTCTTTGCTCTTTGTGTGGGTGGTGGGAAGTGCCTCCCATTTCTTTTACGGGTGGTCGGGAGAAAATCCCCTAGTGGGACTGCTGTTTGCCAGCAGCGAAAGCGTGTGGGAGCACAGCAAGCTGGGGTTCTGGCCGCTGTGCCTGGCGATTCTGTGGCTGGGAAAGGGAGTGGGGGCAAATTGGAGTACATTGGCCTGGGCCATGGCCTGCGGCACTTTGTTTTATCTGGTGCATCAGATCGGGGCATTTTACGCCTATACCAGTGCCCTGGGCATCACAAGCTGCCTGCCGGTGGATATTCTGATCTATCTGCTGGCTTCGGCCGGAGGTCTGTGGATGGGATATCGGATCCTGAGCCAGCCCCGGCCTTTGTGGCAGGGAGCCTTGGGAGTGGGAATTCTGTGCTTTCTGGCCCTTTCTCTTGTGGTATTCACCAGGGAAAGCCCCTCTTTACCCTTGTTTTGGGACCCGGCAAAAAAATAAGAATGGAAAAGCGGTGCAGTCTGCGCCGCTTTTTCTCTTTATAATCTTTATAATAAAAGAGGATAATAAAAGAGGAGAAGGCGGCAAGGAATTGACTTAATACTGTAAAACAGCGTATAATGTCTCTGATTATGGAGGAGACACTATGGCAGAGATCACAGTCAATCAACTGAACAAATATTACAGCGATTTTCATCTTTTGGAGGACATTTCCTTTGAGCTGTACTCCGGCCAGCGGGTGGGCATCGTAGGCCCCAACGGCTGCGGCAAAACCACCCTGTTCAACATTCTCATGGGCAAAGAGGGCTATGACACCGGCGAAGTGAACATCCGGGATGGGGCACGGATTGCCCTTTTGGATCAGCTGCCGGAATATTCGCCCGAGGTTACCGTGCGCCAGGTGCTCATGCAGGCCTTTGAGGATATCCTGAATATGGGGGAAAAGCTGCGGCAGCTGGAAGGGCGTATGGCCGAAGGCACAGCCACCCCTCAGGAGCTGGATCAGTATGCCCGGCTGCAAACCGCCTTTGAGACCGCCGGGGGTTATGAGCTGGAGGTCAAATACAACCGGATGACAAACGGCCTGGACATTCCTCCCGAGATGCAGGAACGGTCCTTCATGAGCCTGTCCGGCGGGGAAAAGACAAGAGTCAACCTGGCCCGGGTCATTTTGATGGAAACCGACATTCTGCTTCTGGACGAGCCCACCAACCACCTGGATCTCCATTCCATCGAATGGCTGGAGGAATACCTCAATTCCTTCAAGGGGGCCGTGCTCATCATCTCCCACGACCGGTATTTTCTCGACCGGGTGGCCCAGAAGATCTTTGAGATCCAGGAGGGAAAGCTGACGGTCTATCCCGGCAATTATAGCTATTATGTGGATAAAAAGCAGGAACTGATGGAGCAGCTAGAGGCTGCCAAACGCCGCCAGGACAAGGAGATCGCCCGTCTCAGCTTTACCGTGGAGCGGATGAAGGGCTGGGGCATGGGCAACGCCAAGCTGATGAAGCGGGCCTTTGCCATGGAGCGCCGTCTCCAGCGGATCGAGCGGGTCAAGACCATCCGCCAGGAACACAAGATGAAAAACCGCTTCAAGGAAGCGGGCCGTTCGGGGGACGAGGTCTATCAGCTCTCCGGCCTGCAGGCGGGTTATGACCATCCATTCCACCAGCCCTTGGACAAAATCATCCTCCGGGGCGAACGGGTAGCGGTGATCGGGGACAATGGCTGCGGCAAAACTACCCTGGTCAGCACCCTTCTGGGCAAGCTGCCTCCCTTTGCCGGCCGGATCTATGAAGGGGCCGGGCTGCGGGTAGGGTATCTGCCCCAGGTGGTGGAGTTTGCCCATCCGGAGCGGAACATCCTGGATACCATGCTCTATGAGACCAACCTGGATGTGCAGGACAGCCGGGACCGGCTGGCGGCCTATGGTTTTCAGGGGGAGACGGTGTTCAAGGAAGTGTCGGTGCTCTCCGGTGGGGAAAAAGCCCGGCTGAAGCTGTGTATCTTTATGAACAGCGAGATCAATACCCTGTTTCTGGACGAACCGACCAACCACCTGGATATCCTCACAAAGGAATGGATTGAGGATGCCATCGACGATTTCAGCGAAACCATGATCTTCGTTTCCCATGACCGGTATTTCATCAACCGGTTTGCCACCCGGATCTGGGCCTTTGAAAATGGAGAGATCCAGGATTATATCGGCACCTATGAGGAATACCAGCAGGCCAAGAAGCGGCAGCAGGCTCAGATGCAGAGCATGATCCCGGAAAAGACAGAAAAGCCGGAGAAGGCAGAGAAAAAGGAAAAGAGCCGCAGCGGAGGAAAAGAGACCCGGGAAAGCCGGAAACTGCGCCGGGAAGTGGAAAAGCGCATCGGGGCCTTGGAAAAACGGCTGGAAGAGCTGGAAGGGGAAATGGAAGAGTGCGGCAGCGACCATGTGCGCCTGGCCGCTTTGTACGAGGAAAAGGAAGAGGCGGAAAACGAGCTTCTGGAGCTTTATGAAAAGCAGGAGGAGCTTGCGCTTTTGGCGGAGGAATAAACCATGTTGCAGATTGAGCATTTTACCAAAGAATATGGCAACAAAATCGCGGTGAACGATTTATCCCTGGAGATCCGAGCCGGGGAGATTTTCGGGTTCATCGGCCACAACGGAGCCGGAAAAACCACCACCATCAAGGCGGTGGCTGGAATTTTGCCCTTTCAGAAGGGAGAGATCCGGGTGGACGGCATTTCGGTGCGGGAAAACCCTCTGGAATGCAAAAAACGAATGGCCTATATTCCGGATAATCCGGATCTGTATGAGTTTTTGTCAGGGATTCAGTATCTGAATTTTATCGCCGATATTTTCCAGGTCCCCAAACGGGAGCGGGAAGAGAGGATCGGTAAATACGGGGATCTGTTCGGTCTCACCGGGGATCTGGGCAGCACAGTGAGCACCTATTCCCACGGCATGAAGCAGAAGCTGGCCCTGATCGGTGCGCTGATTCATGAGCCCAAGCTGCTTTTGATGGACGAGCCCTTTGTGGGATTGGACCCCAAGGCCGCCCACGATCTGAAGATGATTATGGCGGATATCTGCCAAAAGGGCGGCGCCATCTTCTTTTCCACCCATGTTCTGGAAGTGGCGGAAAAGCTGTGCCACAAGGTGGCCATCATCAAAGAAGGCAAGCTGGCCGCCTGCGGTACCATGGAAGAAGTGAAAGGGGACGAATCCCTGGAACAGGTATTTTTGGAGCTGGTGGACGATGAGAAATCTTAAAATATTGCTGGCTGTCAAACTGCGGGGAGCGCTGTATGCCCCCGGACGGCGGGGAAAGAAAGCCTCTTTGGGGCGGAAGATCCTCATGGGCTTTTTGTTCCTCTATGTGGTGGGAGTGATGATGGTTCTGTTCGGCGCCATGACCGCAGGACTGGTGTCCAGCCTGGAGCCTTTGGGTTTGTCCTGGATGGCATTGGCCGTGGGGGCTTTTTCTTCGGCCGCTCTTTGCTTTATTCTTACGGTGTTCAGCATGCAGTCCCAGATCTTCCAGGCCAAAGACGGGGATCTGCTGCTGTCTTTGCCGGTGACGCCGTTGCAGATTGCCGCCAGCCGTCTGCTCAGTCTGCTGGTGCTGGAATATGCCTATAACGCCTTGGTGATGATCCCCACCGTGGGCGTCTATTGCTATCTTGTGCGGCCGGGACTGTCCTTCTATCCCATGCTTTTGGTGCTTCTTCTGGCTCTGCCGCTGCTGCCTTTGTCTCTGGCCGGGGCAGTGGGGTATCTGCTGGCCCAGGTGGGGCGGCTTTTGGGCCGGGGCAAGAACATCATCATGCTGCTGCTCACTACTGCCGCATTTCTGGCCTATCTTTATTTCTGCATGAATCTCAACAGCTATATCACCTTGCTGATTCAGCGGGGAGAGGAGCTGTCCCATGTGTTCCGCAAGGCCATGCCGCCTTTTTATCATTTTGCCATTGCCTTGGAACAAGGATCTTTTTCTTCCTTCCTTTGGGCGGTGCTGTGGGGAGTCCTGCCCGCCGGTGTGTTTCTGTGGCTGGTGCAAAAGGGATTTTTGGATCTGCGGAGCACATCCGGCGTCAAGACAGTTTATCGGAAGAAGCCTTTGCGGGTCAGCCGTCCCTGGATGGCGGTGTGCCGCAAAGAGGGCGCCCGGCTTTTGTCCATGCCCACCTATCTGTTTAACTGCGGCATCGGCGCCTTGCTGATGGTGGCTATGGCGGCGATGGTGGCCTGGAAGGGTACCGATGCTTTGCAGGCTATGGCGGCAGTCCCTCAGATTCAGGAGCTGATTGCACCGGCTCTCATGGCCGTGATGTGCTTCTGTGCCGCCACCACCTGTACCACATCTCCCAGCATTTCTCTGGAAGGGGACCGGTTGTGGGTGCTGCGCAGCAGCCCTCTGTCTCCCCGGGATGTGTTTCTGGGCAAGCTGGCTGTCAACATGATCCTGCTCCTGCCCGCTGTGGCAATCAGCGTGATCATTCTGGCCTTTTCCGCAGGGCTTTCGCCCTTGGATCTGGTGCTGCTTTTCCTGCTGCCCAGTTTGTTGGGGCTGCTGATTGCCTTGTTTGGACTGTATGCCAATCTGCTGTGGCCCCGGCTGGATTACACCAGCGAAAACGCCGTGGTCAAGCAGAGCGCCAGCGTGATAGCGGCCAGCTTTGGCGGTATGGGAGCTATACTGGCGTTGGGCCTTTGCTATTGGTTCCTGGCCCGGAAGGTGATGAGCTACCATGTCTATTGTTTTTGTACCTTGGCGCTGCTGGCATTGGGGTGTATCCTGCTTTGGCGGCTGCTTCTGACAAAAGGCGCGAAAGAGTACGAACAGCTTTGAAAAATAGATCTCTTTTTGAGTTGACAAAGCGGGAAAACGGGACTATGCTAAAAAAGAAAACAACATAACGAAACCGTTGAAGCGGAGATAACGGCAATGATGCCTTTACAGAGAGCCTGGGGAGCTGAGAGCCGGGTGAGAAACAAGTTGTCAAATGGACCGCTGAGGGCGCAGTCAAATGGGGCAAATCTGTTCCAGAGTATTCTGCGACGGGAAGGCATCCGTCAGTTGCCGGGGATATGTTGGTATCCTGCAAAGTGCATAGGGTCTCCTATGAATCAAGGTGGCACCGCGGATAAGATTTTTATTCGCCCTTGACAGAACATCATTCTGTCAAGGGCGTTTTTTCGTTCCTTTGGCAGAAAACACAGAAAAAAGGAGCGATGGAAATGAGCAAAATCATTTTGACGGGGGACAGACCCACTGGCCGGCTGCATTTGGGTCATTATGTAGGTTCTCTGCACCGGCGGGTGATCCTTCAGGATTCCGGGGACTATGATAAGATTTTTATCATGATTGCCGATGCCCAGGCGCTGACAGACAATTTTGACGATCCGGAAAAAATCCGGCAGAACATCATTGAAGTGGCGCTGGACTATTTGTCCGCCGGATTGGACCCCCGGGTTTCCACTTTGTTCGTACAGTCCCAGATCCCAGAACTGACCGAGCTGACATTTTACTATTTGAATTTGGTCAGTGTTTCGCGGCTTTATCGCAACCCTACGGTAAAGGCCGAGATTCAGCTGCGGAATTTTGAAGCCAATATTCCAGCAGGTTTTCTCTGTTATCCAGTGAGTCAGGCGGCGGACATTACCGCTTTTCACGCTACCGATGTGCCGGTGGGACAGGACCAGCTGCCCATGCTGGAGCAGACGCGGGAAATCGTGCGCCGGTTCAATGCCATCTATCAGCCCATCCTCACAGAGCCCGAGGCCCTTTTGGAGGAAAACAGCGTTTATCAGCGGCTGCCGGGCACCGATGGCAAGGCTAAAATGAGCAAATCCCTGGGCAACTGTATCTACCTGGCCGATCCGCCCCAGGTGGTGGAGGAAAAGATTATGAATATGTACACCGATCCCTTGCATGTGAAAGTATCGGACCCGGGACATATTGAGGGCAATACTGTCTTTACCTATCTAGATGCTTTTTGCCGCCCAGAGCATTTTCCGGAATTTCTGCCGGAGTATGAGAGTCTGGAGCAGCTGAAAGCCCATTATCAGAAAGGCGGGCTGGGCGATGTGAAGATCAAACGGTTCCTTAACCGGATCTTGCAGCAGGAGCTGGAGCCCATCCGCCGGCGGCGGAAGGAATACGAAAAGGATATTGGGGCGGTGTATCAGATTCTGAAAGAGGGCAGCCAGAAGGCCCGGAACACTGCCGGGGCCACGGTGGATCAGGTGAAGCGGGCCATGCGGATCGACTATTTTCGGGACGAGGGACTGATCAAAGCCCATATGGATAAATATGAGAACGGAAACCGCTGATAAAAGCAAGAGTCGTCCCGGAGGACGGCTCTTGCTTCAGACTGTCGAGAAACCTATATAACGAAAAAGATCGTTTGCCCTACCCTTCATCAATCCGCAAAAAGCCGCGACCTGTGCGTGGCTTTTTGCACCTATCAAGGGGCAAGTGTGCGCCGAAGGTGTGCATGCAGCCCCTTGTAAAAACTCGAAAAAGTGGCCTAGGCCACTTTTTCGACACGCGCAGCAAGAGCCGCCCCGGAGGGCGGCTCTTGCTTTTGAAAAGAGAGGTATAAAGAGGGAATGGACAGGGTCTTTCACAGGGAAAGCCCCTGTCAGGAGAAAGCGATAGGTTAGGGCTGCACAGTGGTATCGTCCGTAGTGGCGGAAGAATCATTGTTCAGCGAGGAATCACCGGTGTCAGTGGTACCGGTGGTATCCGAGCTGGAGTCATCTGCCAGATCGGACGAGCTGTCATCGCTCAGAGAGCCTGTGCTGTCATCTGCATCGTTGAGATCATCGGATACCGTGCCGGAGGAATCCTCATTGGTATCGGTGATGCTGGAGGAATCGGAGCCTTCGGTATTGTCGGAGACATTGCCGGACACATCGCTGGTATCACTGGTTTGGCTGGAGGTGTCCTGGGTGTCGTCCTTGCTGGAACAGGCCGCTGCCGACAAAAGCAGCGCGGAAGCCATCAGCAAGGCTAAAAAGCGTTTCATGCTGTGTTCTCATCCTTTCTTCACTGAAGGGGTTGTGTCTCCTCAAGGCGTCCCCTGAGGATGTTATCACTTTACCAGTGATTTATGAACAAAAGAGCCCCTAAAATATGAAATAAGGATGAAAGAATTGTTACATAAAAAGAAGGCGGAAAAGACCGCCTTCTTTTGCCCGGTTAGTTTTTCTGAGCGCTGTCGGTGTTGCTCTCGGTGGCCTGTTTGCCTTCTTCGATGGCATTGTCCACCATGTCTTTGCCCTCGTCCATCATATCCTTGCCTTCGTCCATGATGTCGTTTCCGGCGTCTTTCAGATCATCGCCTGCATCCTTGAGATCGTTTTCGGTGTTGTTCATATCATCCTGGACAGAATCCTGAGTGGTGTCAGTGCCGGTGTTGGCATCGTTTTTGCTGGAACAGGCCGAGGCCATCATCAGTATGGCGCAGGCCATCATCAGCGCAAGCAGCTTCTTTTTCATAAAAGCATTGATCCTTTCTTTCGCGGTCTGGCCGCGTTATTTCTGGTTTTCCATCACCCAGTGCATTTCTTCCCGGACGCTTTGCTCATCGGGGAGAGGCGTGTGGGTGAGGGGACGCACCCGATCCTTCCGCATTCCTGCGGATGTGCAGACCGTTTTCACCGGGACCTTTTTGCCCCGGGTGGCACGCTGTTTTTCATTCATGTGGAAAACCTCCTTTGCAGGCAGTTGTATTTTCTCCGAAAATGCGTATACTATTCCTGCACTCATGGGAGATCGATGATGGGAATGACTGTATTTTGCCCGGGAAAACCCCCGCTATGCAGAGAGAAAGTTTTGTTTGACAAGGCCGCTTTCTGTTGGTATAATCATCTCGTAATATTCTGGAATGAACGATCGTCTCACATTTTTTTGTAAGTCATTGTCCTGATCCTGATGATTTGCAAAAGGGTGTGAGATTTTTTTTACACCGGAATTATTCAAACAGAAATGGGAGGTACCTATCATGACCGGTACAGTAAAATGGTTCAACGACGAAAAGGGCTACGGCTTCCTGTCCTGCGACGAGGGCGGCGAGGATGTGTTTGTGCATTTCTCCGCTATCCAGGCTGAAGGCTTCCGCACTCTGAAGGAAGGCCAGCAGGTGAGCTTTGATGTGGAGCCCGATCCCAAGAACAGCGAGAAGCTGCGGGCTGCCAATGTGGTAGTGCTCTAAGAGCCATAAAAAAGGGCCGTTGCGGAAGAAATTCTGCGGCGGCCTTTTTGTCATATGCCCAAAAGACAAGTGGGGAGATCTCTGGTGGCGAAAGCAGGGGGAAAAGGGTAAAATCTTTGGAAAAGCAGGGCAGAGAGAGGGAGGCTCCCCCTTGCAAGCAGGCGGGCTTTCGTCTATAATTTAAGGTAGCTTCCGGCCATGGAGAAAGCCGGAGCCTGGAAGGAGACAGGGAAAATGGGAAAAACCAATGTTCGCATGCTGGTCATCGCTTCGGTGTTTACCGCTATGATCTTGCTCACGGTAATGTTCCCCTTCCTGCGCATCCTCAATGAGTATGCCCATATCGGCGATGGGGTGATTTACCTGGCCTGCGTCATCCTCCCCGCGCCCTATGCCATCCTGGCGGCTTCTGCCGGGGCTGCGCTGGCCGATATTTTCCTGGGCGCCATGCTGCCCTGGGCCCCCATGTCCCTTGTGATCAAAGGGCTGATGGCCTATGTGATGTGCCGTCTGGCCGGAGGGAAAGAAGCCAGCCCCTGGCGGATCGTACTGGGACTGCTGCTGGCCTCGTTCATCAATGTGGCCGGGTATTTTCTGGGAAGCTGGCTGGTGTACGGCCTGGGGGCCGCGGCAGCGGGAATTCCCCTCAACCTGATCCAATCCGCCGTGGCGGCCGCACTTTACCTGGCGTTACAGAAGCTGGTGCGCCGTACAGCCGGAAAATATGTGAAATAATCATGGAGATAAAGGAAAAAGAAAAGTATGCTTGAAAAGCTGGAACTTGTGGAAAAACGATTTGGCGAGCTGGAAGAAGCGCTGGCCCAGGGAGATCTGTATGCCGATCCGGAAAAAGCGGCCCGTCTGCTGAAAGAGCAGAAGGAACTGACCCCGGTGGTGGAGGCCTATCGGGCCTATCGCCGCACCCAGAAGGACATGGAGGATGCCCAGGAGCTGATGCACAGCGAAGAGGGAGAGATGCGGGAGCTGGCCCAGGCGGAGTTTGAAGAGAGCAAAGACCGTCTGGAAGAGCTGGAACAGCAGATCCGCCTGCTCCTTTTGCCCAAAGATGAAAACGACGATAAGAATGTCATCGTGGAGATCCGCGGCGGCGTGGGCGGAGAGGAAGCGGCGTTGTTTGCCCATTCCCTCTTCCGGATGTATTCCATGTACGCCGAGCGAAAGCGTTATACGGTGGAAGTGCTCAGCAGCAATGAGACCGAGCTGGGGGGCATCAAGGAGATCAGCTTTGAGGTGCGGGGCGCAGGCGCCTTTTCCCGCTTCAAGTTTGAAAGCGGCACCCATCGGGTGCAGCGGGTGCCGGAGACCGAGTCCTCCGGGCGCATCCATACCTCGGCGGCCACGGTGGCCGTTCTGCCCGAAGCCGAAGAGGTGGAAGTGCAGATCGATCCCGGTGATTTGCAGATCGATACCTATCGTTCCGGCGGCGCCGGCGGTCAGCATGTGAACAAGACCGAGTCGGCCATCCGCATCACCCATATTCCCACCGGGCTGGTGGTGGAATGCCAGGACGAGCGCAGTCAGCACAAAAACCGGGACAGAGCCATGAAAATTCTGCGCACCAAGCTGTATGAGATGCAGCAGCAGGCCCTGGACAAGGAGCGGGCCAGCGAGCGGCGCAGCCAGGTTGGTTCCGGCGACCGGAGCGAGCGGGTGCGCACCTACAACTATCCCCAGGGCCGGGTCACCGATCATCGCATCGGCCTGACCCTCCACCGGCTGGACGCCGTGCTGGACGGGGATCTGGACGAGATCATCGACGCTCTCATCGCCGCCGATCAGGCGGAAAAGCTGCGGGCGGGGACAGAAGAATAAAGAACCGGTGATGAAAGAGACAAAGCCGGCATAGAATAAAGGAAGTGTATCAAATGAATATTTGGCATGACATCGATCCAGGCAGCATCAAACCCGAAAAGTTCATGGCAGTGATCGAGATCCCGGCAGGCAGCAAGAAAAAGTACGAGCTGGATAAGCGCACCGGCCTTTTGCGTCTGGATCGGATCCTTTATACCTCCACCCACTACCCGGCCAACTACGGCTTTATCCCCCGCACCTATGCCGATGATGGCGACCCGTTGGATGTGCTGGTGCTGTGTAGCGAGACACTGGACCCGCTGGTGGAAGTGGAGTGCTACCCCATCGGGGTGGTGCGCATGGTGGACGGGGAGGAATATGACGACAAGATCATCGCCATCCCCCTGGAGGACCCCACCTGGAATTACTATCAGGATGTGAACCAGCTTCCTCCCCATATCCTCAATGAGATCGCCAATTTCTTTGAGGTGTATAAGAGCCTGGAACATAAAAACACCACTTTGAGCAACACTCTGGGCCGGGAAGCGGCTTTGCAGATCATTCGGGAGACTTTGTATACCTACGAGTGTCATTTTTGCGGAAGAATGGAATAAAATCCACCACCGGGGCCAGCGGAAGGAGTCAAAACATGATGGAAACACTGCTTTTGAAGGCAAATGAACAGGAAGATGTGCAGCGGGCGGGGGAGATCCTCCGTCGGGGAGGCATTGTGGCCATCCCCACCGAAACAGTTTATGGCCTGGCCGCCGACGCCACCAGTGGGCAGGCGGTGAGCAAAATCTTTGAAGCCAAAGGCCGGCCCCAGGACAATCCTCTCATTGTGCATATCGCCTCTTTGGAGGATCTGCCGCCTCTGGTGGAGCAGGTGCCTCCCATGGCAGAAAAGCTGGCCCAGTCCTTCTGGCCCGGCCCTTTGACCATGGTGTTTCGCAAAAGCCCCCGGGTACCTCAGGAGATCACCGCCGGGCTGGAGACGGTTGCTATCCGGATGCCCCAGCATCCGGCGGCCCGGGATGTGATTCGCGCTGCAGGTGTACCTCTGGCAGCTCCTTCGGCCAACCGGTCGGGAAAACCCAGCCCCACTACGGCTCACCATGTGATGGAAGACATGAAAGGCCGAATCGAAGCGGTGCTGGATGGGGGCGAGTGCTCGGTGGGCGTGGAGTCCACCGTGGTGGATATGACCGGGGATGTGCCCCGTATTCTCCGGCCCGGCGCCATCACCCAGAAACAGCTGAAGAGGGTGCTGGGGAAGAATGTGGAGATCGACGAAGCGGTGTTCCACGAGGTGGCCCCCGGCCAGCCGGTGCGCTCCCCTGGGATGAAATACCGTCACTATGCGCCCAAGGCGCCGGTGCTGCTCTTTGTGGGCGCACCCGATGTGACCGCTCGGGCCATTGAACAGGAGATGCAGCCCCACGATGCAGTGCTGTGTTTTGACGAGTACCACGATTTCTATGACGATGAAAAGGGCCCTGTGCGCACTTATGGTCCTTCCTGCGACAAGCAGGCCCAGGGCCAGCAGCTCTTTGCTGCCCTGCGGGATCTGGACGCTACCTCCTGCCAGCGGATTCTGGCTCAGGCTCCCCGTCCCTTTGGAGAAGGGTTGGCGGTGAGCAACCGCATCCACAAAGCGGCAGGATTCCAGGTGGTGCATCCGGTGAAATTCCAGGTGGTGGGCATCACCGGCACCTCGGGCAGCGGCAAAAGCAGTGTGGGCGCCTGTCTCCAGCAGATGGGCTGGCAGATCATCGACGCTGACCAGGTGTATCACCAGCTGCTCAAGCTGGACCGGAACCTGACCCGCACGGTGCTCAACCAATTCCCCGCTGTGGCTGGCCCTGATGGCACAGTGGATCGGAAGGCCCTCAGCCATATCGTCTTTGAAGACCGGATGGAGCTGCGCAGGCTCAATGCCATCACCCATCCGGCGGTGAAGCGGGAGATCCGCCGCCGTATCCGGGTGCTCACCAGCCAGGGCTGTAGCCGTATTGGTCTGGATGTGCCCCTGCTGTATGAAAGCGGCCTGGATCATGTGTGCGATTTTGTCATCGGCGTGGTGGCTTCCGAACCGGCCCTCACCGAACGGATTGTCCGCCGGGACGGCATCAGCCCCGAACAGGCTCGTATCCGTCTGGCCTCCCAGCCGGACCGGCAGTTCTACGAGGCCCTGTGCGATATCCTCATCGAAAATGATGGGGACGAGGAAGCCCTCTGCCGGAATCTGAAGGAGAGCCTGCCTCAAATGGAAGAAGCAGAGAAAAAATAAGTGCATAGTTTGGCACCCCCTGGGCACACTGAGCCCAGGGGTGTTTTTTTGAACAAAAAAGAGTATACCATCAAAAACCATCAGCAAGGGGAAGAGCAGGAGGGAAAGGTGCCGGAAGAACAGATGGATGCCATCCGCCAGATCGGCTCGCTCACTTTGGAAAGTGACAAAAAGAAGTCGTCCATCCACTGTCTGACCATTGTAGGGCAGGTGGAGGGACACATGATCCTGCCGCCCCAGAACAAGACCACCAAATATGAGCATGTGATGCCCCAGCTGGCGGCCATCGAGGAAAGCGATGAGATCGATGGGCTGTTGATCCTGCTTAACACCGTGGGAGGGGATGTGGAAGCCGGGCTGGCCATTGCCGAGCTGATCGCCGGGATGAAAAAGCCCACCGTTTCCCTGGTGCTGGGAGGTGGCCACTCCATCGGGGTGCCTCTGGCCGTTTCGGCCCGGAAGAGTTTTATCGCGCCCACTGCGTCCATGACGGTGCACCCGGTGCGGCTCAGCGGCACGGTGATCGGCGTACCCCAGACCATGACCTATTTCGAAAAGATCCAGGATCGGATCGTGGATTTTGTGGTGGAAAACAGCCATGTGTCCGCGGAGGATTTCCGCAAGCTGATGATGAAAACCGGAGAGCTGACCACCGATGTGGGCAGCGTGGTCTATGGCAAAGACGCGGTGGACATCGGTCTCATTGATAGCCTGGGAAGTCTCAGCGATGCATTGGAATGTCTCCATGCCATGATCGACAAGGAAAAAGGGAGGGAAACCGATGCTGCACACCATCATTCCGGAGGATCAGATCTTCGCCAGTGAGTATACGGTACCTCAGCAGGCCCAATATGGAGGAGCCATGGCGGAGATTCATGTGGATGAGTACGGCCGTCCCCGTTTGGGCAGGCTCTATACCACCGATCTCAGTGCCTATCTTTCTCTTTCCCAGCTGGAAATTCAATAAAAAGTCCCGTCTGGCATCGCCAGGCGGGACTTTTTTCGTCAAAGACGGACTGTCTTTTTTGAAACAAATGTGCTATACTGTATCCTGTAATGTTATGCGCAAAAATAAAGTACAGGTGATCACAGTTGGCCAATACCCAGAATCGAAAAACTTCATCATCCTCCTCCAGCGGAGGGAAAAAGCGGAGCACTTCTTCTTCCTCAACCAGTCGAAGCGGAAGTAGAAGCAAAAAGAAAAAGCCCACCCGGCAGCAGGTGGCCGCCCGGCGGGAGATTTATGCCGGAGTCTGTGCCGCCTTGGCGGTGCTCTGCTTCCTCAGCCTGCTGCGGGTCACCGGCTTTTTGCTTTTGTGGCTGGAAAAAGGCATCGGTGGGCTGATTGGCACCGGTTTTGTGCTTCTGCCTTTCTGCCTGCTCTTTGCCGCAGGGCTCTTTATTGTTAAACGCCGGGGAAAAGTGCGTTTGCGGGTGTTCTGTGCCCTGCTGCTTCCGGTGCTGTGGGGCAGCGCCGCCCATATTTTCCTCTGCGCCAAGGAATTTCCCTTGACCATGGACGGGCTCATCGATTTGTGCCTCACCGGTGCTTCCCGCACCTCTGGGGGCCTTTTGTCCGGTGGGCTGGCCATGTTCTTATCGGCGGCCCTTTCCGATGCAGGAGCTATTGTGGTGATCTTCCTGGCGGGAGTAGTCTGCCTGCTGATCTCCACCAACACCAGCCTTTCCATGCTCTTTGAGCGGGTGCGGGATCTGCCCCCGGAAGAAGAGGACGAAGAGGAAGAACGGCCCCGCAGCCGGAAGAAGGCACAAGCGGCACCTCCGCCTCCGCCCGCCCCGGCTCCCATGCCCCAGCAGGCCGCTCCGGTCCGCTCTTCGGTGCTGGGAGGGCTGTTCGGCGGAAAACGGAAGAATATCGACATTCCTGTGGGCAAACCCCAGGAACCGGATTATCCCAAAGGGGAGCCCATTTCCATCTCCCCGCCCAATGTGCAGACACCGGATCAGGTGATCGGAGCCGCTCAGCCCAAGCAGAGACCGGAGGCCACTGTAGCCCAGCCGGTGAAAAGCGGAGAAGTGCCCTCTCCGGTGATCCCGGAGATGCCTCAGGGCGAACCGGTGGTGCCCCCGGCCATTCAGAGAGCCCGGGAGTTTGCAGCCAAAAAGGCGGCCCAGATGTACAAGGCCGCAGCCCAGGAAGAAGAGCGAAAGCAGGAAGCGGCCCAGGACCCCATCCCATTTCCTCCGGCGTCTCAGGCAGAACAGGCAGAACAGGCAGAACAGGCAGCGAGCCTGCCCTGGGAGGAAGAGGAACCGGCGGAGTCTGTGGATAAGGCGGAAGAGCAGTCCTTCGAGACTCCTTCCGCTCCGGTTTTCCAGGAGCCGGAGGTGGAAAGCCCCAAAATGCCGGAAGAGTCTTTCCACTCAGATGCAGAACAAACATCTCAGCCCTCTTTTGACGGGGATGAGACTTTGGCCGCCGCTGCGGCCATGGCGGCCACCCAATCGCCCCGGGAATCCTTGGGCCGGGAAGGCCCGGAATGGGATGAAAAAGACCCGGAACAGGCCGGCAAGCGTCAGCAGGTGCTGGAAGAGGCCCTGGAAGAATACGCCCCCAAGGATATCTATCTTTATCCCCCTGTGAGCCTGCTGAACAAAGGCAGCACTGTGGAGATGGACCACACCCAGGAGCTGGCGGAAAACTCCGCCCGGCTGGTGGATACCCTCAAGAGCTTCGGCGTGGAGGCCACCCTGGTGGATATTACCCGAGGCCCCACCGTCACCCGTTATGAGCTTCAGTTGAAACGGGGAACCAAATTCTCCAGGGTGACCAATCTGTCGGACGATATCGCCCTGTCTCTGGGAGCGGCCAGCGTGCGTATTGCCATGATCCCCGACAAGTTGGCGGTGGGCATTGAGGTGCCCAACAAAAATGTGGAGCTGGTGCCCATCCGGGATATCATCGATTCCCCGGAGTTTACCGGCAGCAAATCCAAGATCAGCTTTTCAGTGGGCAAGGATATCACCGGCCACAATGTGGTGGGTGATATCAAGAAGATGCCCCATATGCTCATCGCCGGTACCACCGGTTCCGGTAAATCGGTGTGCATCAATTCCATGCTTATCAGTTTGATCTACAAGGCCACCCCCCAGGAAGTGCGCCTGATCATGGTGGACCCCAAAATGATCGAGTTGGGAGTTTATAACGGCATTCCCCATCTGCTCATCCCGGTGGTCACCGATCCTCGGAAAGCGGCAGGAGCACTCAACTGGGCAGTTTCCGAAATGATGCGCCGCTATAAGTTGTTTTCTGAATACAATGTGCGGGATCTGGAGGCTTACAACGAGGCAGTCCAGGAGAAAGACGGGGAAAAGCTGCCCCAGATCGTCATTGTCATTGACGAGTTGGCCGACTTGATGTTTGTGGCGGCCAGCGAAGTGGAAAATGCCATCGTCCGTATTGCCCAGATGGCCCGGGCTGCCGGAATGCACTTGGTCATTGCAACCCAGCGTCCCTCGGCCGATGTCATCACCGGTATTATGAAAGCCAACATCCCCTCCCGCATTAGCTTCGCCGTGGCATCCCAGATCGAGTCCCGTATCATTCTGGACACCACCGGCGCGGAAAAGCTGCTGGGGCGGGGCGATATGCTCTATAATCCGCTGGGTGCGCCCAAGCCTCTGCGTGTGCAGGGCTGCTTTATCACCACCGGTGAGATCGAAGCGGTGGTGGAGTTTGTCAAAAAGACCGGTACACCGGATTATTCCCAGGAGGTCATGGAGCACATCGAGCGCCAGGCCGAAGGGGCCGACAACGGCAGCGCAGCTGCCTCTGGCGGCGGGGAGGAAGAAGAGGACGAAATGCTCCCCAAGGCCATCGAAGTGGTGGTGGAGACCGGACAGGCTTCGGTGTCCATGCTCCAGCGCCGGTTGAAACTGGGCTATTCCCGGGCGGCCCGGCTGGTGGATCAGATGGAAGAGCGAGGCATTGTAGGGCCTTTTGAAGGCTCCAAGCCCCGGCAGGTGCTGATCACCCGGGACGAATGGCGGGAAATGGTGCTGCGGCAAAGCGACTGATTTTCCCGAAAAGCAGATAATACCATAGAAAGAACCAGGATGGGCTCTTACATACCATCCCGAAGAAGGAGGAGCTATGACAGAAAAGGAAGTAGCGGAGCTGCGCCGCCGGTTTCGCCAGGATAAAAACAGCATCACCCACATCAGAGGTTGCTATGTCAACGACCGGGGAGAGATTCTCACTCAGTTCGATCAGCCCCTGTCCACCTTGGGCCAGGAGGAAGAGGAAAAAATGCTGGCTATTCTCAAGGGGGCCTTGTCCGGCTCGCTGGGGAAGAACCTTGTGGATGTGGCCTTTTCCAATGAGCAGGTGATGGAAGGAGAAGAGCATAAGCTGTTGATGGAGCTGCGGGAAAGCCAACTGCAGGACGAAAAAGTGGCGGAGCGCTTTTTCCAGAAGGTGATAGAAGGCGTGATGTTGGAGGAGAATTACCTGATCCTGCTGGCCTATGACACTTATGATGTGCCCGACCGTGGCAAGGATGGAGAGAAGATAGAGGACAGCTCTATCGATGTGTACCGGTATATTCTCTGTGCCATCTGCCCCGTCAAGCTGACCAAGCCCGGCCTTTCCTATTCACCTCATGAAAATCTGTTTCACAACTGCAAGCTGGACTGGGTGATTGCCCGCCCGGTTCTGGGCTTTTTGTTCCCCGCTTTTGATGAGCGGACGGCCAATATCTATAACGCCCTCTATTACACCAAAAGCCCGGAGGACAACTGCCAGAGCCTGGCCGATGTGCTTTTTTCCACCCAGCTGCCCATGCCTGCTGTGCAGCAGAAGGAAATCTTCCATGGCCTTTTGGAGGATAGTTTTCAGCAGCAGTGCAGCATGGAGCGGGTGCTGGAAGTGGATCAGAAATTGCGGGAGACCATCGCTCAGCACAAGGCGGAAAAGCAGGAGGAGCCTCTTATTTTTTCCCAGAAGGAAGTGGGAATGCTGCTGCGGGGCTGTGGTCTGGAGGAACAGGAGGAGAACCGTTTTGAAGAGTGCTATACCCAGTCCTTTGGCCAGGAAACCCTGCTGTCTCCCAAAAATGTGGTGGAAAGCAAGATCCAGGTAAAGACCCCGGCGGTGACGGTGCAGGTGGACCCGGAACGGGCCGAGCTGATTCAGACCCGGGTGATCGATGGGGTGAAGTACATTCTGATTCGGGCCGATGAAGAAGTGACGGTGAACGGAGTACATATTCACATTTCCTGACCCTCTTTTCCATTGGTCTGCATCGTGCTATAATAAGAGCAGTTCGAATACCCATCTTTGAGGCCGTTTTCAAAACGGAACAATCTGTTTTCAGGAGGGACTGTTATGGGATTTAAAAAGCTGGAAGCCTGGGATATGCCGGGCAACCCCTTTGAGATGATCGAGCATCAGGCGGCGCTGTTTACCGCCGGGACCAAAGAGCATTTCAACACCATGACCATTGGCTGGGGACTGATGGGAGATCTGTGGAATGTGCCCGCTTTTCCCGCCTATGTGCGTCCCAGCCGCTATACCTGGCAGTTTGCCGAGGAAAACGATTGCTTTACCGTTTCCTTCTTCGGCACGCCCCGTCCTCAGGCTTTGGCCGTGCTGGGAACAAAATCCGGCCGGGACATGGATAAGATCCATCAAAGCGGCCTGACCCCGGTGGAGTTGGAGGGTCAGGTGGCCTTTGAAGAAGCCCAGGTGGTGCTCATCTGCAAGAAAATCTATGTGGATGATCTGAAGCCGGAGAAGATCCCTCAGCAGTGGAAGGATAAATTCTATGGAGACGGGGATTATCACCGGATCTACACCGGCCAGGTGTTGTCGGTTTATGTGAAAGAATAAAACAGCGCAAAAGGGCGGCCTTGAAAGCCGTCCTTTTATGCACAAGGAAAGGAACGGGACCATGGCGGAGCGATATGAATTTTTGCCCATCTCCAAGGAGGATATGGTGGAGCGGGGCTGGTATTATTATGATTTCCTGCTGATCACCGGGGATGCCTATGTGGATCATCCCTCCTTCGGCACGGCGGTGATTTCCCGTCTGCTGGAAAAGGAAGGATTCCGGGTGGCCATCCTGTCCCAGCCGGACTATCATTCGGTGGAAGAGCTGCTGGCCATGGGCAGGCCCCGTTATGCGGCCCTGGTCAATGCAGGCAACATCGATTCCATGGTGGCCCATTACACCGTGGCCAAGCGGCGGCGGGAAAAGGATGCCTATACCCCCGGCGGGATAGGTGGAAAACGCCCCGACCGGGCGGTGATTGTCTATTCCAATCTGGTGAAGCGGGCCTGGCCCGATCTGCCCATCGTCATTGGCGGCATTGAGGCGTCTTTGCGCCGGTTTGCTCATTATGACTATTGGGAGGACAAAGTGCGCCGTCCCATTCTGGTGGACAGCGCCGCCGATCTGTTGATCTATGGCATGGGAGAGCATCAGATGGCGGAAATTGCCCACCGCCTGGCCAAGGGGGAGGACATCCACCAGATCCGGGATGTGCGGGGCACTTGCTATATGACCAAGGACACAGAGGACTGTGTTTTCCCCTTTGTGCAGGAGCCTTCCTTTGAAGAAGTCAGCCGGGATAGGCACGCCTATGCCAAAGCGGCCCTCATCGAGCACGATGAGCAGGATTTCGTCCGGGGCCGGGCCATCATCCAGGGGTATGAGGGGCGGTTCCTGGTGCAGAATCCGCCGGCTATTCCGCTGAATACCCAGGAGCTGGATCAGGTGGCCGATCTGCCCTATACCCGCACCTATCACCCCTCTTATGAAGAGCAGGGAGGCGTGGACGCCATCCGGGAGGTGGAATTTTCCATCATCCACAACCGGGGTTGTTTCGGCGCCTGCAATTTCTGCGCCCTCACCATGCACCAGGGCCGGTTTGTCACCAGCCGCAGCCACCAGTCGGTGGTGAAGGAAGCCCGGCGCATGACGGAAAATCCCCGGTTCAAAGGGTATATTCACGATGTGGGCGGTCCCACCGCAAACTTTCGTGGGCCCGCCTGTCCGAAGCAGGCCAAAGTAGGGGCCTGTAAGGACAGACAGTGTTTGTTCCCCTCTCCCTGTCCTGCACTCAAGGGAGATCACAGCGATTATCTGGCCCTTTTGCGCAAGCTGCGGGCCATCCCTGGGGTGAAAAAGGTGTTCATCCGCTCGGGTATCCGGTATGACTATATGGCCTGCGATCCTTCCGGGGAGTTTTTCGCCGATCTGGTGCGCTATCATGTGAGCGGCCAGCTGAAGGTGGCCCCGGAGCACATCAGCCCCAATGTGCTTTATTACATGGGCAAGCCCCCTAAGGAGATCTATGAGCGGTTCTGCGACAAATACAAGCGGCTCAACCAAAAATACGGTTTGGAACAGTATCTGGTGCCCTATCTCATGTCATCCCATCCGGGCAGCCGGTTGGACGACGCCATCTATCTGGCGGAATATCTGAACCAGACGGGCTACCGGCCGGAACAGGTGCAGGATTTTTATCCCACACCGGGCACACTTTCCACCGCCATGTATTATACCGGCCTGGACCCCCGCACCATGGAGCCGGTGTATGTGGCCAAAGATCCCCATGAAAAGGCCATGCAGCGGGCGCTGCTCCAGTGGAAAAATCCGAAAAACCGGGCACTGGTGCTGGAAGCGCTGCGAAAGGCCGGGAGAGAGGATCTCATCGGCCATGGCAAGCACTGTCTGGTGTGGGACGATACCCATTCCCGCCGGAAAGAGGGGAAGGGGAAGAAAGAGGCGCCGCCTATGGTGCGGGAGCACAAAAAAGTGCGTGGCGTAAAAGCTCCCCGCCCCCAGCATACAAAAGGCAAAAAACAGTCCTCCCGTTCGGGGAAAAAAGGCCGATAAAGAAAAAATCCCTGCTTCAAAAGAAGCAGGGATTTTTTATGTCATCAGACTTTCCAAGGTGATGGGCCGGGCCTTCAATAGTTCTGCGTCCTTGGGTTCATGGGAGATCACCAGAAGTTCTCGCCCTTCCTGATGCTCCAGAATACACTGGATCGCTTTTTTCCGGCTCTCTTCGTCCAGGCCCTGAAAGGGTTCATCCATCAGAAGGGCATCGCAGGGAAATACCAGTGCACGCCCCAAGGCACCTCGCCGCCGCTGTCCGCCGCTGAGAGCGGCAGGGTAGTGGGAGAAAAAATCCAAAAGCCCCAGTTCTTCTCCGATCTGCCGGGCCAGAGCCGGGGTGCGACTCACAAGGCATAGGTTTTCCTCCAGGGTCAGTGTAGGCAGCAACCGGTCTTCCTGAAAAACCACTCCTACGCGGGAAGGGCGCTGGATCGTTCCAGCTTGAGGTTCCAGCAAACCGCAGAGCAGCCGGAGAAAGGTGGTTTTTCCCTGGCCGGAAGGGCCTAAGAGCAGCAGTCGTTCTCCCTTTTCCAAAGAAAAGGACAGATTTTGCAGCACCGGTCGGTTTCCATAGGAAAAAGAAATGTTCCGGGCGCTCAGCATGGCGTATCCTCCTTTTTCGGGGGAGTGTACCGGCGGGAAAGATACTTCACCAAGGCCACTGCTCCTTTTTCCAAAGCCAGAGACAAAAGAATGATGGCTGCCGTCCAAGCAAACAGGTCGGTGGTTTCCAATGTCACTTTGGCGGTGTGGAGCTGGGTTCCCATGGCTCCCATGGGGATGGCCAGCACCTCACCGGCGATTCCTGCTTTCCAGGCAAAGCCCAGGCCGGTGCGCACCGCCGCCAAGGCATAAGGCATGAGGGCGGGGAGATAGATGTAGCGAAAGACCTGAAAGGGAGTAAAGGCGTAGACCTTTCCCATTTCCAAAAGCAGCGGATCGGCGTTTTTCAGCCCTTCCAGCAGGTTTTCATAGCACAAAGGCAGCACCATCAAAAAGGCGATAAAGGCCGACAGCCAGGGAGAGGGCAGCCACAAAAGGGCCAGCACAATAAAGGAGGCCACCGGCGTGGATTTGATGATGGCCAGCGGGGGCGCCAGAAGGGAAGCCAGCGGCGGCAGGAAGAATCCCGCCACCGCCAGCAGGGTCGCACTGAAAAAGCCCAGCAGGAATCCGGCCACGATCCGCCGCAGGCTGAAGGCGATGCTCTGCCAGAAGGGGAGAGTCATTGCCAGTTCCCCCAGCCGCCGTCCCACCTGGAGAGGAGAGGGCAGCAGCAGGGGCTGATTCAGCCGCCAGGCTCCGATCTGCCAGAGCAGCAGCCAGAACAGAGCGATCAGCCCCCACCGCAGCAGACGCGGTTTAGCTTTCCAGGTAGTAGAAGTCATCGCCGGGGAGAGCACCGCCCACCGAGGTGGGATCGGCATTCATCAGAATTTCCAGGAAGCCCTGGGTCATGGTTTTCATCTCATCGCCGGTGATGCAGACGATGTTGCACTGGGGCAGGGCCTTCTGGGCCACCGCCTTTGTGATGATGCCCTGTTCTTCAATGAGGGTGGACACTTCGTCCAGATTCTTTTCATCGGTGACATAGTCTACGCTCGCCTGGTATTCCTTCAGGAAAGTGGCCAGGGCCTGGGGATGCTCCTGAGCAAAGGATTTCTGCACCAGCAGACAGCCCATGGTCAGAACGCTTTCACCCTGGGCAGCATCTTCCCACAGCTGGGTCAGGTCCAGAGCTACCCGGGCGTTTTCATTCTGGGTGAGAACGCTGGTGACGAAGGGCTGGGGCAGAAGGGCCAGGTCGGCCTGCCCGGCGGCCAGCAAAGCAGCCAGCTCGCTGTGTTCGGTTTTGTATTCCACCTGCACATCCTCACCAGGGGTGAGGCCGTTTTGGGTCAGCACATAGTTGAGGGCATATTCCGGAGTGGAGCCTTTGCCAGTGGCGTAGATGGTGCGGCCGCGCAGATCCTCTACCGACTGGATGGAGTCGCCGGTTTCCACGATATACAGAACGCCCAGCGTGTTAAGGGCGGCCAACTGCACTTTGCCCTGGGTCTTATTGTACAGGGTGGAAGCCAGGTTGGTGGGAACGGCGGCAATGTCATATTGTCCTTGGACGATGGGGCCGGTGAGCTCTTCCGGAGCGCCAGCCAGAGTGAAATCATAGTTCCCCTGGGCTTCGCCCTTGGCGCTGTCGTCCATCATCTTCACCATGCCCATGGCCGTGGGGCCTTTCAGCCCAGCTACCCGGATGGTCACATCGTCGGTATTTTCTTCAGGGGTCTTTTCTTCCTCCTTCTGCTGCTCCTGCTGGGCAGAGTCCTTGTTGGCATCATCTTGGGAAGAGGAAGACTTCTGGCATCCGGCCAGAGTGAAAAGCAGCAGCAAAGCGAGGAAAAGGGATAAAAATCTCCGTTTCATGGAATGAACTCCTTTTTGTGATATGGTGTGGGCGGTCAGTTTGCATGGGCCAGTGTTTCCAGCTCCTCCGGGGACAAAAGATGGATGCAGTTTCCCTGCCGCCGGATGATCCCTTCTCCCTCCAGGGATTCCAGAGCCCGATAGAGAGAAGCCCGGCCCAGATTGAGCTCCCGGGAAAGCTGGGTGTAGTTTTCCACCTGGGGCTGGGGACTATGAGCCAAAAGCCACAAAGCCAGCCGGGCTTGGGCGGTGGGGGCGGTGAAACTGCCAATTTTGTCATTGAGGAATTGGATGCGCTGAGAGAGAAAAGAAATATAATTCCGGGCGGTGAGGGGACAGCGGACAAACATCTTTTCCAGCGTTTCCCCGGAATAAAACAGGATGCCGCTTTCCTCCTGGGCGGTGACGGTGCTCACATATCGCTGTGTGGGATGAAATAGCGCAGCCACCCCAAAACAGCTTCCCGGATGCAGCGTGTTCAGCAGCACACCGCCCGGACTGTGCACCTGCACTTTTCCATACAGGATCACCCCGATGGCCTGGCGGAAATCATGGGCGGAATAGATGGTCTCACCAGGGGAAAACAGCCGTTTTTCCCCTTGCTCCATCAAATCGCGCCCCAGCTCTTCCTCCACACCCTGGAAAAGAAAGCACCGGCTGAGAATTTCTTGTTCTTTTGCAGTTAGCTCCATGGCAAACCTCCCGATACTGTCTCATGTGAGACAGGTAGAGTATACCCCACTGGACAATGGGTGTCAATAGAAAAATGACAAAAATTTAACAAAAATCCCCCAAGCTTTGGGAGTTGGGGGGAGGGGATTCAGTTGTGGAAATCCGCCAGCAGCCGGGTCAGGAGAAAATCCGAAGCCTCGGTGGCCCGGGAGCGGGCTGTGGGCAACAGACCCAGAGGGCGGGAAGGAGGCGGCGCCGATGCAGCCGATGCCAGGCGGAAAAAATCGGTGAGAGAATAGATGGCAAACCGATGAATCTGAGCCCGCTGGGCCCGGTTTTCCAGCATGGCGATGAGCAGGCCGGTGTAATCGGCGCTGTCGGGCACTTCCAACTCATGGGCGATTTCGGGGAGAACCTTTTCGAACAGGGCTCGGAGAGAAGGATTCTCCACTTCTTCCCCCAGCAGGCGCAGAGCTTCACTCAAATCCTTGGAGGAGAGGGCACAAAAGCGGGAGAACGCCCAGTCCTCTACCGGGCGGCGGACATAGTACAGATGTCCCGCCAGATTTTCCAGCATCCGGCGGGCGTCATAATAGCCCATGTGCAGATTCCGAGCAGAGACCGAAGGGTCAAAGTTCATGATGGGTCCCAGGGATTCGGAAGGCTCCAGCACCCGGACCCGTACATTTTTGCCCTTGGGCAGACGGAAGATCCCAGGGCCGAAGGTTCGCACCGCGATGATATCAGTATGGCCCCGGGAGACCAATAAATGCATGGGGCAGTTGTCATAGAGTCCGCCGTCGATAAAGGAACGGCTGCCGATACGGGTGGGCTGAAAGCCAGGGAAAGTGGCACTGGCCATGATGTAGGACAGGAGAAGCTGGGGCGGTACCTGATCTTTGAACACCTCCACCGGTTTCAGATCCCGGATGGACACGGTGACCAGACCGAAATCCACTGGGCTTTCCAGCAGCCGCTGGGGGTCTACCAGCTGGGAGAGCAGTTTTTGCATTCGCCCGGTGTCCACGCCGCCATCTTCCCGCATCTGGCGAAGGGCATCTTTGTAATAGGACAGGTCGGAAGGGTCCACCTTCCCGGTGAAGAGCTTTTGGTAACGGGCGTTGTCGATGTCGAAGAGATCTTCATTGGACAGGGTGAGCCATTTTTCCCGGGCTGTTTCCCAGTCTCCCTGAGCCAGCAAGGCGGCGTTGACCGCCCCGATGGATGTGCCGGTGATGGCGTCAAAGGTCATCCCGGCTTCCATAAAAGCCTGGTAGGCGCCGATGTGATAGGCGCCCCGGCTGCCGCCGCCCTCCAAGGCAAGACCGACCATAGCACGGCCTCCTTTCGCTGTTTTAACTATTTTTAATCCTATCATCTGGGGGAGTTTGTGTAAATACCCTTTTGAACCCTCTGGAAGTTGTGCTATAATATGGAGAAAGCATTGCTGCATCTATTGTATGGGAAAAACACCCTAGTATGAAAAATGCCCGGATCAAAGGAGGAAACGAAGATCATGTACACTTGTGCCAGCTGTCAGATACACGCCTGTGTATCCGGCGATAAGGAGAAGATGCCCAAAAACTGCCCCATGCACAATGAGGAGCTGATGGAGCGGGCCAAGGCGGAGTACGCCAAGCCGGAATACCGTGATTTCTATAAAAATTCCTGCTTGGTAGAATCAGAAGGCTATTGCCAGTGGCCTCGGGTGAAGGAGATTGCCGAATTTTGCAAGAAGAACGGCTTTACCAAGATCGGCGTGGCATTTTGCACCGGCTTGCGCCAGGAGGGCAAGGTGGCTTGCGAGATCTTCCGCAATCACGGCCTGGAAGTGGTGTCGGTGATGTGCAAAACCGGCGCTATGCCCAAAGAGACCGTGGGAGTCACCGAAGAGGAAAAGGTGCGTCCCGGCACTTTTGAAGTGATGTGCAACCCGGTGGCCCAGGCCATGCTGCTCAATGAGCAAAAGACCCAGTTCAATGTGGTCATCGGCCTGTGCGTGGGTCATGATTCCATGTTCTATAAGTATTCTGAGGCCATGTGCACTACCCTGGTCACCAAGGATCGGGTGCTGGCCCACAATCCGGCCGGTGCCCTTTACTGTGCCGGTTCCTATTTCAAAACACGGGTGTAACCCCTTTTTTATGGCGAAGGAGGCCGATGGATGAAAGAAAACAAACCTTCCCACTGGCGGAAAATTTCTGCCATTGCAGGCGGCCTGGGCGCCGCCGCAGGCTTTGCGGCCTTCTGCCGGTGGCAGAACAGCAGCCTGGGTGTGACCACTTACCGCTGCGGCAGTCATAAGCTGCCCTCCTCCTTTGAGGATTTTGTTCTGCTGCAGGTGTCCGATCTGCACAACAAAAGTTTTGGCCGGCATCAGCATGGCTTGCTGGACCGGCTGGCCGCTGAGGAGCCCAACGCCATCCTCATCACCGGAGATCTGGTGGACTGCCACCGGACCAACATCGCCCGGGCCATGGAGTTTGTCCGGGGAGCGGTGCGGCTGGCTCCGGTGTATTATACGCCCGGCAACCACGAAGGACGGCTGGCCGTCTATCCCCGTCTGCGGGAAGAGCTGGTCAAAGCCGGTGTTCGGGTGCTGGAAGATCAAAAGGCCTGTCTGGCCTACCGAGGCGGCTTTATCGAGCTGATCGGATTGCGAGATCCCCGGTTTTTGCCGCCGGAGGAGCGGCACAACAGTCAGGTACTGGAGAAAAAATTGGCTCAGTTGACCGAGGGGGACGAAAAAGTCTTCCGTCTGCTGCTTTCTCATAAGCCGGAACTGTTTCCAATTTATCAAAAGAGCGGCGTGGATATGGTGCTTTGCGGCCATGCCCACGGCGGCCAGTTCCGCCTGTTTCATCAGGGGATCTTTGCTCCCGGGCAGGGGGTGCTGCCCAAATATACTGGTGGCGTCCATGTGCAGGGAGCCACCGCCATGGTGATCAGCCGGGGCCTGGGCAACAGCGAATTTCCGCTGCGCCTGAACAACCGGCCTGAGATCGTCAAATTGATTCTTTCCCATGAAGAATAAGAAAAGACCTGGAGAAGAATTGAACCGCCCCAGATTATGCGGACAGCACAAAAAAGCCTCTATGTAGGGAAAATA
>CALLCY010000036.1:0-5018 GCA_938000015.1 uncultured Clostridia bacterium
CGAGTACATCGAGCGTTTCGGCAAAATACTTATTTAACGAGCAGCCTGTACGATTCCGAAGGCTATCATGTGGAACGGGCCTTGAAGGAAAAGGGCATCCCGGTGCTGGGTCTGGAAACCGACTACACCGATCAGGACGAGGCTCAGCTGCGTACCCGCATCGGCGCCTTCCTGGAGATGCTGGGCGAATAACATGGACTCTTCCCAGATGGTGGGGTATGTGATTTTCCCCAATCACACCAATGCCCTGCGATTATACCAGCGGCTGAAAGGGGAGAAGATTCCCTGCACATTGGCCCCAACGCCCCGGGAGTGCAGCGTCTGCTGCGGGGTTTCTGTCCGGCTGTCCCAGGTGGAGGACATTCCCCGGGTGAAAGAGCTGATACAGGAGGAAGATGTGCAGGTGGAGGAGATTGCCACGCTGCCCCGATGAAAACAACAATAAGGCCCCCGGCGGAAAACTTTCGCCGGGGGCTTTTCTGTATGGATTTATTCTTTTCCCACAATGGGCAGGGGTTCGGGATCGATGGTTTCGGTGCGCTGCATCCCATCCATGAAGGCCAGGTATTCTTCCTTGGTCATGGGAGCCTTGTAGTGCTCGATGTTTTCTTTCGCCTTTTCTGCGCCGTTTTTCATCAGGCGGTAGGCGGTGAGGGCGAAGATCTTGGCGGTGACCACATAGGCCAGGTACTCGTCTTCCACCCGCACATCCGGGTTGTGGAGGTTGCCCACATAGCCGCCGGTGCAGAAATGAACCAGGGGCATCAGGGTTGCCACATCGCCGAAGTCATCGCTGCCGGTGGCGTGGGTCAACATATCCCGGCGATGGTGATAGGGGCCCATGGCGTCCAAATCTTGCAGGACGCTTTCCAGCACCTGAGTATCCGGGTTGACCACGCCGGACATATAGCCAGCCATGGTTTCGATGGTGACGCCGCAGCCGGTGGCCATGGCGGCGGCCTTCAGGGAGCGGTCCACCTTTTTGGCGGCGTCCAGATAGGCCTCGGAGGTTTTGCCCCGGACAGAATACTGCATGGTCACATGATCGGCGATCACATTGACGGCGGTGCCGCCGCCGGAGATAAAGCCGTGGACCCGCACAGTGTCCTCGTCCCGGAAGCTCTCCTGCTGCAAAGCGATGTTCACCATGGCCGAAGTGGCGGCATTCAGGGCGTCGATGCCCTCGTGAGGGGCGTCGGCGGCGTGGGAGGAGCGGCCCTGGAAGGTGACAGTCTTGTTCACAAAGCCGTTGCTGCTGCTGTTGTAAATGCCGTAATCGGCGCCGGGGAAGGTGTGGTGGCCCAGGGCGATCTGGATGTCGTCAAAGGCTCCCAGGCGGATCAGTTCGCATTTGCCGCCACCGTAGCCCAGCTTGCCCTCTTTCATCATCTGGGATTTGAACTCGATGTCCACAAATTCTTCAGCCGGCACTGCCATGAAGCACAGATTGCCTCCCATGGCCTGGGCTACTTCCGGGTCGCAGAGGGCCATGGCCGCACCCACAACGCCGGTGAGCTGGGCATTGTGGCCGCAGCAATGGGAAGCACCGGTTTCGCTCCAGGCATCCGGATGATTGGGAATGGGCAGGGCGTCCATCTCACCGATCACCGCCAAGGTGGGGCCTTCCTGGCTTCCCTTGGGCTTGAGATAGCTTTTTACGCCGGTGATGGCCAGGCCGGTCTCACAAGTGAGGCCCAGTTTTTCCATCTCTTCCACAAACTTCTGGCTGGTGCGGTGTTCCTTGTATCCCAGCTCGGCGTGGCAGAAGATGTCCCGGCCAAAGGCCATGATCTCGTCCTTTTTGCTGTCGATGATCTGACAGATTTTTTCTTCGATCCGATCCATTGGTTTTTCTCCCCTTTTCCTGCCCCGAAGGGCGATATATATACATTATATCGGATTTTCATACTACTTGTAAAGGGGCAGGGGAGTGTGATATGATAAAAACAGAACATTCGTTTGAAGCGAAGGAGGGGAGACCATGGACCGGCAGATTTTGCATGTGGATATGAACGGCTTTTATGCTTCGGTGGAGATGATCTTCCATCCAGAGGCCCGGAATGTGCCCATGGCGGTGGGGGGAGATGCCCAGGCCCGCCACGGCGTGATTCTGGCCAAAAATGAGCTGGCCAAGCAGCGGGGCGTCAAAACGGCGGAGACCATCTGGCAGGCCAGGAAAAAGTGTCCGGAACTGCTGCTGTTGCCCCCTCATCACGATTTGTATCACCAGTATTATGAAAAGGCCAACGCCATTTACCGCCGGTTTACCGATCAAGTGGAGCCGGCTAGCATCGACGAAAGTTATCTGGATGTGACGGGGAGCCAGGCTTTATTTGGAACAGGGGAGGAGATCGCCCACCGCATCCGCCGGGCGGTGAAGGAGGAGTTGCAGCTCACCGTTTCGGTGGGGGTGTCCTTTTGCAAGACCTTTGCCAAAATAGGCAGCGACTTGAAAAAGCCTGACGCCGTCACCTGCATTCCCCGGGAAAAGGTGACGGAGATTCTGTGGCCTTTGCCCATTGAACAGATGCTGTCGGTGGGGGCTGTGACGGCGGCCCGACTGCGGAAGAAGGGCATCGGCACCATCGGTGATCTGGCCCGGCAGAGCCGGGAAACACTGGAAGAGATGATGGGCAAGCATGGAGCCAGTTTGTATCTGGCAGTGCACGGCCTGGAGGAAGACCCGGTGCGCCGTTGGGGGGAGGGAGAGGACCCCAAGTCTATTGGCCGCAACCGCACCTTCCGTCAGGATGTGGTGGGGGATGAAGCGGTGCGTCGGGAACTGCTGGCTCTGTGCGAGGATGTGGCCTGGCGGCTGCGGCGCCAGGGGATGCGCTGTTGGGGAGTGCAGGTGACCATCAAGGACCCCCAGTTTGTCACCATCGACCGCCAGGGAAAACTGGATGAGCCGGAAAATGCCATGACACCCCTATTTCAAGCGGCCTGGCAGGTCTATCAGCGCTCCTGGAAGGGGAACAAGCCCATTCGGATGCTGGGTGTTACCGCCATTCGCCTCACCCGGGAAGCGGGGCAGATGAGCCTGTTTGACCTGGTGGATGAGGATCAGAAGGCCAGCTTTCAGGCCAAGCTTCCCGACGTGGGAGAGTACCCCAAGGAGCTTCTGCTTTCTTTCGAAAAGGAAGTGCTGGGAATCTATGTCAGCGGCCATCCGCTGGAGGAATACGAGGAGCGCTGGCGGAAGAATATTACGGCGGTGACAACGGATTTCCAACTGGACGAGGAGACGAACCGCACAAAGGTCCGCGACGGGCAGCAGGTGGTGGTCGGCGGCATGATCACCGGGAAGACGGTTAAATACACGAAAAACAACCGTGTCATGGCCTTCCTGCAGTTGGAGGATCTGCTGGGCTCCGTGGAAGTGGTCGTATTTCCCAATATTTACGAGAAGAACACGCAGCAGCTGAACGAGGAAGCCAAGATTTTTGTGAGCGGCCATGTGGACGCCGGAGACGATAAGGCGGCCAAGCTGATCTGCGACCGGATCGTGCCCTTCGAGGCGGCAAGACGGGAGCTGTGGATTCAGTTTTCCAATCAGCAGGAATGCCTGAGCCGGGAGCCGGAGCTTCTGACGCTTCTGGCGGACAGCGACGGAAAAGACCGGGTGGTGCTGTACGCGGCGGCAGAGAAATCTGTGAAACGGCTGCCGGCAGGACAGACCGTGGACGCCGGCCCGGAGATGATTGTAAAGCTCGAGAAAAGCTTTGGTGAAGGGAATGTAAAAGTTGTGGAGAAACGTATTGAAAATATAAGAAGGATGCAGTAAAATCACATTCAAAGGCCTCTGTACGGACAAAAAAGGGCCGCGTGCGGAGGAGAAAAAGGTGTTCAAAAACGGGCAGATACGAGGAGGATGAACATGGCAAAAGAAATTAAAACTATCGGAGTACTGACAAGCGGCGGCGACGCGCCGGGCATGAACGCGGCGATCCGTGCCGTGGTACGCAAGGCCCTGGTAAACGGAAAACAGGTCAAGGGCATCTTAAAGGGGTATTCGGGACTTTTGAATGAAGAGATTATAGATTTGTCAGCGAACGACGTATCTAATACCATCGAGAGAGGCGGAACGATCCTCTTTACGGCCCGCTGTAAAGAATTTATGACAGAGGAAGGCCAGAAAAGGGGAGCGGAGATTTGCCGCAAGCACGGAATCGACGGCATCGTGGTCATCGGCGGAGACGGTTCTTTCCGGGGAGCCCAGAAGCTGGCGAACTTAGGGATCAATACCATCGGCGTGCCGGGAACCATCGATCTGGACATCTCCTGTACAGAGTACACCATTGGCTTCGATACTGCGGTCAATACGGCCATGGAAGCCATCGATAAGGTGCGGGATACTTCCACTTCCCATGAGCGCTGCAGCATCATCGAGGTTATGGGCCGCAATGCTGGCTATATCGCTCTCTGGTGCGGTATCGCAAACGGAGCCGAGGATATCCTTCTGCCGGAGAACTATGACTATGACGAGCAGAAGATCATCAATAACATCATAGAGAACCGGAAAAGAGGCAAAAAGCATCATATCATCATCAACGCGGAGGGAATCGGCCATTCCCAGGCCATGGCCAAGCGGATCGAAGCCGCAACGGGTATCGAGACCCGCGCCACCATCCTCGGTCACATGCAGCGAGGCGGAAGCCCCACCTGCAAAGACAGGGTATATGCGTCGATCATGGGGGCCTACGCGGTAGATCTGCTGATCGCGGGCAAGAATAAGAGGATCGTAGGCTATAAAAACGGAGAATACGTAGATTTCGATATTAATGAAGCCCTGGCAATGCAGAAGACCATTCCAGAATATCAGTTTGAAATAGCAAAGGCATTGTCTTATAATTACGTAAAATAGATTGGTTCACGGGGGATGGGTTCCCGGACGGACATGCCGCGAAGCGGCCCAGAGGGGCAGAGGCCCGCGGGTTTCTGCGCAAAGTGTCCGTCCGGGAACCCATCCCCCTCATCGAAATAACATACAGGAGTTTTTATGATAACGAGCAGCAGTA
>CALLCY010000037.1:0-5742 GCA_938000015.1 uncultured Clostridia bacterium
CCACGGCCTGAGTGACCAGGTCGCTGCCCAGCTGGGCTGGGTCGTTGATGCGGATGGGAAGGCCGGTTTTCAGCCCTGGCCCCACCACCAGCGGGCGCACATGGCAAAGCCGCTCCACCGCCTGATGGATGCCGAAGGTGAGAGGCGGCATCACCGAAGAGAGGATGGCGCCTTCCACTTCATCCGCCCGGCAGCCAAAGAGCCCCAGGGCCGACTGGATCTTGACGGCGTATTCGTCGGGGAGGATCTGGGTATCCACCCGCATGCTGGTCTGCATCCGCAGGCTCCGGCCCTCATAAAGGCCGATGCGGATGTTGCTGCTGCCGATGGCGATGACTAACAGCATTTTGCTCCCCTCCCCTGTTTTTTCTGTGGGTTATTATAATATCCCCACTCCCCAAAAGTCAAGCGGCGAGCCGCCGCTCCCAAAACTCTCCCAGGCTGTATGCGTTGCGTGCCTTCCTGCTCCGGGTGTGATAAACCATCACCCGGTAGGGGCTAAGGTGCAATCCTGGCCCAGTGGCACAGAATGGGCTGGCCCAATGCCGCAAGGCAAAGAAAAGCCCCCCTTGTGCAAAGGGGGGACAGCATGGCGCAGCCATGCAGGGGGGATTGTAAAACTCAGTGAATGATTCAACCGGGTTCTGTTGCCCAGCGCGGCAGCGCAGTATGGGTGCAGCGTCACGCTGCTTGCCCAGCGCGGGAGCGCAGTATGGCCGTCCCGACACGGGACCAAAGGTCTTATGGTTCCAGGTTTTCTTCATCAAACAGCGGGGAATCAAAAAACTCCGAAATCCCTATTCCCAGCCCCTGGCACATCTCATGGATGATCCGCAATTTCATGGAGTCATACTGGCAATGCACAATATTGGAAATGGTGGATTTGGAAAGGCCGGAAGCGCTGGATAACTGATACTGCGTCATGCCTTGCTTTTGCAGCAATTCACCCAGCCGTCTGCTGACCGCTTCATTCAGCTTCATTCCTCTGTATCCTCTTCAAAGGAATATTCGTTCAGTTCCTCAAAATCCAAGAACTCGGCCAGGGTCATATTAAAGGCCAGGGCAATTTTGTGAAGCGTTTTCACTCTGGGATTCTTGGTCAGGCCGCGCACGATGTTATCCAGGGTCGATTGCTTCACATCGCTCATATTGGCCAATTTGTTGATGGCAATTCCCCGCTCCCTGCATAACTTACGGATTCTTTTTACATACTCACTGGGACCTGCTATAACAGGTACGCCCACTGCATTGTAACCATTTTTGGGTTACTATGATGATAACAGCAAAAATAAGAGCCATTACCCGTATTCGGGTTGACAATAGGAAGCGAAATATCTTACAATGAAATTACCCGAATATGGGTAATTTCATTGTGGAGGTGGACTGTTTGGCAACATGTACTTTTTTCGGGCATCGGGACACCCCGACCTCTGTGATGCCCCGGCTGCGGTCGGTGCTGGTGGAGTTGATCCAGCAGCGGGGCGTGGATCAATTCTATGTGGGACGGCAGGGGGATTTTGATGCCATGGTGCGCAGAGTATTGGTCGAGCTGGCCGAAATCTACCCTCACATCTCCTATGCTGTTGTGCTGGAACGGCTGCCCACCCAAAGGGATACATGGAACCCTTTACCCTGTGACCATACCCTGTTCCCCGAGGGCTTGGAAACCGTGCCCCCACGCTTTGCCATCCCTCACCGCAATGAGTGGATGCTGCGCCACTCCGATTTTGTGGTGACTTATATCACCCGTACCTGGGGCGGAGCATCCAAATACGCCGCAAAAGCCGCCCGACAGGGAAAAATCCTGCTTCCTCTAGGCAGCGTGACGCTGCACCCATAACTCTCCCAGGCTGTATGCGCTGCGTGCCTTCCTGCTCCGGGTGTGATAAACCATCACCCGGCAGGGGCCAGGATGCAATCCTAGCCCAGTGACACAGAATGGGCCGGCCCAATGCCGCAAGGCAAAGAAAAGCCCCCCTTGTGCAAAGGGGGGACAGCATGGCGCAGCCATGCAGGGGGGATTGTAAAACTCAGTGAATGATTCCACCTGGTTCTGCTGCTCAGCGCGGGAGCGCAGTATGGGTGCAGCGTCACGCTGCAAAGCCCTCCTTTGCAGGAGGGCTTTTTCTGCTTTTCGCTTGGTTCTATTCCCCAGCGCGGCAGCGCAGTTTGGGTGCAGCGTCACGCTGCCTAGGTGCGTACCACAGCGAACTTGACGCCGGTGGCGGTGCCGGAGAAGGGAGACTCCGGATTCTCTCCGTCGCACAGCTTGAGCACAAAGCCGCCCTTGTTCTCCCCTTCCAGCTTCTTAAAGCGCATGCTGTCCAGCACCATGGCCACTTCCTGGCCGTTTGTCACCTTGCCGTGGAAGGGGCCGATGCTTTTGCGCAGGCCGTCTCCGGCTTCCACCAGCACGCCGCAGTCTGTGCCGCTGTCATTGCGCACCAGGATCACCGTGCGCTCGTCCTTCCCCGCCGGGGCCCACAGCTGGCTCTCCCCGGGGGTATACTGGATGGCGGGGGACAAACCGTCCCGCACGCAATCGGTGGCCGTGATCTTTGTCATGGAAATTCCTCCTTTATATTATAAGGTATTGTTTCAGATCTTGTCCTCTGCGCCATAGCCGCACTTGATGACGCACATCTCATCGGGGCGCACCACCTTGGCGCCGTAGACATGCAGGCCCTTGAGTGCGTCCTCGAAGCTGTCCTCGGGGCGGTAGGCCTCCACCTGGCTCATGTTCTCCACAAAGGCGATGGCCCGCTTGGTGCGCAGGATGCAGCAGTCCTTGTCCTCTTCCTTCGCCAGATTGTTGGTCATGTACACGCTCACATTGAGCCACTTGCCCACTCTGCCCACGAAACCATTCTTGAAGGTATCGCCGTTGGGATTGCCATAGATCACATCGGCCAGCAGCATTTTCTCCAGAAAATCGGGGGAAACTTCCAGGCTGAATGCGGCGTTTTTGGGCACATTGTTCTTATAGAGGGCTTTGATGGCGGCGGTGATGGTGCTGAGCACATTGCCGGAAGTGAGACTCGCCTGCTCCACCACCTGGCCGGCTTCGGGATAGAAGCTGTACACATAGCGGTCGGCGGCCTCAGAGAGGGCCAGGTTGGCTTCCTCCCGCAGCGCGGCCATCAGATCGCCCTGGGCCTGGCGCTTGTCGATATCGTCCACGCCGAAGTTAAAATACTTCTGCTGGTCGATCTTGATCAGGGTGCTCTGGTCTTCCCAACCGTCCCGAGTCAGCGGCTCGCCCTTCACATAATCCCGGATGTTCACCTTGCCCACGCCGTTGATTTTGATCTCCTCGCCATACTTGGCGTCGGAGCGGTAACGGGCGTCGGACAGGCGCACAGCCACATTGTCGTTTTTCAGGGACTTGAGCATCTGGGCGCTCCAGACGGTGGGGATAAAGTTACGGAAACTCATAAGAGTTCATTCCTCCTCTCGCAGTTTACCAGCGGCGCTGGCTTTTTTCGATTTTTTTCAGATTCTGTTCCACCTGTTCGGGGGTCATGCGGCGCACCTCTTCCGGGGCGAAAAACCCTTCCTCCCCTTCGCTCTGGCCGTCGGCGGGGCCCATCATGGGAGGCGTCTGCGGACGCATAACCTCTTCCGCCTGGCGGATGGCCAGCAAGGCAATGATGGGGTCGATGCCCATGCTGCGCAGTTTCAGGAAATCGTCTCCCAGCTGGGGGATGCTCTCCAGAGCCATGTCCGGAAATGCCTTGCGCAGCTTTTCCAGATCCTCCCGGAACACCCAGTCCCGCTCCCTTTGCCGCAGGGCCTGGAGTTCAGCCAGCAGCTGGGGAAGATCCTGCTCCATTCCCATGGAAGCCGGAACCTCCTGGAGCTTCTTTCCCTCCTTCTGAGGAAGGTTTTTGGTTTTGTCCTCTTTGTTCACCCTTTTTTCCTCCTTTCGTATTGGCGGTCTTGCCGCTAAGGGTATGATATCCCGTCCAATCGGTCTTTTTCGTCAAATCGTCCAGGCCCGTTCCTTTTTCTTCTCCCCCTTGAAATGGAAATCCTCCCGCAGAGGGCGCACTTCCTCGGGCTTGGGGGGGCGGGGGCGTCCGGCGGCAAAATACCGCAGGGCATCGGGGGCGTGGGTCACTTCATGGGGTTCGGTGGCAGCGTCTCCCCCGCCGTTTGGGTCAAAACGGAGAGCCTGCAAAGAGCGGATCAGGTTGTGGCAGCAGGGAAACACCGTAAGGGCCGGGCCGTTTTCCCCGGGGCGCAGCCATTCTTTCAGATCCATCCAGCCGCTTTCCCGGGCGTTTTCCGCCCTCTGGAGCCAGATGCCCTGCCCGGCGAAGATTTCGGCCACGCTGCGGCCGGTGTCCTGCCGCCGGTTCCACAGATCGGGCGGGGCCAGAAAGCACTCCACCGGCTCATGGCAATCCAGGATGCGCTGGGCGGCCTGGGAGACGATGAGACCGCTTTCGTAGATCTCCCGATAGACCACGGCCTTTCCCTCGGGACTGAGGGCGATAAAATACCCGGCCAGCATATCCAGGCCGTAGTCCATGGCGAAATACCGCCGCCAGTTTTCTGGAATGGAGAACGGCTGACACACATGGGTGTCCTCCTGAAATTCCGGAAAAAACTGCCCGGCGAACTGATCCCATTTCCCTTCCAGCCAGGCTTCCCGCAGTCCTTTGGGCAGGCTTTGGAGCATCTTCACATACCCCGGGTCGCTTTTCATCAGCACTTTGTTGTCATAGACCCGGGCGGGGATGAAGGTGTAGTCGGCAGGGTTTTCGGCGCCCCGATATTCCTTGTCCACGAACAGCCGCTTGACCCAGCTATGGCCCACGCCGCCGGGATTGCAGGTGAGGTACATCCGCTTGGGAAAGGGGTTGGCCCCTCGGAGACAGGCGGTGAGGGTGGAAAACTGGTACTCGGTGAACTGGGTGGCCTCGTCCAGGAAGATCACATCGTATTCCTGACCCTGGTACTGGAGGGTATCCCCTTCGCTGGCGCAGTAGCCGAATTTGAGACGGCTGCCGTTATGGAACACCAGAGTTTTTTCCAGCTCCTTGTAGTCGGCCACCGGCTCGGCCATGCTGCGCAGGGGCAGGATGTGGTTTTCCCGCAGTTCGGGATAGCTGCGGCGAAGCAGCAGCAGACGGATGCCGTCATAATGCAGGGCCATGAGCAGGGCTTTCTGCCGCACGGCCCAGCTTTTCCCGCCGCCCCGTGCGCCGCCATAGGCGATGAAGCGGGTATCGGCCCGCAAAAATTCCCTCTGCCTGGGCGAGGGCTGTTTTAAAATCAATTTCATGTGTTTTCCTTTCTTCCCGGCGGAGTGCCGGTGGCGAGCCGCCACGGCCAGACTGCGCTGCCGCGCTGGGCAATAGAACCCAGGCCGGTTGTGTCCCGGGCAGCAAAGAGAGTATGGCTGTCCGGCCACCGGACCGGAGGCACTCCGCCGGCGTCACGCTGGGCGGGAATGTTTCGGGAGTGGTGACCATATGCTAAGCAATGAGGTGATGGGACTATGAACCCCAAAACGGCATTTTTCTCGCTTTCGCCCCGGATGTTTACCGGTCTTGCGGTGTTTCTGGCCTCCATTCTGGGGCAGAATCTCACCTTGGATGAACAGAATTCCCTGGCCAATTTCCTGATGCTCCTGGGGCAGACCCTGGCCACCAATGCCGCCCAACGCCAGGTCCAAAGTTCGGGCCCAGTGCCTGGGCAGTCATACTGCGCTGCCGCGCTGGGCAATATGACGGA
>CALLCY010000038.1:0-3260 GCA_938000015.1 uncultured Clostridia bacterium
CGAAATTGTGATGCGATAACAAACCCTCAGTACCCCTTATAGGGGTCAGCAAGTATTGACCCCTATGGGGTCTGAGCAAACCACTAGTTTACTAGTGGTTATGATTAAGGAAGCCGCACATCAAAGCAGAACTGTGCTTCGTATATGGTGTTCTGAATGGGCTGGGAGAAGGAAGCGGTGATGGTATAGCGGGCACTGTAAGGGGCCAGCGGCAGCATGTTTCCTACCAGCCCATCCAGCGGGAGGGAGTATTCTCGCCCTCCATCCAGTTGCTGAATCAGGATAGTTCCGCCGGGCAGGCAGGGAAGAGAGAAACCCAGCCGCACTTCTTTTGCGGGGAAACCCTCGATGCCGCTGGGGTCCCCCTCCCACTTCCAATAGGGCCGCTCTTCCTGCAAAACGCCCTCCCGGCTTTCACTGAGAATGGTGCGGGATGCGGAAAGGGGCGTCTGTCTCAGTTCCGGATGGTCAAAGAACAGATCCAGAGTGGGAGGCGTGGGATCGAGATTGGGGGACGAAGGGTCCAGGAAGGAAAAAAGGGCCTCTTTGTCCAAAGGTTCGGTGAGTTTGTAATAGATGGCCCCTTTGTTGTCATAGGGCAGATAAGCTGTGAGAAAATCCTGGGAAAGAGTGAGCCGGGTAGAGCTTTTATCATCAGAGAAAGTGATAGTGATTTCCCAATCTTCTTCCGGCAGGGAGGTGGTGAGCAAAGGCTCCACAGAAAGCCCCTTGAGATAGTCGGTCAGGCCCTCTTCCTCCCAGGCATAGATGGGCTGTTGGGCAGTGTGGTTTGTTTGGAAAATGTGATGGATCACATGGTCGGAGGGGATGTTCTGAAAGATCAGTTCATCGGCGGTCCGGGCTGGCTGGGACAGAGCAATGGAGCCATAGCTCATCATCATAAAGAAGGTGCTCAGTCCCAGGAGGAGGGCGCCGGAGAGCTTTTTGCCGGGATGAAGTACCCGGCGCAGCCGGTAGCGCAGCGTACGGCCGCTGGCGGAGAGGCAGGAGGTCAGTCCCAGGCTGCTTCCGGCGGTGTGCAGCAGCAAAGCAGCGTATTTGTGCCGGGTTTTGTCATCCTGGCGATAGAGAACCCCTTCGTCACAGCTCAGCTCTAAATCCTGGGCCACTTTGTAGCAGGCCAGCCAGATCAGGGGATTGAACCAACCCAAGGCCAGGGAGAAGAAAAGGAAGGCCTTGGTTTTGATGTCCTCATTGCGGATATGGCCCACCTCGTGGCAGAAGATCAGCTCCAGTTCTTCCAGAGTGTATTCCCGCTGGGGCAGAACCAGCCGCAAGGTGCGGTCAAACAGTCCCAGAGTGAGGGGTGTTGCGAGCACGGGAGAACGGAGCAGAAGGATTTCCCGGCGGCAGCCGCTGCGAGTCTGGCACTCCCGCCACAGGCGAAGAGTCTCCTCTTCGACCATCACAGGAGTGCTGCGGGGCAGAAGGTGACCGGAGAAGGGGAGAAACTGTTTCCGGCGGTTTGCAGGTTTTTCTTGCGCTTCCTGCCACAGGCGGAGGCCTTTTTCATCGGTCACCAATGTGGCGTCTTTCAGCACCCGGCGGCGAAAGCGCAGGTGGGTCACCGTTTGCCATAGAAGCATCAGTACAAAGCCGCCCAGCCACACAACGACCATCCAGGGCCGAAAGGCAAAGGGGAGAGGCAGGATAATGCGCGGAGCGAACATTCTATCCAGGTTGAAAAGCAGATAGAGCAGGTTGGGCAGAAGCCACAGGCTGGCGCAGGCTTTGGCAGAAAAGAAGCGGCGCAGCAGAGGCAGAAGGAGCAGAAGCAGGGCAAAATACAAGCTGAGATACCCCAGAAGGATCAGGGCAATGGGGGACAAAAAATCGGCCGAGGGTAAAAAAAGCTGGAAACAAAGGAGCAGCAGAAGATAACAGGGCAGAAGCAGAGGAAAGAGCAGCACGGTTTTTCGTCCTTTTTTCAGCGGTTTCCAGAACAGATCCTGCTCTTCCTGCTGCCGGGCGGAAAAGCCCCAGGCAGCGGCAAAAGCAAAAATCAGACTGAGGATCAGCTTCATGGTCATCACAGTTCACCTTCCTCCAAAAGACGGCGCAGTTCCATCAGATCCTTTTGGGTCAGGCCGCCGGCGGAAAGGGCGGCAGCCAGAATGCCTATGTTCCCCTGGCATACATCCTGGACGAAATGCTGGCCCTGGCGGGCCAGATAGCTTTCCTGGGAGACCAGGGGGGTGTAGCGGTTCTGGCGGCCTTCCTTCTCGATGCGGACAAACCCCTTTTCTCCCAGTCGGGTGAGGTGGGTCAAAAGGGTGGTCATGGCCGGACGGCGATGGAAAAGTTTCTGAAAATGCTCTTCAATCTCTCCACGGGAAGCGGGAACAGCGCAGTTCCACAGGGCCTGCATCACTTCCAGCTCTCCATCGGGCAGACGGCGGATGGTAGTCATGGCGCTCACCTCTACAAATGTAGTAGTATAGTTTTATTCTACATTTGTAGAGATGTTTTGTCAAGAAAAATCCCGGCGGGTTTTCCGCCGGGATAGGAAAGCTCTTATTGTTTTTTGCCGTGGGAGATCAGGTAGTAGCCGCCGCCTACCACCAGAGCACCGCCCACCAGGTTGCCCAGGCCGGAGACTAAGATGTTCCAGAAGAAGCCACCCAGGGAAATGGCGGCCTCCTGGCCGGACAGCAACGCAGAAGAGAGCAGAGTCATGTTGGCCACACAGTGCTCAAAGCCAGGGGTGATGAACATGACGATGCCCCAAAAGACCATCAGCAGCTTGGCACTTTCGCTTTGCAGCTTGAAAGAGCACCACACCGGCAGGCAAACCAGGATGTTGCACAGAATCCCTGCGATGAAAAGAGTGGGGAAGGAGCTGTTCATTTTGGTTTCGGCGCTTTGGAGGATAAACTCCATGGCTTCTTTTCCAAACAGATTGCCCCAGCGCATCAGCAGGGACAGAAGAAGGGCGCCCAGGAGATTTCCGATGTAGCTGAACAAAAGAACATAGATACACTGCTTCCAGGAAACCTTCTTTTCCAAAGCTCCCACCGTCATGGTCATGGTGTTGCCGGTGAACAGATCAGCCCCGGCCATAAGCACAAAGCTCAGCGCCCCGCCGAACAACAGTCCCATAATCAGTTTGGTATAGGGGGAACCGGCGGCGGAAAGAGTGCCGCCTACGGTAAAGACCAGAATCACGCCAAAGCCGATATAGGCTCCGGCCAGCATAGTGGAAATGAGCGCGCCCAAGGGATGGCGGGAAAAAAGACGGG
>CALLCY010000039.1:0-20359 GCA_938000015.1 uncultured Clostridia bacterium
CCGCCGTCTCCTGCCCTTCATAGAGGATGGAGCCTGCGGTTTTGGGATAGACACCCAGAATGGTGCGGCCGCAGGTGGTTTTGCCGCAGCCCGATTCGCCCACCAGGCTGAAGGTTTCGCCGGGGAAGATGTCAAAGGTCACATCGTCCACGGCCTTGACGGTTTTGCCGCCCTTGGCGGGGAAATAGCGTTTCAGGTTTTTGATTTCAAACAGAGGCTGTTTACTCATGGTCGTATCCTCCTATCCCGGCGGGGGGAGTGACTTTGGGCGCCATGGGATGCTGGAGCCAGCAGGCCACCCCGTGGGTATCGGTGAGGAAATTCTCCTTGGGGATGGCTTTTTTGCAGATGGGCATGCAGTATTGGCACCGGGGGGCAAAGGGACATTGCTGCAAGGGAAGCAGCAGGTCCGGAGGCGTGCCCTGGAGGGAATAGAGCTTGCTCTTGCTCTCCTGGGCCCGGCCGGGGATGGAGGAGAGCAGCGCCCAGGTATAGGGATGGCGGGGAGAATCGAAGATCTCATCCACGGTGCCCCGCTCCACAATGGTGCCGGCGTACATCACCTGTACCTTGTCGGCAAAATCGGCCACCACACCCAGATCGTGGGTCACCAGGATCACCGACATGGAAAACCGTTCTTTCAGCGAGCGGAGCAGATCCATCAGCTGGGCCTGGATGGTCACATCCAGGGCGGTGGTGGGTTCGTCGGCGATGAGCAGGGAGGGGTTGAGGGCCAGGGCAATGGCGATCATCACCCGCTGGCGCATACCGCCGGACAGCTGGTGGGGATAGTTTTTCAGCCGGGTCTCCGGGTTAGGGATCTCCACCAGCTTGAGTAGCTCGATGGCCCGCTCCCGGGCTTTCTGCCGGGTGGTCTTTTCGTGGGTGAAGATGTTCTCCATGATCTGGTTGCCAATGGTCATGGTGGGGTTCAGCGAGGTCATGGAGTCCTGGAAGATCATGCTCATTTTGCTGCCCCGGATCCGGTTCAGTTCCCGGGTGGACAGCCCCAGGATATCCTGGCCCATAAACTGGATCTGGGAGCCTTCTTTGATGATGCCGCCGCTGCGGGACAGAAGGCGCATCACCGCTTTGGAGGTTACGGTTTTGCCGCAGCCCGACTCGCCTACCATGGCCAGGGCCTCTTTGACCCCCAGGTCAAAGGAGACGCCCCGCACCGCTTTGACTTCACCGGCGTAGGTGTTGAAGGACACATTCAGGTTTTTGACTGAGAGAAGGGAATCCATGGTATCACCTCCGGAGTTTGGGATCCAGCGCATCCCGCAGGCCGTCTCCCATCAGAGTGAAGGAGAGCATGGTCAGGGCGATGAGCAGGGCGGGGAAGAACATCATGTAGGGATAATAGAGCAAAGAGCTCTGAGCGGCAGAAGACAGGGCGCCCCAGCTGGTGTTGGGGGGCTGGACACCCAGGCCCACATAGCTGAGGAAGGCTTCGCCGAAGATAAAGCCGGGGATACGGAAGGTCACCGCCACGATGATGACGCTGAAGGTGTTGGGGATCATGTGGCGCACAACGATCTTCAAAGGAGAAACGCCCATCAGCCGGGCGGCCATCACATATTCCGAGCGGCTGATCTGGAGCATCTGGGAGCGCACCAGCCGGGCAATGGGACACCAGCCGGTGACCGTCATGGCGAAAAGCAAAGTGGGGATGCTGCTGCTTTCCAGCACCACCGACATCATGATGACCACCAGCAGATTGGGCACAGAGCTGAGGATCTCCACGATACGCATCATCAGCATATCCACCTTGCCGCCGAAGTAGGCAGCGATGCCGCCGTAGATGCAGCCCACCACGGCCACAATGGCAGCGCCCAGTACGCCGATGACGATGGACACCCGGCCGCCGGCCCACACACGGACAAACAGGTCACGACCCAGGTCGTCGGTGCCGAACCAGTGCTGGGCCGAGGGCCACTGCTTCCGGTTGAGAAGATCGTGGGCCGAAATGGAATGGCTGCTGAACATGGGGACAAAGATGGTACACAGGGTGATGATGATCAGCAGGCACAGAGCCACCACCGCCAGTTTGTTTTCAAAAAAGCGGCGCCAGGCGTCCCGCCAATAGATTACCGGCTTGCGGGCAAAAAGCTCGGCGGAGGCCGTGTCTGCCCCTTGGATCTGAAAATCTTTGGGGTCCAGGGCTTCTTCCTGGATGGAATTTACAGCATTTTCATTCATAGAGAGGCCTCCTTTCTAGTTTTCTTCCGCAATGCGGATACGGGGGTCGATGATGGCCAGTAGGATATCGCACACCAGGATGGAGAGGATATAAGTGCCGGTGAAGATGATATTCAGGCCCAAAACCACCGAATAATCCCGGTCATTGATGGCAGTGATGAAATACTTGCCCAGGCCGGGGATGGCGAAGATCGATTCGATGATGAAAGAGCCGGAGAAAATACCGGCGATGCTGGTGCAGATCATGGTGATGCAGGGCAGGAAGGAATTGCGGAAAATATGTCGGGAGACGATGCGGAAGGAGCTGACGCCTTTGGCTTCCGCCGTGAGGATAAAGTCCTGGTTTGTGATATCCAGCACGCTGGAGCGCATATACCGGGCATAGCTGGCCAGGGGTCCCACACACATACAGGCCACCGGCAGCACCAGGTGTCCCACGGTGCCCCAACCGGTGGTGGGGAAGAGGGGGACGGTAACGGTGAACACATACTGGAGCACCGCCGCAAAGACGAAGGTGGGGATGGTGGTGCCCAGGAGGGCCAGCACCATCACCAGCCGGTCAGGCCAGCGGTTGCGGTTGAGGGCGGCGATGATGCCGGAGACCGGGGCGTAGTTTGCCACGATGTCCACCACCTGGCGGCCGGGATACCGGAGGGATTGTCCCAGATCGCCGGTGAGCAGCTGCTGGATGAATTTCAAATACTGGACGATGAGGGGCTGATCAAAGCCGTATTTCTGCAAATACAGATCCCGGGTCTCCAGGGGCAGGTCCTGCACCATGGAGGTGATGGGATCGCCGGGGATGCTGTGTACCAAAAAGAAGGTGAGGGTAATGACACAGAAGAGCACCACCAGCATATAAAGGATACGCTTGAGGATGAATTTTGCCATTGTGTTTTCCTCTCTCTTTCATAAAAGGATGGGGAGGCGGGGAAAGAAAAACCCGCCGGGGAAAATCCCCGGCGGATCGTGGTGCAGGGTTATCTTCCCGAAGTGTAGACTCCCTTGAAGCTGGTGGTGTCAAAGGTGTTGCCGTTCAGGCCGTTCACATAGGAATAATAGAAACGGCGGGAAGCCTGGAAATAAATAGGCGCAATGGCGGCTTCGCGGATGAGCAGCTCTTCGGCCTGGCCGTAGAGCTCCAGACGTTTCTGTTCATCTTCGGTCTGGGAGGCTTCGGTGACAAGGGAGACATAATCGGCATTCTTCCACCGGGACTGGCCGCCCACTTCGGTGCTCCAGCGGCTCAGCTGGAACTGAGGCTCGTAGTTGGCGCCCCAGCTCATGGAGGCCATCTGGAAGTTGCCGGCGTTCACATTGCTCTGGTGGGTGGCGCTGTCGTTGAATTCCAGCTCCACGGTGCAGCCCAGAGCTTCCTGCCACAGCTGCTGATACAGCTCGGAATAGGTGCGGGCCTCGGCGGTGGTGGCGCCCCAGGCAAACTTCACGGTGAGCTTGGAGGGATCGTCGCCCAATCCCAGCTCCTGCATACCTTCGATGAGCAGGGCCTTGGGATCGTCCACTTCTTTTGCCAGGGCGGTGAGGGGTTCTTCCACATTTTCACGGAAGTTCAGATCGCCCACCTGGCAGTCGGGGGGAACCAGGCTGTAAGCGGGAGTGGCGGTGCCATTGGAAATCACTTCGGCCAGGGCGTCCCGATCCAGGGCCAGAGAGAAGGCCTGGCGCACTTTTTCATTGGAGAATACGCTGTCTTCGCAGTTGAAGACGACCATAGAGGTACGGGCGGAAGAGATCATCATCTCATCCATGTCGTCCCGGCCCTGGAATTTTTCCACATATTCCGGAGTGGAAACACCCAGGTAATCCAGAGAACCGTTTTCAAAGGAGGCCAGCTGGGCGTTGGAATCGGGGATGATGTTCATGGTGACCTTCTGGAGGTCAAAGCTGTCGGCATCCCAGTATTTGTCGTTTTTGACCAGAACCAGCTGGCTGTTGTGGGTCCAGCTCTCCAGGGTGTAGGGGCCGCAGCAGATCATTTTGTCGGCCTCGGTGCCCAGGGTGTCGCCATACTGCTCAGCGATGTCGGCACGGTCGGGGAAAAAGTCGGTGCTGGACAGCAGGGCCACATTGGGGGCGTTCAGCTTGAGCACCAGGGTGTTTTCGTCGGGAGCAGAAGCGCCCAGAGTGGACATATCGGCTTCGCCGCTGTTGATGGCTACGAAGTTTTCAATGCTGTTGTAGTCGCTCACATGGGGGAATGCGTTGTTGGGGTCGGCCTGGCGCTGCAGGGCAGTGAGATAGTCCTGAGCGGTGACTTTCTGGCCGTCGGTCCAGTAGTTTTCACGCAGATGAAAGGTATAGGTCAGGCCGTCGTCGGATACTTCCCAGGTTTCGGCACCGGCCCCTACCACTTCGCCGTTTTCAATGCGGGTCAGAGGCTCCAGAATGTTGAAGAACATATTCCGGTCCACCACGCCCACGAAGCGGGCCACATCCAGAACAGAGGGCTCGGCGTCGATGAGCACATTCAGGTACTGATCGGTGTCCTTGCCGTCCTCGGTCTGTCCCTGTTCTTTGTTGCCGCTGTCGTTCATGTTTTCGTCTGGGTTCTGCAAGGCTTTGTTGCACCCTGTAAAGAGGGTGACGATCATCATCAGAGCCAGCAGAAGGGAAAGCTTCCGTTTCATAATGATTCTCCTTTGTTTTATCTGGATCAATAAAGCTCGCCAGGAGCCATGATCTCCGGTTTCTGTTCGTAGGCCCGGACAATTTCTTCCGGAGCATACTTTTTGCGGATGACCACGCTGAGCACATATTCGTCAAACCAGCTGTCATCCATCACATAGTGGCCGTGGATGCCCATTCCGTCGCCGTAGCTGTTGTGTACCTTCCAACGCAGGGGTTTTTGGTTTTCATCCAGGCTGACCCCATCGAAAGCCATGATGTGAGTGCCCGAGGTGCCCTTGTAAAGGATGCGGTCGGTTTTGCTCAGCATCATGGGAGTGCCGAAGGCTTTTTCATAATCATAGAGCTGGGCGTGCATATAACCTGAGGGCTTGTGGGATTGCTTGGCCACATCGCACCCCATCACCACCTGCTGGCCGCCTTGCAGCTGGGCGATCACCAGTTTTTTGATGGTTTCGATATCCAGGTTCAGCATTTTGCTCATGTCGTCTGTTCCGTCCTGGTTTCCGGTGTAGGTTTTGCCATAGGGGCAGTGGGGCACCGGATGGTGGATGATGGTCATGTATTCTTCCACATCCATCTGGGCCAGGGCGAAAAACTCCAGGGGAGTGATGTTTTTCAGCGTCTTGAACTGGCCGTCCTTGGTTTTGTAGGGGAAATCGAAGGCGGCGGGGGGCTGACCCAGGAAGCGGCAGAGGATGCCGTAAACCCCGGCCAGCTCCTGTTCCTTGATGGACTGGATGGTTTCCGCTCCGGCCCCTTCCTCATGGGCCTGGCGCAAGGCGTGGGCGGCATAGCGCAGTTTGTCGCTGAGAATACGGGTGACATACTTGGTGTCCGGGGAGCACTGGGTGTCCGGCATGACAAACTTGGGAACAACGCCGTACTTTTTCGCCAAAGGTGCAAAGACGAACCATTGGCCGTTGTCCATAATGGGCCGGCGGAGCATCTGGAGCATCGCCGGGCTGCGCAGAGGCTTGTCGAAATTCCGGCACACATTCTCAAGGAACTTGGAGCTCTTTTCCAGCTGGTCATAGAAATAGGTGAAGTTCTGGGAAAGCTCGAAGTTCTTTTCGGCAAGATTCAGGTTTTCCGAAATGCTCTGGCGCACCACATTGAGGGAGGCGAAGGCCCAGCAGCGCAGGCTTTCTCCCTGGTCGGTCACCCCCTCGTCCCACACATCCACCGAGAAGGTGAAGGGCAGGCGGCGGGGCACATCCACATCCATCACCCCCAGAAGCGGGCCGTTTTTGGTGATGGCCCTGGCGGCCTGGTGGCCGCTTTCATCGGATTCCCAGGCGGCGCGGCAGCGCTCCAAAAAGTCTTTTGTGATGCAGTTTTCCAAGGATATCTCCTCCTTCATTACAGTGGATAGGATTGAAACCAGGCGATCACATCGTCAATATAGCTGGTGCCTTTCAAGGAGTGATCGGCGCCGGGATAGACGATCAGCTTGTGGACTTTGTTTGCCTTGGACAAGGCGGCGTCCATGTCATAGGCCTGCTGGGGAACCACCCGCCAGTCGTCGGTGCCCTGACAGATGAGGATAGGCGGGATGATCTTTTCCGGCCAGCATACCGCCGAGCGGGCCTGGAAGGCCTCCGGCTTTTCCTCCGGTGAGCCGCCCACCAGTTCGTGAAAGACCTGCTTCATGCTGTCCTCCCGAGTGCGGTACATGGTAAAGCAGTCGGCCAGGCCCGCACCAATGGCGGCCGCTCGGATGCGCTTGTCCCGGGCGCAGCACAGATAGGTCATCATGCCACCACGGGAATGGCCCAGCATATAGATGCCTTCGTGGCGGGTAAAGGGTAGAGCCAGGGCGATGTCGGTGAGGGCGATCCCATCATCCACATCGGCGCCGCCGAATTCCTCCTGACCGGTGCCGCCGCAGTTGCCCCGGTACTGGCTGCCCAGGGCCACATAACCCCGCTGGGCCAGACGGCACAGCATCCGGGGGTGCAAAGCGCCGAATTCCCGGTTGCCGCCCCGATTGAACAGGATAGCGGGCAAGGCCCCGTCCATCGTTTCCGGAAGGGCCAGATACCCCATCACCCGACAGTCTCCGCTTTGGTAGCAAAGGGAAAACAGACGGATGTGCTCTCCATATTCCGGTGGACATTCTTCCTCGTTGACCTGGAGTATTCCAGGGGTCTGCTGGATGGCGGTCAAAATGTCCATAACAATCCCCCCTTTTGCAAAATTCATCTTATAATGTTATATGATGTTAATAATCCTAGCATGATGAATAGATGCTGTCAATAAACACCACACAAAATCGTAGAAATTGGCGAAAAATATCGTGAATTTTTAGACAAATTGACAAAAGGAAACAGTCTTCTCAGGAATCAGCGGTATTCCAACACGCTGCCGCTGCCGATGGGACGCACCGGCACAGCCTGGTGGATGCGGCAGCGGGAAGGGAAATCGGTGCAGTGGCAGGGGGTAATGTGGGAAAGGCCCAGCTGGGAGAGATAGTTCACCGTTTTGTCCATTCGTTCTTCGGTGGGATGGAGCAGATGGAAGCCGCCCACAATATCCTGGACTTTGCTTTTTCCGGTGATGGCCTTGGCGGCCTCCACCGTGTTGCAGATGCCGGCGTGGGCACAGCCGGAGAGAATCACTAGGCCTTCTTCGCCGTCGAAGACCAGGGAGGTGTCGTCCAGCAGTTTGTCCTCTTCCCAATCCCCATTCAGTTTGGTGACCACCTTGGAGTGGGTGTTTTCAAACTCCAGCACCCGGGGGATCTGTCCCAGGAAGGTGAGGTGAGGGGTGAGGGCATAGGAGCCGGAGACCGGAATGATATTGAAATAGCCTTCCAGCAGCTGGGGGCTGAGTACATTGCCCATGTTCTTTCCGTTCAGGCACTTGGGGCACAGGGCGTTGGGATGAAGAATCAGATCCACCTTCTTTTCCACCTGGCGGGCTTTGTAGTATTCCATCAGGTGATACAGGCCGCCCATGTGGTCGTCGTGGCCGTGGGAAAAGACAATGGCGTCCAGATCGGTGAGATCGATGCCCAGGATCTGGGCATTTTTCAGGAACAGGTCGCTGAAGCCGGTGTCAAAGAGGATCTTTTTGCCCCCTTCTTCCACATAAAAGCTGAAGGCCGGTTCCCCTTGGAAGTTAATTCCCACCAGGGTGTCGTTGTCCACCAAAACAGTGACTTTCATCGTGGTTCCTCCTTTGAATAAAAGTTCAATATAGCGAATAAAATCGGTAATAGGATAGCATATACATTGATAAACTTCGAATTGTTTTTTCAAATAAATGTAAATAATATTATTTTTTTTTTTTCGATAGATCAAAACAATGGCAAAGACCCCTTGCAAAAGACGGCGGTTTGGCGCATGATAGAGGCAAGAAGAATCATGCCACAGACTATAAAGGGAAAGGATGAAGGTGCAATGGAAGAAAAATGGACACAGACGGCCAAGGAACTGGAAGATGCGCTTTTGGAGATGAGCCGTACCATCCATCAGAACCCGGAACTGGGGTTTGAAGAGCACAAGGCCCAGGCCCTGTGTACCGACCTTTTGGAAAAAGAGGGATTTTCGGTGGAAAAGGGGACGGGAGGCATTGAAACCGCCTTCAAGGCCCGGTTCCCCTTGGGCAACGGCCAAGGTCCCCGGGTGGCCTTTCTGGCGGAATATGACTGCCTGCCCGGTTTGGGCCACGCCTGCGGCCACAATCTCATCGCCGGAGCAGCAGTAGGGGCCGGTATTTTGCTGCGCCGTCTGGCCGGGGATGTAAACGGAGAAGTGGTTGTTATGGGCACCCCCGCGGAAGAAGGGGGCGGCGGTAAGGTCATCATGCTGGAAAATGGGGCCTTTGACGATGTAAACTATGCCATCATGATGCACCCCTCCACCGAGAATCTGGTGGGTCGGGGCGGCCGGGCCACGGTGAAGTTCGACATCGCTTTCCACGGAAAAGGCTGTCACTCTGCCGGACCGGAAAAGGGAATCAACGCTCTCAATGCAGTGATTCTGCTCTTTAACGCCATTGACAATCTGCGGCCGCTGCTGCCCACCGATACCAATATCAACGGCGTCATTCTGGATGGGGGCAAGGCCTGCAATGTGATCCCTGATTATGCCCATGCCCAGTTCAGCGTTCGGGTGCGTACCCAGGCTGAAGGGGAAGTGGTGATGGAGCATCTGCGCCGGGTGATCCAGGGCGTGGAGCAGCTCACCGGCGCTCGGGCGGAGTATGTGCTGGAGCCGGGGTATGCCGAGAGGTATCCCAACGATCACATTGAGCGGGAGATCCAGAAGACCCTGGAAGAGCTGGGAGAAGAGGTGGAACGGGCGCCGCTGATGGGCCGCTATGGCTCTTCGGATATTGGCAATGTGACGCTGAAAATGCCGGCAGTGCACACCTATTTCAAGATCGCTCCCAAGGGTGTGGCCAGCCACACACCGGAGTTTGAGAAGGCATCGGATACCCCCTATGCCTATGAGCAGATGATGAAGGCCGCTCTGGCCATGGCCCGGGCCGGAAGCCGTATTCTGTCCGATGGGGAGTTCCGCAGCCAGGTGGATGAGGAATTTGCCCAGCAGGCCAAGGCTCGGGAAGAAGCCAAAAAACAGGCATAAATCCGCTGAAAACAGAAAAAGCCCCCGTTTCATGGAAACATTCCCATGAAGCGGGGGCTTTGAGCGTGTCGAAAAAGTGGCGAAAGCCACTTTTTCGAATTTTTGCAAGGGTCTGCATGCAGCCGATTGGCCGCTTTCAGCAGTCAATCGGCCACACTGGCCCCTTGAGAGGTTCAAAATGGGGCAGAGACTTTTCCACCCTGCGTTTTTTCCGACAGTTTAAGGGTTTCTTTTTACAGAGGTTCGTTGTCCTTTTCCTCCTCTTCGGACTGGGCCTCTTCTTCCTCTTCCTCATCCTCGGGGCGGACAAAGTCATCCTCATCCAGGTCTTCCGAGGGCTGCACCGCTCCGGCGGCGGGATGGACAGGGATCACATAATCCTCCGGATTGGGTTCTTCCATGGGAGGGGCAGAGTGGCCCGGCTCCTGGCGGATCATTTCATTCAGCTCGTCGTTCTGACAGCGGATCATCTGCCAAAGCTTGGCCCCGGCCAGAGCCAGGCCGGCGGAAGCGGCGGCAAACAAAGCAAATTTGGTTTTCTTTTTCATAACCGTTCCTCCTCGGTCAGCAAGGTAAAATTATCACATCAGCGGGGCGAACATCCGCAGCAGAGCCCGGCCCGTCTTGATATACCAGGGCGCCCGGCGGCAGTCGGCCAAAGAGATGATCTGGCACCGGCGCAGAGTCTTGGTAAAATCGTCCCGCACATCTTCCACTGTGTCGGTGCCGTAGAGGAGCACACCACATTCAAAGTGGAGGTACAGACTGCGGTAATCCATGTTGATGGTGCCCACCACACACCACCGGTCGTCCACCACAATGGTTTTGGCGTGGTTGAAACCGGGGGTGTATTCATAGATCCGCACCCCGGCCTGGAGCAGCGTGGTATAGTTGGCCCGGGTGACGGCATGGACATACCATTTGTCCGGAATATGAGGGGTGATGATGCGCACATCCACGCCCCGTTTGGCCGCCGCCGTCAGAGCGGTGACCGTTTCGTTGTCGATGATCAGATAGGGGGTGTTGATATAAAGATACCGGTTGGCGCTGTTGATCAGGTGGAGATAGACGGTCTCCGATACCGGCTCCCCATCCAGAGGGTTGTCGGCAAAGGGCTGGACGATGCCGCCGGAGTGGACTTCGGGAAAGACGGGGAAAAAGGACATGATGTCCTCTTTGCTGCCCCGCAGGTAATTCCACATGGAAAGGAAGATCACCGTCAGGTTCCAGGCCCCGGGGCCTTGGATCAGAATGGCGTTGTCCTTCCAGTGGCCGTATTTTTTCCGGGCGTTGATGTATTCGTCCGCCAGATTGATGCCGCCGGTGAAGGCGGTGTGACCGTCCACCACCAAAATCTTCCGGTGATCCCGGTGGTTGAAATGGGAATTGAGCACCGGCAGGAAGGGATTGAACACACAGCAGCGGATGCCCATCTGCTCCAAAGTGAGATCGTACCGGTAAGGCAGGGTCATCACACAGCCCAGATCGTCATAGATCAGGCGCACATCCACCCCTTGGGCCGCCTTTTGCCGCAGAATCTCCAGAATCTCGCCCCACATTTTTCCGTCTTCCACAATGAAATACTCCAGGAAGATATAGTGCTGGGCTTTTTGCAGCTGGGCCTTCATGTTTTCAAAGGCCAGTTCGCCCAGGGCGAAATACTTGGTGTGGGTGTTTTCACACGGAGGACAGTAGGCGTATTTCTGCACATAGCGCATCAGTCCGGCAGCGGAGGGGGCCCGGGTCTTGACCCGCTGGATCAGCGGATCGTTGTTCCGCAGGCTGTTGGCCATCTGCCTTTGCACCGACTGCATCTTCTGCCGGCTCCATCGGCCCATGTGGTTGCCGCCCAGCAGCAGGTAAAACAGCCCGCCGAACACCGGGAAAAGCAAAATGGGCACGATCCAGGCGATCTTGTACGCCGGGTTGCTCTGGCCGTTGACGATGATGAGCACCACGATCAGACTGATGACCAGGGACAGGGCATAGAAATAGACGAAATAGCTGCCGAAAGACATTACAACAATGGCCAGGAACACCGCCTGCACCAGAATGGATACGCCCACCATGGTCACCCGCATGGTGAGCAGTTTCAGCAGCTTTTTCAGCAGGTTTTTTAAGATAACGCCCCACCTCCTTTGGCGGCCTGACGCTTTTTCTCGAAAAAAGGTCGAATGTATCATAACACACCGGGGGAGGGGAAAAAGCAATAGATTGTAAATTCTCCCTCCCCCGCAGGTTGGTTACTGGCAGAGTTTCTGGAGAACCGCCTTGAGCAGGTCATAGGTGCGGGCAAAGGAATCCAGCTCCATATGCTCTTCGGGGGAATGGGCGCCTTCGCTGTTGCAGCTCATGGCCACCATGTCCACGCCGGGCATTCTCTTTTGGAAGATGCCGCATTCCAGTCCGCCGTGTGTGGCCACCACGGTTCCCTCTTTTCCGGTGAGGGCCTTGTAGCAGTCCAGCACAGTCTGGCGGATGGGGGAGTTCTTTTCGATTTCCCAGGATTCGTAGTCGTCGTGATGGCGTACCGAAGCTCCCAGAAGATCGCCCAGAATGTCCAGACGGGCAGCCATGTCCTGACGGTAGGCGTCGTTGCTGCTGCGCATGGAGACGATGCACTTGCATTCTGTTTCGCTGGTGTGCACGCTGGCGAAATTCTCCGAAGCCACCACACGGTCATTCATGGTCAGGTCCCGCAGCTGAGGCCCGCAGGGCAGCATCACCATCAGATGCATCATCTGGCGGCTCTGCCCCAGGGAAGCGGCCTGGTATGTTCCAGCCGGTTCCGAGGAGATTTCCACCCGGAAATCCTTATCGGCGGGCATCAGCTGAGAACGGATTTCTTCTTCGGTCTGCTTGACCAGAGCCTGGGCCGCATCCAGCTTGTCCTGGGGCACAAGCAGCACAGCATCGCATTCCCGGGGAATGGCGTTGTCCTTGTCACCGCCCTGGCAGGACTGAACCCGGCACTCCATTTCTTCCATCAGACGGCGGAAAAGGCGGCCCATGAGCACATTGGCATTGCCCAGACCCATGTGGATCAATCCGCCGGAATGGCCGCCGGACAGACCGCGGATGGCCAGACGGAGCAGAGCCCCATTTCCCTCTTCCATGGTCAGGGGCAGGGTGAAGTCGGTGACCTGGCCGCCGGCACTGCCGCAGCAGAACACACCTTCCGGACCGCAGTCCAGATTGATGAGACGGCGGGCATGGAGACGGCTGTAATCCAGGTTGTGAGCGCCGATGAGCCCCACTTCTTCCGAAGCGGTGAAGACGCATTCCAAAGGAGGATGCACCAGGGTACGGTCTTGCAGAATGGACATCATCCAGGCAACGGCCACGCCGTTGTCGGCGCCCAGGGTGGTGCCTTTGGCCCGCAGGATATTGCCTTCCACCACCAACTGGATGGGATCTTTCAAAAAGTCATGCTCCACATCCCGGTTCTTTTCGCACACCATGTCGGTGTGGCCCTGAAGCATCAGGGGCGGCAGGTTTTCACAGCCCTGAGAGCCGGGCTTTGTGATGCACACATTGAAGTGTTCGTCCCGCCAGGCTTCCAGTCCCTGCTCCTTGGCAAAGTCCAGCAGGTACTGGCTGATGGCTTCCTCATTTCCCGAACCACGGGGGATGCGGCTGATCTCCTCAAAATACCGGAGCGCCATTTTGGGCTCCCGGCCTTCCAGCAGATATTCCATGGTATTTCCTCCTCTATTTTGTGTTAAACCAAAGGGACAGGCCCTTTTTTCCATTATATAAAAAAAACCGTTCCTTGTCCACGCTTTCCCCTCTTGACAAAAGGGAGAAGTTCGCATAAAATATGAACTGTACTAACACACATAATACAGATAACACACCTTGGGAAAGGAGGGTACGGATTGATCACCATAGACTATAAAGACCGGCGGCCCATCTATGAGCAGATCGTCAGCAGCATAGAAGATCTGGCGGTGCGAGGGGTGCTGGAGCCGGACAGTCAGCTGCCATCGGTGCGGCAGCTGGCGGTGGAGCTTTCCATCAACCCCAACACCATCCAGCGGGCCTATTCTCAGCTGGAAAAGACCGGGGTGATCTATTCGGTCAAAGGCAAGGGGAATTTTGTGGCGGCCGATCCCAAACGGCTGCGGGAGGAAAAAATGGAACAGATCTTGCAGGAGATGGAGAAGCTGCTGCGTCAGGCTTTGGCCCTGGGCGTCGAGCGAGAACGAATGGAAAACTGGCTGCACAGCCTGCTGGAGAAGGAAGAAGGAGGGAACAAGGCATGATAACGGCTACCGATGTAACCAAGCGTTTCGGCAATATCCTGGCGGTGGACGCCGTGACGGCCGAGATCCGGGAAGGCAGCGTTTTTGGGCTGATCGGCTCCAACGGCGCCGGAAAATCCACCTTTTTGCGTATGGTCGCGGGTATTCTCCGGCCGGACAGCGGCAGTCTGATGGCCGATGGCATGGAAATTTATGAAAACCCCCAGGTAAAGGGGCGGATCTTCTATATTTCCGACGAACAGTACTTTTATTCCAACGCCACCCCTCGGGAACTGCGGGATTTTTACGCCAGCATCTATCCCGGCTTTGATAAAGGCCGGTTCCAGACTTTGATGAAGGGCTTCGACCTTCAGATGGAGCGGAAGATCAACACCTTTTCCAAGGGCATGAAAAAGCAGGTGTCTGTGATCTGCGGCATCTGTTCCGGGGCGGACTATCTTCTGTGCGACGAGACCTTTGACGGACTGGACCCGGTGGCCCGGCAAGCGGTCAAGAGCCTTCTGGCCGGAGAGGTGGCCGAGCGGAACATGACCCCGGTGATCGCTTCCCACAACCTGCGGGAGCTGGAGGACATCTGCGATCATGTAGGCCTTCTGCATCGGGGCGGCATTTTGTTCAGCCGGGATCTGGAAGATATGAAACTGGGCATCCACAAGCTTCAGTGTGTGTTCCAGGAGCCGGTGGAGCGGGGGGACTTTGCGCCCCTGGAAGTGATGAGTTTTGACAAGCGGGGCAGCCTTTTTACCATTACGGCCCGCTCGTCCCGGGAGGAGCTGGAGGAAAAAGTCCAGTCCATGGGCCCGGTGTTTTACGAAGTGCTCCCCCTGTCTTTGGAGGAGATCTTTATCAGCGAAACGGAGGTGCAGGGCTATGACATCAAAAAGCTTCTGTTCTAAGGAAGAGTCCCGGCTGCTGCGGATGATGACAAAGGAAAAAATGCGCCGCAGCCTGTGGGCCATCAGCCTGTGTACCCTGGCCTTCTTCTTCATGCTCACAGTACCCACCATCATGGGGGTGCAGCAGGGGCTGGAGCGGCGGAAGCTAGACCCCCAGGCCATGGAATCCATCTATTCCATGCTGAGCACCATCGTGGGCCGGCACAATGTGTTTGTCACCTTGGCCACCGTGGCCATGGCCGTGCTTCTGGCGGCGGTGAGTTTCCACTATATGCACAAGAAAAAGCAGGTGGACTTTTACCACAGCCTTCCCATTCGCCGTCCCTGGCTCTTTTTGGCCAATTTCCTGGCGGGGCTGTTTGGGTTCCTGTTTGCCTATCTGCTCAATCTGGTGTTGTCTCTGGGCATCATCTTCTGTTCCGGCTTCGGTAAGGCGCTGAGCGGGCCGCAGGTGCTGGGAACCATGGTGCTGCATCTGGTGTTTTTCCTGGCGGTTTATGCCCTTTCCATTGCAGCTCACCAGCTGGCGGGCACCACTGCCACCGGACTTCTTTGCACCGGGTTTTTGCTGGCATTGTTCCCGGCGGCCCTGGGGCTGACCATCGTCTACGGTCAGCTGCTGTACCGCCATTGGTATCTGCCCGATGAGATCTTCAACCGCCTGGGACAGTGGCTTTCCCCTCTGTGGAGCTACTTTACCATGTCTTTTTCCTACAACGATTCCATCCGGGCGGGAATGGTGGTTTATTGGCTTTTGTGGGCGCTGGTGCTGGGAGGAGTGGGAATGTTCCTCTATACCCGCCGCCCCTCGGAGAGCGCAGGAAAAGCCGTGGCGTTTTCCCGACCGGCCGCTGTGCTCAAATATATCGCCGTTATTCTGTGCACCCTGGCCGGAGGCGTACTCTTCCGTGTGATCGGTGTGGGCCTGGGCTGGCAGATCTTCGGCTTTTTCTGCGGCGGGATCATCTCCCACTGTGTGCTGGAGGTGGTCTACAACCTGGACTTCAAAAAGATCTTCTGCCATATCAAGGGCCTGGGGATCTGCGGGGTATGCTTTGCCGCCCTGTACACCGCCTGCCATATGGATCTTTTTGGATATGACAAGTTCCTGCCCACGGCGGATCAGGTGAAGGCGGTGAGCCTGATGAGCAATGAGAATGAGGACTATGTGCTGAGTGTGGATGAAACCCAGCTGGACACTCTGTACCGGCAGACCTATCGCCAGCCGGAGAACATCAAGGCCGCTTTGGAGCTGTGTGCTTCCTCCATCGAACCGGCCTCGGAGGAAAGCGGCTGGGATGGAGCCCGAATCTGGGTCTGTTATCAGATGAACAGCGGCCGGAAGGTCTACCGCAGCTACTTTGCCCCCTCCCGGGAGGCGTTTTTGGAACAATGGGCCGTCCTTTATGACAGCCGGGAGTATAAAGAAAATTACTATCCCATCTTCCAGGTGGAGGACAACGAGCTGCAAAGCGTAGGCTGCTGGCAGGGCGAAGGAGATTATACCGGCTTTGTGCGGAAGCAGGAGCAGGCGGTTGCGCTGGCCGAGGTCCTGCGGGAAGAGACTTTGAGCCTCACCGTGGAGCAGCTGAAGCATCAGGCGCCGGTGGCCATGCTGGAATGGGGAAACGATCCCAATTACGGCAAAGAGGGCAATTACAGCCACATGGTCACTCAGATGCCGGTGTACCCCTCCATGGAAAAGACGCTGGCTCTTATGGAAGAGTACGGCATCTATCAACCGGGGGCCGTGCTGAATCTGGATGAGGTTCAGGGCGTATGGCTGTGGAGCTGGGATAAGGAAGGTGCTCATACTTTGGATCTGGAAGAGGATATTGCCATTGCCAACACCCAGGTCAGCGGCGATGGGGATGTGTATATCAACGACAAAGAGCAGATCGCTCGGATGCTGGAAAAGGCAGTCCTCACCGAGCTGGCCGAAAAGAACCCCTATTTTGAAGAGGATTCTGTGCGGGCCCGGTTTGTTTTGGATGAAAACATGGGTTACAGTGTGGACTGTGTGTTCCCCGCAGGAGAGTTCCCTCTGCGAAAGAAGTAAATAAAGCTGAAAACACAAAAAACGCAGGCAAACGCCTGCGTTTTTTGCTGTTTAACTGTTTATTTGATACCGGCCAAACGAAGGATCACATGACCGGCGATCATCAGCCCGGCCACCGAGGGGACAAAGGACAGGCTGCCGGGGGTCTGACGGCGGCCCGGCGGTGGAGCCTCACCACCGGAGAGGGGAGTCAAAGGCTTTTCATCGGACCAGAGCACCTCCAGATGGAAGATGCCCCGGGCTTTCAATTCCCGGCGCATCACTCGGGCCAGAGGGCATACCGAAGTCTCGCCGATGTCCCCGATACGGAAGCGGGAGGGGTCCAGCTTGTTCCCCGTGCCCATGGAGGCGATGAGGGGAACCCCGGCCCGTTGGGCTTCCTCTGCCAGAAGCAGCTTGGAGCTCACCGTGTCGATGGCATCCACAATGTAGTCATATTCGCTCAGCTGGACTTGCTCCCGGGTCTCCGGTCCATAAAACAGACACAGGGCTTCCACCTGGCACTGAGGGTTGATGTCCTGGATACGGCGGGCCATCACCTGGGCCTTTTTCTGACCCAGAGTGCTATGAAGAGCCGCCAGCTGACGGTTGCAGTTACTCAGGGCCACTTCGTCCGGGTCCACCAGGGTGATGCGTCCCACTCCGGCTCTGGCCAGAGCCTCGGCCACATAGGAGCCGACGCCACCCACGCCAAAGAGCAAAACGGCGGATTGTTCCAATTTTTTCTGGGATTCCTCCCCCAGCAGAAGCATCTGGCGGGAAAAGGGAAGATCGGTCATAGCAAAAGCCCTCCCGGGTGTTTTTCTTTTTATGATACCCCATTTTTGGAGAAAAAGGCAAGGTTTATTGGGCAGGTTCCCATTCTTTGGCCCGGCGGAGAAAGGTCTGGTAGGAAATGCCCAGGGAGAGGGCGGCCTGGCGGGAGGAAATGCCCCCTTGACGCCACAGATCGGCCAAAGCGGGGAAATTTTCCGGCAGTTCCATCCGCTGAGGGCCGAAGTGGACGCCCCGGGATTGGGCGGCAAAAATCCCTTCCCGTTGGCGTTTGCGGGTGTTTTCCCGCTCGGTCTGGGCCACATAAGAAAGGAGCTGCAAAACGATATCGGCAATGAGGATGCCTGTCAGGTCCTTGCCCCGGCGGGTGTCCAGAAGGGGCATGTCCAACACTACCACAGCGGCCTCCTTGGTTTTGGTGATTTTCCGCCACTGGTCCAGGATCTGGGAATAGTTCCGGCCCAGGCGGTCGATGCTGGTCACCACCAAGGTGTCCTCGGCTTTCAGCTTGCGGATGAGTTTCTGATAAAGGGGGCGGGCGAAATCCTTTCCCGATTGTTTTTCCACCACAATATTTTTTTGTTCCACACCGAAATCCAGCAGAGCCTTGATCTGCCGGGCTTCATTTTGTTCTCTGGTGGAAACCCGGGCATAGCCATAGATCTTTCCGTTCATAATGAGAGCCTCCTATAAAAAGATAGTTGGTTTCATTTTAACGAGGCCCAAAATAAAAAAGCCTGCCCATTTGGCAGGTTTTGCAAAGGGACCGTTACATATTGTATAGATTTTGTAACGAAAAAAATTTTTGAAAAAAGACTTAATTTCCCTTTTCGGGTGCCGATAAACATAGTGTACGGAAAAAGAAGAACATGAGGATAGGCTGTTACAAGTTGCATACAACCTGTAACAGATAGCGCCAAGGAGGGCTTTTTTATGCTGACACTGGGTCTCCGTTCGGGAGAATACATCGTCATTGGTGATAACATCGTCATCAAGGCGGTGCAGCTGGACAATCAGGTGCAGCTGGCCATTGATGCCCCCCGAGAGGTGTCCATCCAGCGGGAAGCGGTGTATGAGCAGACCCATCCCACACCGGAGTGCATTATCCGCCTTCAGGAGCGGGATCGGAAAAAGCGCTCCAAAGCCAAAGCGGCCGCTGTGGCCGAATAATTTTGATTTCGGACCTTCCGCCGTCCGGTACCAACGGCGGGATGGCTGAAATAAATCGTGCGGGGGGAAGGATACCCCCGGTTACACACTAATAGGAGGAAAAAATTATGCGCATTCAACACAACATCATGGCGATGAACGCCTACCGGAATTATTCCAACAACACCAGCGCTCTGAGTAAGAACCTGGAAAAGCTGTCTTCCGGCTACAAGATCAACCGCGCCGGTGACGACGCTGCCGGTCTGGCCATTTCTGAGAAGATGCGTGCCCAGATCACCGGTCTGGATGTGGCTCAGAAGAACGCCAAGGACGGCATTTCTCTGGTGCAGACCGCTGAAGGCGCTCTGACCGAAGTCCATGATATGCTCAACCGTATGGTGGAGCTGGCCGACCAGTCCGCCAACGGCACCTATGACGGCACCGACCGTGTTCAGCTGCAGAAGGAAGTTACCGAGCTGAAGAAGGAGATCAACCGCATCGCTGACTCCGCCAACTTCAACGGCATCAACCTGCTGGATGGCTCTCTGTCCGCTGAGGGAAAAGTGGGCGGCGCAGGTGGCGCAGGTGGCGCAGTGTCTCTGGAAACCGAGCTGAGCGGTGCGGAACTGATTGTCAAGGATGTAGCCGCCACTAAGGGAAGCTATAAGAGCGCCGCCTTTACCGACGGAGCTATCAAGAATGGCGAGACGATGGAGTTCACCATCACCCTGAACAACGGCAAGAATATCACCGTCTCCCTGACGGCTCAGGACAACACCGACGGCACTGCCGGCGGCAAGCTGGTGGGCGCAGACGGCACCGTGTACGGCACCTATGTAGCTGGTGGTGCTACCGGCCCCACCAAAGAGGAACTGGCTAAGGCGATGACCGCCGCTTTGAAGGACAGCGCCATCGGTGACGACTTTAAGGTAGTGGACAATGGCAACGGCAGCTTTACCCTGAACAATAAGGTGGCTGGTGCGGATGCCCCCCAGATTTTGAAGGATTTCAATGTTACCATCAAGAATGCGGATGGCACTGAGAAGTCTCAGGCCACCAATGCCCTGGATGTTACCTCCAAGAAGGGCGAGGATGCCTATCAGACTATCGATGCCGACCAGCTGCAGGAGTATGACGGTACAGACAACACCGTTCTGACCATCAACGGCAAAAAGTTTGCCATTCTGGTTCAGGATGGCACAGCTGCCACCGACAAGCTGATGAAGCAGGCTAAGGAAGCCGGTCTGGAACTCATCATGGTGGCAGACAAGGCTGTTACCAATGGTGGTGCTCCTGATGGCAGTTTGCATCTGGGTGCATATGATACGACAAATACTACCAGTGGCCCCAATAAGACCGAGGAACAGGCTGCTGCGAAAGCGCAGGGCGAAACCCTTGCTGCTGCATTGGGCAAGGCACTGGGTTATAATGTAAGCTTTGTCGAGGCGAGCGACTCCGATTCCGATGATACGAACGATGTGAAAGCTCACTTTGCCTTTAAGAAGGATACCACCATTGATCCCGGCGCAAAGGTAGGCGGCGGTCTGACCCTGCAAATCGGCGACACTTCCGACAGCTTCAACCAGCTGAATGTCACCATCAACGATTGCCACACCTCTTCCATGGGCATCGACGCCATCGATATCTCCGATCAGAAGGGCGCCCAGGCCGCTGTGGATGTGATTAAAGAGGCCATCAACTATGTGTCCGATGTGCGCGGTACTCTGGGCGCTACCCAGAACCGTCTGGATCACACCATCAACAACCTGAGCG
>CALLCY010000040.1:0-12464 GCA_938000015.1 uncultured Clostridia bacterium
CCCCCGGTTTCTCTGCCAGAGGACCGGGCCCGGCTGCGCATTGTCTATACGCCCCTTCATGGAGTGGGCGGCTTGTTCCTTCCCCGGCTGCTGAAAGAACAGGGGTTCACCGATTTGCACTGCGTCTCTTCCCAAATGGAACCGGACGGCACTTTTCCCACAGCACCGGCCCCCAACCCGGAAAACCCGGAGACCTTTCACCTGGCCCTGGAAGAAGCCCGGCGCATTGGTGCCCATCTGATCATCGCCACCGATCCTGACACCGACCGAGTGGCATTCCAGGTGCTGCACCAAGGGGAATACCACAGCCTGTCCGGTCACCAGGCCGGTTCCCTCCTCACAGATTTTCTCCTTTCTGCCCTGGAGGATCACCAGACCTCTTCTCTTCCGCCCCTGGTGATCAAAAGCATCGTCACCACCAAGCTGGCCGCTGCCATTGCCCAAAGCCACGGCGCCCAGTGCATCGATACTTTCACCGGTTTCAAAAATATGGCTCCCTTGGCCTGCCAACTGGAGCAGGAAAGAAAAGGCCGGTGTGTCATTGCCTTTGAAGAGGCCATCGGCTGCATGATCGGCTCTCACTGCCGGGACAAAGACGGCTTGGCCGCCGCCTTGGCCTTCTGCCACCTGGCCGCCTGTCTCCTGGCCAAAGGGCAATCACCTCTGGATCGGCTGGAGCAGCTTTTTGCCGCCTTTGGCTGCTATCTGGAAGATGCCCTCTCCCTGTCCTTTTCCGGCGAAAACGCCCAGGCCTGCATGGCCCAGACCATGCAGCAGTTGCGGCAGCATCCGCCCTGTCATCTTGGCTCTTTGCCGGTGTGCTGCTGGCGGGATTACAAGAGCGGACTTTGTCATTCTTTGACGGAAAATGAAACAAAACCCCTTTCCCTCCGGGGCGCCGATATGGTATACTATGAACTGGTGAGCGGAGCCGCTTTAGCCATTCGCCCTTCAGGCACCGAGCCCAAGATCAAATGCTATCTGCTGGCTCACAGCCACAGCCGGGCTCAGGCCATGGAGCAGCTGAATTCGCTGCGTCAGGCCGTGCCCCTGCTTTTAAACCAAGACCAGGCCCCCGTATGATCCCGGCGGCCTTAGAAAAGGTGGTTATTTATGCGCAAAATTACTGTCCAGGCCAAAGAGCCGGAGAAAAAACATTCCAAATGGGTTTTTCTGATCCCGCTGGTGGTCATTCTTCTGTTGGTGGCCGCTGCGGTGATCTTTCTGATCCTTCCCTCTGTACGGGGAGAGCAATCCAATCCTCAGAAACTGCTGCAAAAATATTATCATAACCTGTATGCCGGCGATTTGAATGAGCTTTCTTCCTGTATGCCGGAAGAGCTGCGGGATGCTTTTGAGCAAGTGAGCACCATGGGCGGCGTCAGCAGCAGCATCTATCTGTCCTACCGCCAGGAAATGCAGGAGGAACTGGGCGAGAATCTCCAAGTGGAAGTGACCATCAACCAAAGCGAAAACGCCGGGTCGGAAAAGCTGAAGTCGGTGCAGGACGATTTCCCCAAGGCGGCCACGGTCAACCTGGTGGACTTTGATGTGAAGATCACTGGGGACAACGGCAGCAAAACCATGACCGGCTCCACTTATGTGACCCAGATTGGCGGACAGTGGTACTTCACCACTTACAATCTGCTGGTCAGTGAAAAATAATTGCATCCTACAAAAAACGGAGAACCCTTTGGGCTCTCCGTTTTTTTAATCTCTGGGGCGAACTTTCCGCCAATCGTAGGGCAGCAGTTCTTCCAAAGGCATCACTTTATCTTTTTCCACCAGCACCTGGGCTTTTTCATTTTCCGGTCCCAGCTGTACCAAAAACTGACGACACCTTCCGCAGGGCGGTACCACATCCCCTTTGTCGTCCACCGCAGCCACGGCGATGATCTCACATTCTCCGGCAGTCACCATGGCGGCCGCTGCTGCGTGCTCGGCACAAAATCCCATGGAGCAAGCTGTATCGATATTGACGCCGGTATAGATCTTCCCGCTTTTGGTCAGGATGGCCGCCCCTACGCTACCAGCCTCGGTATAAGGGGTCAACACCCGATGTCCTGCCGCCTGACGGGCCTTTTCATAGAGCAAAGAGAAATCAATCTTCATCTTGTTTCTCCCTCCTTTTATTCAGTATACCATTGTTTTCTTCCGGCGAAAAGGGCTTATTGACCCTTGCAGAGAAAAATGATACCATCAAAATATGAAAAAGGAGGAAAAACCCATGGAACTTGTCGTTGCGTTGCTTCAGCTTTTGCCCACCGGCACATTGGAGGGTAATCTGGAAAAAGGACTTTCTGCCTGCCGGAAAGCCCGGAGCATGGGAGCCGATGTGGCCCTCTTCCCTGAAATGTGGAGCACCGGATATCAGTTTCCTCCCCAGGGAAGCGGACCGGCCATTCCCAAAGACCACTCCTTTCTCCAGGCTTTCCAGGGCTTAGCGGAGGAACTCTCCATGGCCATCGGGATCACCTACCTGGAAGAGTTTTCTCCCCTTCCCCGCAACAGCTTTGCCCTGTTTGACTTCCAGGGCCGGAGGGTTTTGGATTACGCCAAGGTGCACACCTGTGATTTCGGAGAAGAATGTGCACTGACCCCGGGGGATTCTTTTCCCGTGACCACTCTGGAAACTCCCAAAGGCCTCGTACAAGTGGGATGTATGATCTGCTATGACCGGGAATTCCCCGAAAGCGCCCGGTTGTTGATGCTGGGCGGTGCAGAAATTATTCTGACTCCCAATGCCTGCCCCATGGAGATCAACCGTATTTCCCAGCTTCGGGGCCGGGCCTATGAAAATATGCTGGGCATCGCCACAGTCAACTATCCCATAGGGCACCCGGACTGCAACGGCCATTCCACCGCCTTTGACGGCATGGCCTACCTGGAGCGGGAAAACGGTCAGGTAGAAAGCCGGAATACTTTGGTGCTGGAGGCCGGAGAGAGCGAAGGCATCTATCTGGCCCCCTTCCCGTTGGATCAGATGCGCCAATACCGGGAAACCGAGGTACACGGCAACGCCTACCGCCGTCCCCATCTGTACCAAGCCCTCACCTCCCCCGAAATTTCCCCGCCCTTTGTGCGAAAAGACGCCCGGCGATAAAAAAAGACGCTTTCACATGAAAGCGTCTTTTTCTTTGGGAACATAAAATAAGGGATTGTCCCGATGGCATCATGCTCGGGACAATCCCTTCCTGGCTTTTCTGCTAAAAGAATCAGATCAGCTCGATAATGGCCATCTCCGCGCCGTCGCCTCTTCTGGGCCCGATACGGGTGATGCGCACATAACCGCCGTTGCGGTCCTGATATTTGGGAGCGATTTCGTCAAAGGTCTTCTTGACGACGGCTTCCTTGGTGATAAAGGCAAAAGCCTGGCGCTTGGCAGCCAGAGTGTTCTTCTTGCCCAGTGTGATCATCTTTTCGGCCAGAGGTCTCACCTCTTTGGCACGAGTGACGGTGGTCTCGATCTTTCCGTTCTCCAGCAGATAGGTGACCATGGCGCGCAGCATCGCCTTGCGGTGGTCGGTGGGTCTGCCGAGTTTGCGGGTTCCTGGCATAATTTTACCTCCTTATATGCTCCGCCCCAAAGCCCGAGGCTTTGGAGGGGGCGGTCTCCCGACATCGGGGCCTTGAGCCCCGATGCCGGCGCTGTCGATCAGTTGTTGTCGCCGGAGCTGAGCTTCAGGCCCATATCATCCAGCTTTTTGATGACCTCTTCCAGGGACTTGCGGCCCAGGTTGCGCACTTTCATCATATCTTCTTCCGAAGTATTGATCAGGTCGGCAACGGTGTTGATGCCGGCGCGCTTGAGACAGTTGAAGGAACGGACCGACAGATCCAGCTCTTCAATGGTCATCTCCAGCACTTTATCCTGGGTGGTTTCGCTCTTTTCCACCACCGTTGTCTTGCTGCCGATCTCATCGGAGAGATCCACAAACAGGCTCAGATGGTCTGTGAGGATCTTGGCAGCCAGCGAAACCGCGTCCCGGGCGGCAATGGTCCGGTCAGTCCATACTTCCAGTGTCAAGCGGTCATAGTCGGTCATATCGCCTACGCGGGCGTTTTCCACCACATAATTGACCTTATAGACGGGAGTATAGAGGGAATCCACCGGGATCAGGCCGATCACCGGCTGGGCGGGCTTATTGCGCTCGGCCAGGGCATAGCCGCGGCCGTGATTGAGGGTCAGCTCCATGGTGAATTTGGCGTCGGGCATCAGCGTGCAGATGGGATGATCCGGGTTGAGGATCTCCACATCGCTGTCGCAGCGGATGTCGCCGGCTGTCACCAGCCCCGGGTTGGAACTTTCGATGTAAACGGTCTTTTCGCCTTCGCTGTGCAGCTTGGCGATAATGCCTTTCACATTCAAAACGATCTCTGTCACATCTTCTTTGACGCCCGGGATCGTGGAAAACTCATGCTGCACCCCATCGATCTTGATGGTGGTCACGGCTGTGCCGGGCAGCGAGGAGAGCAATATACGGCGGAGCGAGTTGCCGAGGGTGGTGCCATACCCCCGCTCCAGAGGCTCCACGACGAATTTGCCGTAGGAACCGTCCTCCAGAGAATCGGCGCACTCAATGCGGGGCTTTTCAATCGCTATCATCAGAATACCCTCCTATCGTTAAAGTTGCCTGTGTGATTGTCAATGAGGGTTCGGGTTATTTGGAGTACAATTCCACGATCAGGTGTTCCTGCACGGGCAGATCGATCTCGTCCCGGTTGGGCAGGTTCACAACAGTAGCGGTACCCTTGGCCCGGTCAACGCTCAGCCAGTTCAGAGCGGGCTTGGAGCTGTTGGCCTCAATGACAGCCTTGAACTTGTCCAGGCTCATGCTCTTCTCACGGATGGCGACCACATCGCCGGCCTTGAGCAGATAGGAAGGAATGTTGACCTTCTTGCCGTTGACGGTGAAATGGGAATGCTTCACCAGCTGACGGGCTTCGGGACGGCTCATAGCAAAGCCGGCGCGATAAACCACATTGTCCAGACGGCTTTCCAGGATCTTCAGCAGGTTCTCACCGGTCATGCCCTGCTTCTTGGTGGCCAGCTCGAAATAGCCCTCGAACTGACCTTCCAGAACGCCATAGTACTTTCTGGCCTTCTGCTTCTCCCGCAGCTGCATGCCATACTCGCTCAGCTTCCGGTTACGGCCCTGGCCGTGCTGGCCGGGGGCATAGGCCCGGCGGGCCAGAGCGCACTTATCGCTATAACATCTGTCGCCCTTCAGAAAGAGTTTCTCGCCCTCTCTGCGGCAAATGCGGCAGGTTGCGTCTGTATATCTCGCCATTGATCAAAACACCTCCGATTAAACTCTTCTTCTCTTGGGCGGGCGGCAGCCGTTGTGGGGAATGGGAGTCACATCCTTGATCATGGTGACTTCCAGACCAGCGGCCTGCAGGGCACGGATGGCGGCTTCACGGCCGGAACCAGGACCCTTCACATAGACCTCAACGGTCTTCAGACCATGCTCCATAGCAGCCTTGGCGGCTGTCTCTGCTGCTGTCTGAGCAGCAAAGGGAGTGGACTTTCTGGAACCCCGGAAGCCGAGGCCGCCGGAGGAAGCCCAAGACAGGGCGTTGCCGCCCAGATCGGTGATGGTCACAATGGTGTTGTTGAAAGAGGCGCGGATATGGGCCGCACCCTTTTCGATATTCTTGCGTTCGCGGCGCTTCTTGGTCGCGCCCTTCTTCGCAGCTTGTGCTTTAGCCATTCGTCTCGCCCCTCCTTACTTCTTCTTGTTGGCGATGGTCTTCTTGGGACCTTTGCGTGTTCTGGCATTGGTCTTGGTGCGCTGCCCTCTCACAGGCAGGCCCTTTCTGTGGCGCAGGCCACGGTAGGAACCAATTTCCACCAGCCGTTTGATGTTCATTGCGTTTTCGCGGCGCAGGTCGCCTTCGACCTGATAGCTGTGCTCGATGATGTCACGCAGCTTGGCCACTTCGTCATCGGTGAGATCCTTGACTCTGGTGTCAGGATTCACACCGGTCTTCTCCAGGATTTCATTGGAAAGGGAGCGGCCGATTCCAAAGATGTAAGTCAGTCCGATCTCCACTCTTTTTTCGCGGGGAAGGTCAACACCGGCAATACGAGCCATTTATTTCAGCACCTCCTGTGTATTTATCAGCCCTGTCTCTGTTTGTGTTTGGGGTTCTCGCAGATGACCATGACGCGGCCCTTTCTGCGGATGATCTTGCACTTTTCACAGATGGGTTTAACCGACGGTTTCACTTTCATAATCTGTATACCTCCTGTCTCAGCGGCAAATGATGGGGGAAAGCTTCCCTTATTTGAACCGCCATGTGATCCTGCCCCGGGAGAGATCGTAGGGGGACATCTCCAGGGTGACTTTATCGCCCGGCAGGATCTTGATGAAGTTCATCCTCAGCTTGCCCGAGATGTGAGCCAACACCTTGTGTCCGTTGGCCAGCTCCACCTGGAACATAGCATTTGGCAACGCCTCTATAACGGTACCTTCCACTTCGATCATATCTTCTTTTGCCAAACGAAATTACCTCCTCGGTTATTCTGCATTGGTGGGCGCCTCTTCTTGGCGCAGCGCCCTGCGGACTTCACTGTTTGACAATTTTTCGCCCTGGCGCAGCCGCCTGCCCTCTTCGCTGCGGCTTTTTGCCACAAAGGACATATGGCGCATTTTCTTGCGCTTGGGGCGTTCGACTCTGCGGCGCCGGCCATCGGCCAGCAGCAGATATTCGGCATCTGTATCAAGCACCATCATCAGCCGGCCTTTGTCCCGGCCCTGCTGCGACAGTACAATGTCCGATCTTTCCATATCCGGGGCCATTTCAGTCTCCCACAGAAGTCAGTATGATCGGCTCGCCCTCAGTGATGAGAACGGTGTTCTCGTAATGGGCCGACAGGCTGCCGTCCAATGTCTTGACCGTCCAGCCGTCGGAGAGCACCTTCACCTTCCATGTGCCCATGTTGATCATGGGCTCAATGGCCAAGGTCATCCCGGGCATCAACCGCGGACCGTGGCCCGGCGCCCCAAAGTTGGGGATCTCCGGCGCCTCGTGCATCTTTGTCCCGATGCCGTGGCCCACAAACTCCCGCACCACACCATAGCCTCTTGCTTCGCAGTAAGCGCCGATGGCATGGGAAATATCGGAGATTCTTTGCCCTTTCCGGGCAAATTTGATACCTTCATAGAAGCTCTGCCGTGTTACATCGATCAGCTTCTGGGCTTCTTCCGAGATTTTCCCCGCCCCGAAAGTGGCGGCGTTGTCTCCGTAATAGCCCTCATAGATCGCACCCGTATCGATGCTGACGATGTCGCCTTCCTGGATCACCCGGTCTCCCGGGATGCCATGGATCACTTCATCGTTGATCGAGCAGCAGATGGTGGCGGGAAAGCCGCCGTAGCCCAGAAAGGCGGGTTTGGCCCCGGCCTTCTCGATCACTCTGCGGGCCGCTTCATCCAACTGGCGGGTGGTAACACCCGGCGCGACCAGATCGCCGGCGGCGAGGAGTGCCGCCTTGCTGATCTGTCCCGCCTTTTGCATGATTTTCAGTTCATGTTTGGATTTGATGGTGATCATAAGGATATCCCCAATGCGTCGAACACCAACTGCGTGGTATCCGCCAGCTTTTTCTGTCCGCGCACCGCCAGCAAAAGGCCTTCCTGACGGTAATATTCCTTCACGGGTTCGGTTTCCTCATGGTAGATGTGCAGCCGGTTTTCCACCACATCGTGGGTATCATCCTTGCGGATGACCAGCTGACCGCCGCATTTGTCGCAAATCCCTTCGACTTTGGGCGGGTTGTCCTCCACATGGTAGGTGGCCTGGCATTGGGAACAAATGCGCCGGCCTTCCATGCGGTGCTCGATCTCCGAATCACTGACCTCAATGGACAGCGCGCCGTCGATCTTTGCAAAGCCGCTCAGTGCCTTGGCCTGAGCCAGCGTGCGGGGGAAGCCGTCCAGGAGATAACCGTTTTTACAGTCCTCCTGACCCAGACGCTCCTTCACCAGCTGGATGATCAGCTCATCGGATACCAGCTTGCCGGCATCCATGGCCTCTTTCACCTGTTTCCCCAAATCTGTCCCCTGCTGCATGGCAGCGCGGAGCAGATTGCCGGTGGAGATGGTGGGGATTCCCAGCCGGTCTGCCAGCAGGCCGGCCTGGGTCCCCTTTCCGGCGCCAGGCGCCCCGAGAATCACAAGTTTCATTTCAAAGCCTCCACTGTCCCTTAAAGGGGCGCGTTTTATTCAAGGAAGCCCTTGTAGTGACGCATGAGCATCTGCGCTTCGATCTGCTTGACAGTTTCCAGCGCGACGCCCACCAGGATCAGCACCGAAGTGCCGCCGATGGCCAGACCGCCCAGACCCTTGATGTTGCTCATGATCAGAGGCAGGATAGCCACGATGCCCAGGAACAGAGCGCCCATGAGGGTGATCTTACCCAACACTTTGGCAATGAAATCGGTGGTGGGTTTGCCCGGACGGAAGCCGGGGATAAAGCCGCCATTGCGCTTGAGGTTGTTGCTGACCTCGATGGGGTTGAACTGAATGGTGGCATAGAAATAAGCAAAGCCCACGATGAGCAAGGCGTACACGATGATATAGGCCAGGCTGCCCTGGCTGAAGGCCTTGCCGAAATTGCTCCAGAAGGAGCCTTCCTCCGGATTGAGGAACTGGATAATGGTGCCCGGGAAGGTGACGATGGAAGAAGCGAAGATGACGGGCATCACGCCGGACATATTCACCTTCATAGGCAGATGGGTGGACTGACCGCCGTACATCTTGCGGCCCACCATCCGCTTGGCATACTGGATGGGGATGCGCCGCTCGGCGTTTGTGATGAACACGATAAAGGCGATCATGGCCACGGCCACCACCAAAATGACGATGACCGAAATCACATTCATGCTGCCGCTCTTCAGACCGTTGATGATGCTCATCACCGCAGAAGGACCGCGGGAAACGATGGAAGCGAACAGGATGAGGGAAATGCCGTTGCCCACACCTTTGGAGTTGATCTGCTCGCCCAGCCACATGATGAAGCTGGAACCGGCTGTGAAGGTCAGGATGATAACGATGGCACTCCACAGGTCGGTGCGGGTCAGAACGCCGCTGGTGCGCAGCATGACATAATAGGTCCAGCCCATGAGCAAAGACAGGGCGATGGTCACATAACGGGTGATGGAAGCCAGCTTTTTCCGGCCTTCCTCACCGCCGTCCTTCACCATGCGCTCCAGGGCCGGGATGGCCACCTGCAAAAGCTGCATGATGATGGAAGAGTTGATATAGGGATATACCGACAGGGCAAAGATGGAGGCTTGAGAAAAGCCGCCGCCGGACAGAGTGTTGAAATAGCCCAGCAGGGTATCGCTGTACTGTTTGAACACATCGGCCAGGGCCTCGGTATCTACATAAGGCACATAGATGGCATAGCCAAAACGAAAGATCACCAGCGCAAAGACCACGAACAGCAGCTTCCGCCGCAGATCGGGGATCTTCCACGCATTTTTAATGGTTTCTATCATGGCTTAGACCACCTCCGCCTTGCCTCCGGCTGCTTCGATCTTCTCCTTGGCGGATTTGCTGAAGCCGGCGGCCTTGACGGTCAGCTTCTTTTTCAGTTCACCGTTGCCCAGCACTTTCACGCCGTCGCAGGCTTTGCCGATCAGGCCCTTTTCCAGCATGGCCACCACGCAGATGGTCTCGCCGTCTTCAAAGGCGTTGAGGGCTGCCACATTCACTTCGGCATAATGCTTGGCAAACACCTTGTTGTTAAAGCCGCGCTTAGGCAGACGCCGGGCCAGCGGCATCTGGCCGCCTTCAAACCCGGGGCGCACGCCGCCGCCGCTTCTGGCCCACTGGCCTTTATGACCCCGGCCGGCAGTCTTGCCGTTGCCGGTGCCGATGCCCCGGCCCTTGCGCTTGGGCTCCTGGTTGGAGCCGGGCGCCGGAGAGAGTTCATGCAATTTCATGGGGCGCACCTCCTATTCGCAGGTCTCCACAGAGAGCAGGTAGCCGATGAGGGCGATCTTTCCCTGTGTCTGAGCGTTATTGGGCTGCACAGTCACATCCCCGGGGCGCTTGAGGCCCAGGGAGTTGGCTGTGGCGATATGCTTCTGCAGTCTGCCGGACAGACTCTTTTTGAGAGTGATCTTCAGATTATCCATTCAGATTCCCCTCCTTATTTCGCCAGCTGCTCGGTGGGGATTCCACGGGCAGCAGCCACCTGTTCCGCATCCCGGAGCGACTTCAGGCCTTCCATGGTGGCGGCCACGACATTCTGCGGGTTGTTGCTCCGCAGGCTCTTGGTACGGATGTCTTTGATGCCGGCCATTTCCACAACGGCACGAACAGCGCCGCCGGCGATCACGCCGGTACCGGGAGCGGCGGGCTTCATCAGCACCTTGCCGGCGCCGAAGGTGCCCAGCACCTCGTGGGGGATGGTTGTGCCCTCCAGGGAGATGCGGACGAGGTTCTTTTTGGCATCTTCGATGCCCTTGCGGATGGCATCGGGCACTTCGGAAGCCTTGCCCAGGCCGTAGCCCACGATACCGTTCTGGTCACCAACCACAACCAGAGCCGCGAACTTGAAGATACGGCCGCCCTTCACGGTTTTGGAAACACGGTTCAGGGAGACAACTTTCTCCTGCAGCTCCAATGTGCTTGCATCTATCATACGAGCCATATTCTACCTCCCATTAAAACTGGAGTCCGCCCTCGCGGGCGCCCTCTGCGAGTTCTTTGACGCGGCCGTGGTAGAGGTAGCCGCCGCGGTCGAACACCACGACGCTGATCCCCTTGGCTTTTGCGCGCTCGGCCACGATCTGGCCGACCTTTCTGGCCGCTTCCTTGTTGCCGCCGTAAGAACCAAAGTCCTTTTCGGTGGAGGAGGCAGAAACAAGAGTGACACCGTTGGCATCATCGATGACCTGTGCATAGATGTGGTTCGCGCTGCGGAACACATCCAGGCGGGGTCTCTCGGCGGTGCCGGAAATGTTGGCGCGCACTCTCTTGTGCCGCTTCAGGCGCTGAGCGTTCTTATCGATCTTCTTAACCATTGATGCGCACCCCCCTTATTTCTTCTTACCGCCGGCCTTGCCTTCCTTGCGGCGCACGACCTCGGTAGCATATTTGATGCCTTTGCCCTTATAGGGTTCGGGCGGTCTCTTTTCCCGCACTTCAGCGGCGAACTGGCCAACCATCTGCTTGTTGGGGCCAGAGATGATGATCTTGTTGGGGGCAGGTACATCGATGGTGATACCGGGGATCTCGTCCATGATCACCTGATGAGAATAACCCAGGTTCATCACCAGCTGCTTGCCCTGTTTGGCAACACGATAACCAACGCCGTTGACTTCCAGCTCCTTGCTATAACCCTTTTCCACACCTTCCACCATGTTGGCGATCAGGGTGCGGGTCAGGCCATGGAGCGACTTGTGCAGCTTAGCCTCGCTGGGGCGCTTGACAACCACATGGCCGTCTTCCACAGCGATCAGCATATCCTTGTGCATTTCCTGTGTCAGTTCCCCTTTGGGGCCCTTCACATGCACCACATTGCCCTTAACATCCACGGTGACACCGGCGGGGATGCTAACGGGCAGTTTACCAATTCTGGACATATTCCGTTATCCTCCCTTACCAGACAAATGCCAGGACTTCGCCGCCGACATTCAGCTCGCGAGCTTTCTTGTCGGTCATGATGCCCTTGGATGTGGAAACGATCGCAATACCCAGGCCCTTGAGCACGCGGGGCAGCTCATCGGCGCCGGCATAGACGCGCAGGCCGGGCTTGGACACGCGGCGCAGGCCGCAGATCGCTTTTTCCTTGTTGCTTTTCAGCGTGATATGAATCATGCCCTGGGCGCCGTCATCCACCAGTTCGAAGGCCTTGATGTAGCCTTCGTCCAGCAGGATCTGGGCGATGGCCCGCTTCATGCCCGAGGTGGGCACATCCACAGTGCTGTGGCGGGCGGATGTGGCGTTGCGGATACGCGTCAGCATATCGGCAATAGGGTCTGTAATAACCATTTATTATCCTCCTTGCAGAAGTTAGAGATTGGCTTGCCATCTCCACTTTTCTTTGGGCGGGGCCATAAGGCCCCTTTCACATACAAACGGGGGTTACCCCTCGTTTTTACCAGCTGGCCTTGCGCACGCCAGGGATCTGGCCCTTGTAAGCCAGCTCACGGAAGCAGATACGGCAGATGCCGTAGTTGCGCAGATAGGCATGAGGGCGGCCGCAGATCTTACATCTGTTGTAGTTTCTGGTGGAAAACTTGCTGCCGCGCTGCTGCTTCAAAACCATAGACTTTTTAGCCATGCCAACAATCCTCCCTCTTATCTGGCGAAGGGAGCGCCAAGCAGTGTGAGCAGCTCTCTTGCCTCTTCATCGTTCTGTGCGGTTGTGGTGAACACGATGTCCATGCCGCGGATCTTGTCGATCTTGTCATACTCGATCTCCGGGAAGATCAGCTGCTCCTT
>CALLCY010000041.1:0-10259 GCA_938000015.1 uncultured Clostridia bacterium
GGAGCAGGAGCCGCGGAAAGCGGCCCTGCGGGCCATCGCCCAGGTGAAGGAAAAGACCCTGCCTCATCTGGAAGAGGAAAGTCCCCGCTTCCGGGCTATTTTCCGCCGCATCCAGCGGATGGTGGTGTCCATTGTGGAGGATGTGTGGCAGGAGCTGAGCCTGTCCAAGTTCCGACCCATCGCCTTTGAGATGGCCTTCGGCCCGGGGGAAGAATACCCGCCCATTTTGCTGGAAGGGGACGGGGTGAGCCTGACCCTCAGCGGCAAGATCGACCGGCTGGATGGCTTTATCCAGGACGGCACTCTGTATGTGAAGGTGGCCGATTACAAAACCGGCAAAAAGACTTTCCATCTGTCCGACCTGCTCTATGGCATCAATATGCAGATGTTCGTCTATCTGCTGATGGTGGGCTTCGGCAGGGAAGCGGTGCTGGAAAAGGCCCGGGAGCGTTTGGGAGACGGGGCCCAGCAGATCCAGACCGCCGGAGTGCTTTATATCCCGGCCAAGACCCCCTATGTGCAGGTGGGTTACGGCGAGGACGGGGAAGGAAAGCTGAGCAAAGAATTGCGGCGCATCGGCATCGTGCTGGACGAAGAGCCGATTTTGCAGGCCATGGAAGACCGGCAGGAGGGGGACTTCCGCTTTCTGCCCGTCAGCGTGAAAAAAGGGGGCGGGCTGAAAAGCACCTCTTCGGTGACCAGCCGGGAGGGGCTGGAAAAACTCACCCGAGGGGTGGACCGGCAGCTGCGCCGTCTGTGCGCCCTCATCACCCGAGGGGACATTGAGGCCCAGCCTTTGGTCACCGGCCCGGGGGCGTCGGTGTGCAATTTCTGCCCCTACAAGGACGCCTGCCACTACGATGAGACCATGGCCAAGGACGCACCCCGGCTGGCTCGGGTGCTTTCCCAGGAAGAGGTCTATGCCCGTCTCACAGAGGAAGAAGAGGAGGAAACACACCATGGCCGTTGAGTTTACCAAAGAACAGCGTCAGGCCATTGAGAGCCGGGGCGGCAGTCTGATCGTGGCCGCCGCCGCAGGCAGCGGCAAAACGGCGGTGCTGGTGGAGCGGGTGATCCGGCGTCTGCTGGAGCCGGAAGGGCTGGAACTGTCCCAGATGCTCATCGTCACCTTTACCAATGCCGCCGCCATGGAAATGCGCCAGCGCATCGGCAAGCGTTTGCTGGATGAGTTGGCTCTGCATCCGGCCTCCCGCCGTCTCCGCCGTCAGCTGGCCCTGCTGGGCTCGGCTCCCATCCAGACGGTCCATTCCTTCTGCCTGGGGCTGCTGCGGCAGAATTTTGCCCTGCTGGGTCTGCCTCCGGCTTTCCGGCTGCTGGAAGAGAGCGAAAGCCGTCTGCTGAAGGAACAGGCCCTGGAGGATACCCTGGAAGAGTGGTACGAAAGCCAGGGAGAGGACCCGGATTTCCTGGCTGCTTTGGAGAATTTCGCCGAAGAGCGGGGAGACAAGAACCTGGGCCGGGCGGTGCTGCATCTGTACGACTCCTTGATGAGCCACCCGGACCCGGAGGGGTTTTTGGATTTTGCCCTGTCCTCCATGGAAAGCCTGGCCCGGGGCGAACTTGAGCAGGCCCCCTTCTGCCAGGAGAGCCTGGCGGAATGCGATGGGGCTATGGCTTTTTGGCAGAACAAGCTGGGGGAGGCTTTGGAGGAGATCGCTTTTTCACCGGCCATAGAAAAGGGCTATGGCCCGGCTTTTTCCGCCTGTCTGGAAGGGGCCAAAGCCATCCGGGAGGGGGCCAAAGAGGGCTGGGATGCCTGTTATCAGGCCCTGTCCGGCTGGGCAAAGCCCCGGGTGGGAGCGGTGCGGGGAGAGGACAAGGATTTTCTTGACCGATTGAAAGCCCTGCGGGACGGTTTTTCCCAGGAAGTGGAGCGGCTGCGGGAAGAGACCTGCTCCCGGCCCCTTTCGGCAGTGCAGCAGGAAGGGGAACGGTCTTTGCCCATTCTCCGGGGGCTGATCCAGTTGGAAAAGGCTTTTCGGGAGCAGTACCGCCGGCTGAAAGAGCAGCGGGCCGCCCTGGATTTCAGCGATCTGGAACACGGTGCGCTGGCCCTTCTTTATGACAAGGAGGGGAATGTGACCCCTCTGGCCCGGCAGGTGGCCCAGGGCATCGGGGAGATTCTGGTGGACGAATACCAGGACAGCAACGGGGTGCAGGAAAAGATCTTTGCCGCTTTGCGGGGAGAGAACGGGAGCCTTTTTATGGTGGGAGATGTGAAGCAGAGCATCTACCGTTTCCGTCTGGCCGAGCCGGAGATCTTCGTCCACAAATATTACAGCTATCAGGACTACGAAAAAGACCCCCAGGGGGCGGAAAAACGGCTGATGCTCAACCAGAATTTCCGCTCTCGCCGGGAGGTCTTGTCCCTGTGCAATTTTATCTTCTCCCGCACCATGAGCCGTTCTTTTGGCGGCGTGGACTACGACAGCCGGGAGGCCCTGTATCCCGGGGCGGAATACCAGGGGAATTGTCCCGCCGAAGTGTGGGTGCTGGACATGAAGCGGGAAAAGGAGCCGGGGGAGGAAAGCGGCAAGGCTCTTTATGAAGCCGCTTTCACCGCAAAGCGGGTGAAGGCCCTTCTGAAGGAGTGCCGGGTGGAAGAAAAAGGAGAGAGCCGCCCGGCAAAGCCGGGAGATGTGGCTATTTTGCTCAGTTCCTTCACCTCCAAAGCGCCCCTGTATCAGAAAGCCCTGGAGGAGGAGGGGATTCCCTGCGCCGCTGGGGGCGGGGATCTGTTTTCCACCGTGGAAATGGCGGTGATGCGCTCTTTCCTGGCCATCATCGACAACCCCCGCCAGGACATCCCTCTCATTTCGGTGCTTCGATCGCCCCTGTTCCTCTTTACGCCGGACGAGCTGCTCACCATCCGGCAAAGCCGCCGGGAAGGGGATTTCTATGACGCTTTGAAAGAAAGCGATCTGCCAAGGGCCAAAGAGTTTATGGCTCTTCTTTACCGGCTGCGCCAGTATGCCCCCGACCTGGGGGCCGGGCAGCTGTTGTCCCTGATTTACCAGGAGACCGGGGCGCTGGGCGTGTTCCAGGCCCTGGACGGGGGCAATACCCGGCGGCGGAATCTGCACCGGCTCTATCAGCTGGGGCTGGAATACGAAAAGACCGGGCGACGGGGGCTGCTGGGCTTTCTCCGTCAGCTGGAAGAGCGGGCCAAGGAAGGGGAGCGGGTGCCGCCGGAAGGGGGCGACGGTGTGGCGCTGATGAGCATCCACCGCTCCAAGGGGCTGGAGTTCCCCATTGTGCTGCTCCCCGATCTGAGCAAGCGGTATAACACCGATGAAATGCGCCAGAGCCTGGCCATCGACAAAAAGCTGGGGGTGGCATTTTCCCTGCGGGACGAAAAGCTGCGCACCGAAACGGCCACCCAGATGGAAAACGCCATCTTTGCCAAGGCCCTGCGTCAAAGCCGGGAGGAAGAGGAGCGGAAGCTCTATGTGGCTATGACACGGGCCAGGGAGAAGCTGGTGCTCATTCTGTCCCTGCCTGATGCCGTCTCGGCCATCCGCCAGTGGGCGGGTGTTCTGGAGGGGGACAAATTGCCCTGGCGGGAGTGCGCCGGGCAAGGCAGCGCTGCCCTTTTGGTGGGTGCGCCCCTTTTGTGCCACAAAGGGGCAGAGGAACTGCGGGCCTATGGCGGCCTGGGGGCCATGGACTTCCCTCTTTCCGGGGAGAAGGACGAGCTGATTTGCCATGTGCAGCCCTATGACCCGGCGGTGCTGGAGGTGGACACCCGGCAGACCGAGACAGAAAAGCATGAACAGGAGCCTTTGCCCGATCTGGACCCGTATCGGGCCATGCAGGCCTTCCAGTATCCCTATGAAAAGGAGAGCCGTCTGCCCTCCAAACTGACCCCCACCGCTCTGGTGACCATGGAGGACACTCCACGGCTGGAGTGGCGGCGGCAGGAAGCCCGCATCCGGCTGTATCAGGGTCAGACCCGGGAGCAGGCCATGAGCCGGGGCACTCTGATCCACCGGTGTATGCAGCTGGTACAGCTGGAAAACTGCCTGACGCCGGAAGGGGCAGCCCAGGAGCTGCTGCGGCTGCAAGAGGGCCAGCTGAAAGGGGAGAACCTGGACCGGGTGCCGGTGGGGGCCATTTCCGATTTTGCCCGTTCCCAATGGGGGAAGCTGGCCCGGGAGAACCCCTGCTTGCGGGAATATCAGTTTTCCGCCCTTTTCTCCCCCAAGGAACTGGGACTGGGGGAGGAAGAAGAGGAAGAGATTCTGATGAACGGGGTGATGGATCTGGTGATCCAGACCCTGGAGGGGGCCATTATTCTGGATTTCAAAAGCGACCGGGTGAACCCGGGAGAGGAAGCGGCCCATGCCGCCCGCTATGCGCCCCAGCTGGATATTTACGCCCGGGCCTATGAGAAGGTATGGCAGCAGCCGGTGCTGCAAAAGGTTATTTACTTTTTAAGTAGTGGCGGAGTGTCTCCCCAGGTATAACGCTCCCAGGCTCTGTGCGTTACGGACCAGCGTCACGCTGGTCCCATCCCTCTCTTTGCTTGATTCGATACAACCAGCTTGGTTCTGTTGCTTAGTGCGGGAGCACAACTTGCCAGCCCAGGCACTGGGTTTGCCAGCCCAAGCACTGGAACCGGAACGCAGCAAAAAAGCCGATGGAATTTTCCATCGGCTTTTTTGTGGACCCTCGCCGCAGCGAGGACTTTGGATCTCTTAGTCCTGGATGTTGAACTTCTTCTTGAAGCGATCAACCCGTCCACCTGTATCTACCAGCTTCTGCTTGCCGGTAAAGAAGGGGTGGCAATTACTGCAAATTTCCACATGGATGTTCTCCTTGGTGGAGCTTGTCTCGATCTCGGCGCCGCAAGCGCACTTGATCGTGGTCCGATTGTACTGGGGATGGATGCCCTCTTTCACTACTTCTCACCTCGCATCAGCTTCATTGCATTATTACAAGCACAAATTATATTACCACAGAGGTGCCTGGAATGCAAGCGTTTTTTGTAATTTTGCAGAAAAATTTCTCTGTGGACAATCATATCACATTCCGGGGCTTTTTTCCAGCATTTTTTTGCCGCCTCTTGATTTTTCAGCGGCTTTCCCCTATAATTTTAAATGTTTGTAACAAATCCCCAGTGAGGATTTGCTATAATTTGATCTGCGCATCGCCGTTTGGCGAAATTGATGAAGTGAGGATGTTTTGAATGGGTAAAGGTGCAAGATCACGAAAAGAGCGGGTTCAGGAGCAGGAGCAAAAGGTAGCCCAGCAGCAGGAGCAGAAGGGCAAACGCCGCCTGCGCAAGGCCCTTTGCGGTCTGGCCGCCATTTTGGTGCTGGTGCTTCTGGTGTTCGGCCTGCTGTATGCCACCGGCACTTTGCAGCGTCATATGACCGCCATGACCGTGGGCGACAGCAAGATCTCCGGTCAGGAATACAGCTATTATTACAATATGCTGCGCAGCAATTTCCTCTCCTCCAATGAGAGCTATCTGTCCTCCATGGGCTTGACTTCTTCCACTCTGGACGATGCCAACTACACCGAGGATATGACTTTTGGGGAATATTTCCGCCAGCAGACCGACTCCACCATCCGGGTGTCCTATGAGCTGTATAACGAAGCCACCGAAAATGGCTATGAAATGAGCCAGGAAGGCCAGGAAAATTACGATGCCAATGTCCAGGCCGTGAAGGACGCCGCCAAGGAGTCCGATATCAGCGAGACCAAGTACCTCCAGACGGTGACCGGCGTGTCCATCACCATGGAGGAATACGAAGATATCCTGTGGAAGGATGCTCTGGGCAAGGATTATTACGAAAACACCCAGGCCAAGGAATATACTGCCGAGGATCTGGAAGCCTATTATGAGGAAAACGCCGATCAGTTTGATCTGGCCGATTACCGGGTGTTCCAGGTGTTCTTTGACGCCGAGGACGAGGCTTCCAAGACGGAGGCCAAGGCGAAGGCCGATGCCTTTGCCGCAGCCGTCACCGATGAGCAGTCCTTTATCGACATGGCCAAGGAGCAGGCCGCCGAGGATCAGGTGGAGCAGTACTCCAAGCCCGAAGGCACCCTGACCGAAGGCGCCACTCTTTCCACTTCCGGCACCGTCATCGACTGGGTGAAGGATGCTTCCCGCAAGGAAGGCGATGTGGAAGTACTGGAGATCAGCAGCAATTACAGCGTTGTGTATTTCATCGACCGCTATCGTGATGACAGCGAAAGCGTGGATGTGCGGCACATCCTGCTGTCGGTGGAGGAAGGCAGCGACGAGGCTGCAAAGAATGAAGTGAAGGCCCAGGCCGAAGCCCTGCTGGAAGAGTGGAAGGCCGGAGAAGCCACCGAGGATTCCTTCGCTCAGCTGGCGCGGGAGCATTCTGCTGACAGCAACGCTTCCCAGGGCGGTCTGTACACTGGCATCAATGAGAGCACCAATTTCGTAGACACCTTCAAGAACTGGTGCCTGGATGCTTCCCGTAAGGCTGGTGACACCGGCATTGTGGAAACCGAGTATGGCTATCACATCATGTACTTTGTGGGCAGCCGTCCCACTTGGGAATCCAGCGCCGAAGAGGCTCTGACCAATGATGATTACAACGCCTATCTGGATGAGATGGACGAAAAGTATCCCATGGAGCAAAATGACAAGGTCATCGATATGGTGATCTGAGTTCAGATAAAAACCCCCGGAGAATGAATTCTCCGGGGGTTTTTATTTATGATTTGGTGCGAGCCAAATTATTTCAGTTCCTGCTCCAGGGCATCGAATTCCGGGGTGGAGAAGAATTCACCCAATGTGATCTCCAAACCATCACATAACTTTTTGATGGTCACTGTACCGGGATTGCGGCTTTCACCGTTCAAAATGCTTTTTACCGTGGCTTGGGACACGCCGGAAAGGTTACTCAGTCCGTTGGGAGTGATGTGCCGCTGCTGACATAATTGCCGAATGCGGAAAATGATGGCTTCTCTGGTATCCATGTGTCCCTCCTTGGTAATTTCCCGTTCTTTTTTGTATGATATGCCATTTGAGAAAAGAACATTAGTTATATTTCACTAACTGAGGGAAAGAAATAGCATCGTGAAAAAGGGGCGTCTTTTCAAATCAAATGGTTACTGACTGCCTTTATGCAGCAGAATTGTGTGGAACTTGGTTTTAAAGCTCGCACCTGTTTGGGATGCAGCGGCCCGGCATAGCCGCCCGGGTATGGGGCATTTTTTGTTTACCCCCTTTCCTCTTTGTAAATTTTTCGTTATAATCAATGTAGCAGTCCTGCATGGGCGGCGACAACCAAATACCGAAAGGGGAAGAAGACGATGAAGCTCACCAGTTTTCTCAGGCAGAGTGGGGAGGAGCGTACCCGCAAAATCCTCACGGGAGGGGTCTATGGTACCATGCTCTTTTTGGCCGTGCCCTCCTTCCTCATGCTCATTTCCCAGGCATTGGCTACCACCTTCGACAACTGGTTCATTCTGAACTACGCCGACCTTAGTTCCAGCGGCGCCGTCTCTTACAGCATGCAGGCCTTCAATGTGATCTACAACGCCGGCATCGGTCTTTCGGTGGCCGGTACGGCCATCTTGGGCCGCTTCAATGGCCAGGGGGATTGGGAACAAAGCCGCCACTATACCCGGCAGTTTCTGGCCCTGATGTTCTGCCTCTCCGTGGCCCTGGGCGGTCTGACCTTCCTGCTTTCCGGCTTCTATGCCAATATGGCCCTGCCCGATCTGCGCCCCGGCGTGCGCCTCGCCATGCGGCTGTATGCCTTTTCCATTCCCTTCGCCTATTTCAATAACGCCTACTACGCTTTGAAAAACGCCGTGGGCAAATCGGAAGTGCCCTTTGCCTTCACCTTCCTGATGGTGTTTACCAAGGTGGTCTGCAATGCTATCTTTGTGGCAGGCATGGGCCTGGGGGTCATGGGCATCGGTTTTGCCACCATCTGCTCCCATTTGGTGGTCTCCCTGGTGCTTTTGTTCGATGTGTTCTTCCGCAAACATGGCATGCACCTGTCCTTCCGGCATTTCCGCTTTGATAAGGACGCCATCCGCACCCTGTTGACCGTGGGTATCCCTTCGGTGATCAACAACATGGCCATGTCGGTGGGCTTCTGGCTCATCAACCTGGAAGCCATGAAATTTGGCACCACCTTGCTCAATTCCATCAATTTGGGGAACAATATCTCCAGCCTGATGTATAACCTGACCAGCTGCTTCGGCACCACCGTCACTACCGCCGTCAGCCTGAATCTGGGCGCCGGTCAGAATAAGCGGGCCAAGGCCTCGGCCGTGGCTTCGGTGGTGATGAGCACCATCGGCGGATTTTTGGGCATCGCTATCATCTATCTGTTCGGCGAGCCCATTACCCATCTGTTTACCAATGCAAACCCTGAAGTGCTGGAAGGGGCACTCACCACCCAGAAGATCGCCGTTTTGGGCGCGCCCACCTTTGGCGTGTGCAGCGTTTACTGTGGCGTGTTTATCGGCTTTGCCCGCACCAAGTTGCCCATTGCCATCAATGTGGCCCGGGTGTGGCTGCTGCGGTATGTGTTTATCCGGGTGGTGGAAAGCCAGCTGTTCCTGGAGACCATCATGGGCGGACGAATCCATATCAACTATACCGTCATCCCCTGGGCCACGGTGTTCAGCAACACGATGACCGCTATTTTCGCCTATGTGGTGTACAAGACCCTCCGCTGGGAAGGCCAGCACAATTTCATTGTGAAAAAGTCCCATAGAGCCAAAGAAGGAGTTAAGAACTGATTTGAAAGAACTGGAAAATAACAAGGCCGGGATGCCCGGCGAAAGCCGTCCGGAGCGGGCGGCGCTGGTGGGGCTGCGGTGCACCGCCCTCGCCGATTTCGACCATTCCGATGAGGATACCATGGAAGAGCTGTCCCAGCTGCTGGAGACCGCCGGGGGAGAGTGCATCTTCAAGGCCATGCAGAACCGGCCCACTCCCGATCCCCGCACCTTTATCGGGGAAGGAAAGGCCCAGGAGATCGCCCAGTTGGTGAAGGCCAACGATGTGGAGCTTCTGGTGATGGACAACGAGCTGTCCCACTCCCAGGCCCGGGCTTTGGAGGACATCATGGGCTGCCGGGTGATGGACCGCAGCGGCTTGATTCTGGATATTTTCGCCCAGCGTGCCCAGACAAGGGAAGGCAAGCTCCAGGTGGAGCTTGCCCAGTATCAGTATTTGCTGCCCCGTTTGTCGGGTATGTGGACCCACCTGGTGCGCCAGACCGCTGGCGGCGGGCGCAGCCCCATCGGTACCCGCGGCCCTGGTGAAACCCAGCTGGAAACCGACCGGCGGCACATCCGCCAGCGCATTGCCCGGCTCCAGCGGGAGATCGAGAATGTGCGGCAGATCCGCACCACCCAGCGCCGCCAGCGGGAAAAGCGGGAGGTGCCCTTGGTGGCTCTGGTGGGATACACCAATGCGGGAAAATCCACCCTGCTTAATGCCCTCACCGGGGCGGAAGTCCATGCCAACGACCGGTTGTTTGACACCCTGGACCCCACCACCAAAAGCCTGCGCCTGGAAGACGGGCGGCAGCTTTTGTTCTCTGACACCGTGGGATTCATCCGCAAGCTGCCCCACCACCTGGTGGAGGCCTTCAAGGCCACCCTGGAAGAGCTGGTCTATGCCGATGTGCTCATCCATGTGGTGGATGCTTCCAGCGAGATCTGGGAGAGCCAGGCCCAGGTGGTGGAAAGCCTGATCGCCCAGCTGGGCGCTCAGGAGACGCCACGGATTCTGGTGTTCAACAAGTGCGACAAGATCGCCCCTGACCTAGAGCCACGGCAGACAGGCGCGCTGCATATTTCGGCCAAGAAGGGCATTGGCCTGGATTTATTGCTCAATCGGATCGGGGAGACTCTGGACAGTGCTCAGCGGCAGGTGGAGTTTATTTTGCCCTATGACCGGGCATCGGTGCTGGATATGCTCTATCGGAAGGCCCAGGTGAAGAAGGCCGATTATGTGCCCGAGGGCATTGCGGTCACCGTGCTTTGTGATGCCGCCGTGCTGGGACAGCTGAAAGAGTGGGTTCCCGACTGGCGGAAGAAAGAAGAATGGGAAGACTAGAGACAGAGCACTTGAGCCAGAGCCTTTGCTGCGGCAAAGGCTCGCAAAAGAAACAGGCCCTATGGGAACTTGGTTCACTGGGCCTGTTTCTTTGCTATTGGCGGCGTGTTATTTCGGCGTAAAGCCGAAATAACCATCATTCCGGCAGGTGACGCCGCCGCTGTCT
>CALLCY010000042.1:0-5999 GCA_938000015.1 uncultured Clostridia bacterium
CTGACAGGGCCTGCCCCGGTTCTCTCACGGTTGCTCTGACGGTTTGTTTTCTTTATTTGTGATTGACTCCCACATTGCGGAATTCGTTGCACAGGGAGCGATAGACGCTGGCCTGCTCAAAATCGGTGACCGCTTTGCTGACGCCCATCTGGGTGTATTCGAAATAGCCGAAAATATGAGGAGCATCGGCGATAAAGATCTCAGCGGCCTGGGTTTGCAGTTCGCTGCGCTGGTCGATGTCGATGGTCCGCCAGGCTTCATCCAGCAGCGCATCCACTTCGGGATTGGAATAGCCGCAGTTGGGGCTCATGGTATCGCTGGTATGCATCAGGCGATAGGGGCCATCCAGGTTGGAATATCCGCCCAGGATGTACATCTGCACATTGCCGTTCTTGATGTCATCGGTATGAGTGCCCCATTCCACGGTTTGGGCGGTGCAATCCACACCGATGGCCTTCAGCTGGGAGGAGACCACCACAGCCAGGTTTTCACGGTTGCTGTCGTTGTTGCCCACCTGGAGAGTAAAGCTGAGCTTCTGCCCATCCTTGGCGCGGATGCCATCGGAACCCTTCTTCCAGCCCAGTTCATCCAGCAGCTTTTCGGCTTCTTTCGGGTCATACTCGATGCACGCAGCTTTGAACCGTTCCTCGTCGCCGCCGGGGCGTTCATAGGAGATGGGGCCATAAGCCCGCTTGGCCAGGGTGACGCCGGCATCATTTTTAAAGATGGCTTCCACAGCGCTGTTCATATCCACCGCCATGGCCAAAGCCCGGCGCAACTGGGCATCCTGGAAGAATTCATACTGGCAGTTAAAGCCGATCCAGCGGTAAGATCCCACTTCCGAAGCTCTCAGATCCAGATAGTCTTTGTTTACGATGTTGCCCACTTCGGTGGGAAGCACCGACAGGGACATATCGATCTCCTGATTCTGCAAGGCAATGGCGGAAACCGATTTGTCGGAGATGATCTTGAAGATCACTTTATCCAAAGCGGGCTCTTGATAGAATTCCTCGTTGCGCTCCAGCACTACCTGGGAGTCGATCACATGCTCCACAAATTTGTAAGCCCCCGAGCCCACCGGCTGGTTTTCAAAATCCCAGTTCTGCTCCACGGCCTGCCGGGGGATGATGTAGTTCTGATACATCTTGTACTCCCACAGCACATCAATGTCCTTTGTCACAAACTGAACGGTTTGCTCATCCACCACATTGATCTCTTTCAGGGTGTTGGACAGTTCGGTGTACCGCACCGAACCATTGGCCGGGTCCAGATAGTACTCATAGGAAAACTTCACATCTTCCGCCGTGACCTTGACCTTTTCGTCAAACAAGCCGTTGCCCGTCTGCCAATATACATCGTCACGGATCTTGACGGTCCAGGTCAGGCCGTCCTCACTGCACTCCCACTCTTCCGCCAAAGAAGGCACAAAGTTGGAATTCTGATCCATTTCCACCAGTGTGTGGTAGATCTGACGGAGGATATAGCCGTCGCCATCGGAAGTGGTTTTCCAGGGAATCAAGGTGGTGACCGGCATATAGGTGCCGATGACCAGCTCATTGGCGTCTTTCACCACTTCACCGCCGGTACTGACTCCGCCGCTGTCATGATCGGTATCGTCTTTGGGGTCATTGCCGCCGTTTTTGGCGCAGGCACTGAGCAACATCACAGAGGCCAAAGCCAGCGCGATCAGGGACATCCATTTTTTCTTCAGCATAGCCTTCTCTCCTATCTCTGTGTTCTCCTTGGCCCAGGTTGTTTCCCAGGCGCTTCTCTTGCGGTTTTGCTCCCTTCCGGTCTTGCTTTTGTTTTAATAATCCATATGCGATTCCCACGGACACCTATACATTTCAGTGGAAAGTATGCTATACTTTTCACCAAGAAAGGGGCTGATGGGTTTGATCGATCTTTCGGTTTTGTTTGACCAGAATTTCGACCCGGTGGATTGGATGCTCACCCGCAAACAGAAGCAGATCGTCACATATATACGCGACCATCCAGGGGAAGTATGCTATCTGCCCCTGAAAGAGCTGAGCCAAAAGGCTGGCTGTACCGAAGTGACTCTGCTCCGCCTGTTTCAGCGGCTGGGATTTGCCGGTTACTCCGATTTCCGGCGGGAATACCGCCAGTCCTATGAGGTGTTCTGCTCTCCGGAAAATATAGCCTCCACCCAGGATTTCCAGCGCTCTCAACAGCAAAATCTCCAGCTTCTGGGGCACATCTGCCAGCAGGAGCGGCAGCATCTGTACACCTTTATGGATGCCATGGATCTGCACCCCATCATGAAGGCAGCTCAGGCCATCCACAGCGCCGATTACACTTTGCTCATGGGCCGGGGCATCAGTCGCACCATGGCAGAAGTGCTCTCCTACCGGCTGGGAGTTTTGGGGGTGCGGGCCGTAATGGTCAATCCCGAGGAAACCACCTCCTTGGAAGAGCACATGAATACCATGGATGAACACACCGCACTGGTTGCCCTCACCTTTCCCCGGTATCTGAATGAGTTGGGAGAGGTCACCCAGCTGGCGGCGGCCAAAGGGGCCAAAGTGGTGGCCATCACCGATTCCCCGGCCTCCCCCATCGTTCCCTTCAGCCATACGGTGATTTATTGCCCCATGGCCCGAGGAACTTTGTACAATTCTTTTGTGCCTGTGCTGACGGTGATCAATCTGATCGCCCACTCCATCGCCATTCAGCGCGGAGGCGGCAATCAGAGCCAGAAGCTGGAACGGCTCCGGCTGACCTTGGAGGGCACCCATCCTTCAACCCTGGATGATCTTTCATAACAGCTGCAAACAAAAAACCCGTGGCAGAACTTTTCCGTTCTGCCACGGGTTTGCTTTAAGAATCCTTCGACATGCAAAAACCCCCGAATCCTTGTCCGGTGGTTCAGACTACGGGGGTTCAGACTATCCAGAAACCTACATAACGAAAAAATCATTTGCCCTACCCTTCACCAATCTACAAAAAGCCACGACCTGTGCGTGGCTTTTTGCACTTATCAAGGAGCAAGTGTACGCCGAAGGCGTGCATGCAGCTCCTTGCAAAAACTCGAAAAAGTGGCTTTTACCACTTTTTCGACATACAAAAACCCCCGGACTCTTGTCCGGGGGTTTTCTTTCCAAACAGGGTAGTGTTTGCTTTTAGAAAAGATTACTCTTTCCAGCTGAAGTTTTCGATGCGCACATCACCGGCGCCGTCGATTTCCACATTCTCCAGGTTGGCGTTGTAAGCCCGCAGGTTCAGGGGCTGATACAGAGGCACCTGGGTGCAGATGGCGTTCAGCTTGGCACAGATCTCAGAGGTGATGGCCTCACGCTCGGCAGCATCAGCAGTGGCTGTGGCCTGGTCGATGAGGGCGTCGATCTCAGGATCGTTCAGACGGCTCTTGTTGGCAGCGTTGATGGACTTGCTGTGATAGACGCCGTTGAGGTAGGTGATGGTGTCGGCCATGGTGTAGCCACCGATAGCAGCCACATAGTTGCCTTCGGCCACGGTGCTCATGTAGGTAGCCAGGTCCATGCTTTCGATGTTGGCAGTCACGCCGATCTCAGCCAGGTTGGCCTGCACCACTTCGGCCGCACGCTTCTTGGTATCGTCGGAGCAGATGATGGGGAAATCGATGCTGGTGGGATCCACGCCGGATTTCTCCACATACTCCTTGGCTTTCTTCACATCATAGCTGTCGGTGTTCTCAGTGCTGGTACCAGGCAGGTTGGGGGGAACCTGAGTTTCGCCCACAACACCCAGACCATTCAGAGCAACGGTAACAACGCTTTCCTTGTCGATGGCGCAGTTCAGAGCATGGCGGAAGTCCTGATTGTCCAGACCGGGCACTTCGTTGTTCAGCATGATCCAGTTCATGTTGGCGGGAGTGTACTCCAGAACGGCCAGATCGGGGTTCTCCTTGATCCGATCCACATCCATGCTTTCCACTTCCATCAGCAGGTCTACTTCACCGGCTTCCAGAGCAATGGTCCGGGAGGAGCCTTCGGGAATGATCTTCCAGATCACATTCTTGATCTTGGGAGCGCCCAGGTAATAGTCTTCAAAAGCGGTGAACTCCAGCTGATCGCCGCGCTTCCAGTCCACAAACTTGTAGGGGCCGCAGCCGATGGGGTTCTCGTTGAAGTCGTTGCCAGAGTCGATCAGTTCCTTGGGAACGATGGCGTTGGCATGCTGGGCCAAGTTGAACAGCAAAGAAGCATCCGGGCTCTTTGTATGAATGCGCACGGTGTACTCATCCATCACTTCCACCGATTCGATGGAATCATTGTACAGAGAGCCGTCGGGGAAGGTCTTGCCATACTCGATGGAAGCCTTCACATCTTCGGCCTCCATGGTGGAGCCGTCGTGGAACTTCACATCCTGGCGCAGCTTGAACTCCCAGCAGGTGGGGTCGATGTTGGTGAAAGATTCCGCCAGATCGGGCTGGGGATTCAGGTCATTGTCCAGACGCAGCAGGCTGGTGTAGTTGAGCAGGTTGACCATATATCCTGCTGTTGCGTTGTGGGCGTAGGGGCTGACAGAAGGAGTCTCACCCATGGTTGCAACAATGATGGTGTCCTTATCATGGGTGACGCCGCCGCCACCGCCCGACTGGCCGGAGTCCTTGGAGCAGCCCGCTCCCAGACCGACCATCATGCTGCCCAACAGCAAGCCGCCCAGCAGTCTCTTCATGGTGTTTTTCATCGAAAATGTCCTCCGTTTTCTTTTGGGGGAAGCTTCCCCCCGATTCCTTGTCTATTATAGCCATACCCCTCTCAATGGGCAACTATCCAGCGCAATATATCAATATTTTTATTCTTTTCCCTTTGTTATTTTTTATAATTTTGCAAATTTATAGCCAATTTTCTCTTTTTCTTTTTGTGCATATTTTCGTATATTTTGCTATTTATTTAACAATTTAATGGCTGTTTAATATCTTATAGGGCATTTTCCCCCATATTTTACACATATTTTTAACAATCACGAAATATTTCTTTTTTCTGCTTTATATTGCTTTTTCAGGCAAAAAAAGAGCCATGGCAAACGCCATGGCTCTTGAAAGAACAAAGAGTAAAATTACTCGTTGACCTTGGTAACAACGCCGGAACCGACAGTACGGCCGCCTTCACGGATAGCGAAACGCAGGCCCTCTTCGATAGCGATGGGGGTGATCAGCTCAACATCCATCTCCACGTTGTCGCCGGGCATGCACATCTCAGTGCCTTCGGGCAGAGTGATGACGCCGGTAACATCGGTGGTACGGAAATAGAACTGAGGACGATAGTTGTTGAAGAAGGGGGTATGACGGCCGCCCTCTTCCTTGGTCAGAACGTAAACCTGGCCATGGAACTTGGTGTGAGGATGGATGGAACCGGGCTTAGCCAGAACCTGGCCGCGCTCGATGTCGGTCTTGTTGATACCACGCAGCAGGCAGCCGATGTTGTCGCCAGCCTCAGCGAAGTCCAGCAGCTTGCGGAACATCTCGATGCCGGTGACGACGGTCTTCTTGGGAGCGTCCATCAGGCCGACGATTTCCACTTCTTCGCTCATCTTCAGCACGCCGCGCTCCACACGACCGGTAGCAACAGTACCACGGCCGGTGATGGTGAACACGTCTTCCACAGGCATCAGGAAGGGCAGATCAGCCTTACGGTCAGGAGTGGGGATATAGCTGTCAACAGCGTCCATCAGGTTCTTGATGCACTCGTACTCAGGAGCGTTGGGATCGGTGGAAGAGCACTCCAGGGCCTGCAGAGCAGAGCCGCAGATGATGGGCACTTCGTCGCCGGGGAATTCGTAAGTGCTCAGCAGCTCACGAACTTCCATCTCAACCAGCTCCAGCAGCTCGGGATCGTCCACCTGGTCGGCCTTGTTCAGGAACACGACGATAGCGGGCACGCCCACCTGACGGGCCAGCAGGATGTGCTCACGAGTCTGAGCCATGGGGCCGTCGGAAGCAGCGATAACCAGGATGGCGCCGTCCATCTGAGCAGCACCGGTGATCATGTTCTTGA
>CALLCY010000043.1:0-5393 GCA_938000015.1 uncultured Clostridia bacterium
TCCCGACCCCACCAGCCACGCGCTGCGCCAAGCCATCGCCAAAGACTACGAAAACCCCACATGGGTCATCATTGCCCAGCGCATCAGCTCCATCCGCCATGCCGACCATATCCTGGTACTGGAAGAAGGCGGAGTGCTGGGGTATGGGACCCACCAGCAGCTGATGGAGACCTGCCCGGTCTATCAGGAAATCAGCCGAATTCAGATGGGAGATGATTTGGATGCCTAAAATGGGAAATGCCCCTCCCTCCTTTGGCTCGGCCCCGCAAGGTACGGCCCATCAAAGAGTGACCCCCGGCCGGAAACGGGCCACTTTGCTGCGGCTTTGCCGCTATGTGATGCGCTTCCGCTTCTGGGTGATCCTGGCCCTTTTGCTCACCGTCCTCTCCAACTATTTTGGACTGATGGGGCCCTATCTTTCCGGCCTGGCCGTGGACAGCATCGGCTCAAAAGCAGGCGCCGTCCAATTCCCTCTGGTGTTTCGCTACTGCCTCTTCATGGCCCTGTTCTATGTGGCCTCTGCCCTTCTGTCCTATCTGCTGTCCATGATCATGATCACCATCAGCCGGAAGGTCACCTATCAGATGCGCTCGGACATCTTTAACAAGCTGTCCTCCCTGCCGGTGGGATATTTCGACACCCACCAGGCCGGAGACATCATCAGCCGCATCTCCTATGACACCGACACCATCAACTCTTCCCTTTCCACCGACCTGGTGCAGGTGCTGGCCAGCGTCATCACCGTGGGCGGCTCCCTGGGAATGATGATCGCCATCTCTCCCCGGCTGGTGCTGGTGTTCCTCATCACCGTTCCCCTGTCCATCTGCATTACCCGGTTCATCACCTCCCGCACCCGTCCCCTGTTCCGGCTGCGTTCTCTCAAGATCGGCCAGCTCAACGGCTTTACCGAGGAAAACATCACCGGTCTGAAAACCCTCCAGTCCTATTGCCAGGAGGAACACACCATTGAAAAGCTGGATCAGGTGAATGATGAAACGGTCAATGCCTACTATAACGCCGAATATTACAGCAGCCGGGTGGGCCCCAGTGTCAACTTCATCAACAATCTGTCCCTGGCTCTAATCACGGTGTTCGGCGCTATTCTCTTTATGCAGGGGAAAATGAGCGTGGGCAACATTTCCTCCTTTGTGCTCTATTCCCGGAAATTCTCCGGCCCTATCAACGAAATCGCCAACATCATCGGCGAGCTGCAATCGGCTCTGGCCGCGGCAGAGCGGGTGTTTCGTCTGCTGGACGAGCAGCCGGAAAAGGCCGATTCCCCCCAGGCCCTCCCGCTCCATGACCCTCAGGGAGATGTGGAACTTCAAGATGTGGGCTTTGGCTATGAAGAAGGAAAAACCATCCTCCATCACCTTTCCCTTCACGCTTCCCCCGGCAGCATGATCGCCATTGTCGGCCCCACCGGCGCGGGAAAAACCACCCTCATCAACCTGCTCATGCGTTTTTATGACAAGGACAGCGGTGAGATCAAGGTGGACGGTCATTCCATCTACGACCTGCAACGGAAAAGCCTGCGTCTGGCCTATTCCATGGTGCTTCAGGACACCTGGCTCTTTTACGGCACCATCTACGAAAACATCGCCTATGGCAAACAGGGCATCACACGGGAAGAAGTGATCCAGGCCGCCAAGGCCGCCAAGATCCATTCCTATATCCAGCGTCTGCCCCAGGGGTATGACACCCTGCTCACCGACGACGGCACCAATATCTCCAAAGGCCAGAAGCAGCTTCTGACCATTGCCCGGGCCATGGTGATGGACTCCCACATGCTGATTCTGGACGAAGCCACCTCCAATGTGGACACCCGCACGGAAATGCAGATCCAGGAGGCCATGCGCCGCCTGATGGAGAACAAAACCTGTTTTGTGGTGGCTCATCGGCTGTCCACCATCCGCAATGCCGATCTGATTCTGGTGGTGCGGGACGGCAATGTGGTGGAAAGCGGCACACATGAAGAACTGATGAAAAAACGAGGATTCTATCGGGAGCTTTATGAGGCCCAGTTCAAATAAACATCTATTCCAAACGCACAAAGCCCCGCGGCCTACGCCGCGGGGCTTTTGTATGAGCCAGGGGGATTGGATTGACTGAAAAATCAGATGCGGAACAGCAAATCGGAATAGGTGGGGAACGGCCAGTATTCCTTGTCCACCAAAAGCTCGATTTTGTCGGCCACTTCCCGCAAAGCGTCCATGGCCACCCGGACCTTGTCCCGATAGGCTTCGGCCTTGGCCAGAGCACCTTCGGCCTGAGCAGCCTTTTCCAGTGCTTTCTCCAGCTTGCTCACGGCGGCCTTCATCTGGGCACCGGCAGCAGAAATATCCTTCAGTGCGCTGGATTCCATGGTCATGTCCACCGTCAAGCCAGTTTCCTTGATGGAGTTGACGCTGTCGGCCAGGAACTTGGTGTATTTGATCACCGCCGGGACGATCTGACGGCGGGTCATATCCAGCATGGTGTTGGCTTCCAGAGAGATGGTCTTGATATAGTTGTCCAGACGGATTTCATACCGGGCCTCGGCTTCCTTCCGGCGGAAGATACCATGCTTTTCAAACAGCTCTACCGACTTGGAAACCACCAAGCCACGGGCGGCATCCACATCGTTTGTGGCGCAGGGCAGGCCACGCTCTTTGGCCTCTTCGGCCCACTCCTTGCTGTAGTTGTTGCCGTTGAAGACCACCCGCTTGTGTTCCCGGTAGATCTCCCGCACCAGCTCCCGCACGCAGGCACTCTTATCCTCCGCTTTTTCCAGGCGGTCGGCAATGCGGCTGAGGATCTCGGCCACCGCGGTATTCAGAGCATAGTTGCAGCCGGCGATGGACATGGAAGAACCCAGCATACGGAACTCGAACTTTTTACCGGTGAAGGCAAAAGGCGAAGTACGGTTACGGTCGGAGGTGTCCTGGGGCAGCCAAGGAATGGTGGTGACACCGATCTCAATGTTGCCGCCCTGACGGAACTGAGAAGGACGGCCGGTCTCCACCTCTTCCAGGATGTCGGTGAGGGCATCGCCCAGGAAGATGGAGATGATGGGAGGCGGTGCTTCGTGTCCGCCCAACCGGTGGTCGTTGCCCGGGCAAGCTACCGAAGTGCGCAGCACCTCAGAATACTCGTCCACCGCCCAAATGACGGCACAGAGGAACAGCAGGAACTGGGCATTGTCAGCCGGGGTTTTGCCCGGGTCCAACAGACTGGGGCCGTTGTAGATATTCAGAGACCAGTTGTTGTGCTTGCCGCTGCCGTTGACCCCGTCAAAGGGTTTTTCATGGAGCAGGCACACCAGATTTTTCCGCAGAGCCACCTTCTTCATGGTCTCCATGATCAGCTGGTTGTTATCGCAGGCGATGTTGGCCGTGGTGTAAACGGCAGCCAGCTCATGCTGGGCCGGAGCCGCTTCGTTGTGCTCGGTTTTGGCCGGCACGCCCAGACGCCACAGCTCCTCATCCAGCTCCCGCATAAAGTCCATGACCCGCTCTTTGATATTACCATAATAATGGCCGTCCATCTCCTGACCCTTGGGCGGGCGGGCGCCAAACAGGGTGCGGTCGCAGAGCATCAAGTCGAGACGCTGGTCAAACAGGGCCTTGTCCACCAGGAAATACTCCTGCTCGGCGCCAGCCATGGCCACCACACGCTCCACATCGCTTTTGCCCAGCAGATGGAGCACCCGCACTGCCTGATTGGAGAGCACCTCCATGGAGCGGAGCAGCGGGGTCTTTTTGTCCAGCACTTCACCTGTAAAGGAGCAGAAGCAGGTGGGCACATACAGGGTGTTGTCCTTGACAAAAGCCGGAGAGGTGCAGTCCCAAGCGGTATAGCCCCGGGCCTCAAAGGTGGCCCGCAGACCGCCGGAGGGGAAGCTGGAAGCGTCGCTCTCGCCCCGGATCAACTCCTTGCCGGAGAAAGTCATGAGCACACTGCCATCGGACAGCGGATTCAAAAAAGAATCGTGCTTTTCGGCAGTGAAACCGGTCATGGGCTGGAACCAATGGGTATAATGGGTGGCTCCCTTCTCCAGGGCCCACAGCCGCATTCCGTTGGCCACGCTGTCGGCAATGGCCGGGTCCAAGGGCTTGTTCTGGTCGATGGTAGCCCGCAGCTGCTTATAGATGTTGGTCGGCAAATACTTGCGCATGGACTCATCGTTGAACACATTTTCTCCGTAGATCCGGGAGATATCAAAACGCTCCATTCTTCCACCTCATCATCCTGATTTTTTGCGGGGGCGATCCCCTGTCTTTCTGAGTGTATCTTACCCCCTTCTTTTTCATTTTGCAAGAGAAATTCATAAAATGATTTTTAAAATATTTTTAATTTCATTTTATGTGGCATTTTTTCTGATTTTATCTGTTTATTTTCTAAAAATGATTTTTATAAATTCATTTTGACTCAAAAGAAACCCGTGGCCCAAAGAGCCACGGGCGGAAAAACCTATTTAGTCCTTCACTTCATATTCGGCACGGCCAGTGACAAACTGGTTGCCGCCTTCGCTGTCGATGGTGCAAACCACCGGCATATTCTCAATGGTCAGGCGCTTGAGGGATTCGCAGCCCAGCTCTTCAAAAGCCAGCACTTCCACCTTCTTGATACAGCCGGAAATGGCAGCACCGGCGCCGCCGATGGCACAGAAATACACGCCGCCGTTGCGGATGATGGCATCCACCACAGGCTGAGCCCGGCCACCCTTGCCGATCATAGCCACCAGTCCCAGATCCAGCAGACGGGGAGCAAAGGGGTCCATCCGTCCGGAAGTGGTGGGCCCGATAGAGCCGATGACCTCACCAGGTTTGGCCTGGGTGGGGCCGGCATAATAGATCACAGCGTCCTTGATGTCAAAGGGCAGTTCCTTCCCCTCGTCCAACAAGGCAAACAGGCGCTTATGAGCGGCGTCTCTGGCCGTATAGATCGTGCCCGTCAGGTTTACCATGTCGCCCACTCTGATTTCCTTGGCATGGGCGCGCAGTTCCGAAGTGTTCAGATTCCATTCTTTCATAATACACCTACATCTTTTCTCCAATATTTTTGACTCTATCCAAGATCTCTTGTATGGAACGCAGTCTCGTACCCGCAGGCGGAGACTGGGAGTCGCTCTTTTCAGGGGCAGCAGGCCCCGTTTGCATGGGGATTTTCGGCTCTTCCGGCGGCGGGGCCGAAAGAGTATGGCGGGAACGCTGCTCAATTTCATTCATCGCCCGCACCAGCTCGTCGATCTCGCCGGTGATGGAAGCGATCCGGGCCTTGAATCCGCTGAAGGCTTCTTCGGCCATAACCACCTTTTCCCGGGCCTCTTCTGCCACAGGGGTCATCACAGCGCCGGCATCCTTGATGGTCTGGGTCACTTCCTGGGCGTGACGGCTGGCTTCCTCCTGCAC
>CALLCY010000044.1:0-5387 GCA_938000015.1 uncultured Clostridia bacterium
ACTTCATTTGCCGCATTGATGACCGCTCCCCGGTCTCCCCCCTGGCGAATGGCCTGCTCGCACAGACCAAGACAGGGGAAATTCTCCCGGTCGGGCTTCTGGAAGGTCAGAGACCCAATGGCTGTCAAGTCCAGGGGCTTTATCGCCCCCTCCTGCCGCTGGGGCCAGGTAAGGGCCAGCTGAATGGGCAGGCGCATATCCGGCTCGGACAGCTGGGCCATGACGCAGCCGTCAATAAACTCCACCGCCGAATGGAGAATGCTCTCCCGGTGCACCAGCACCTCCACCTGCTCCGGCGCAAGGCCGAAGAGCCACACCGCTTCCATCACCTCAAAGCCCTTGTTCATCATGGTGGCCGAGTCCACGGTGATCTTCTTCCCCATGCTCCAGTTGGGATGGCGCAGGGCTTCCGCCGCCGTCATTCCCCGCAGCTCCTCCCGGCTTTTGCCGAAAAAGGGGCCGCCGGATGCGGTGAGCAGCACCCGCCGCACTTCCTCCAAAGGTCTGCCGCCCATGGACTGGAAAATGGCCGAATGCTCGCTGTCCACCGGCAAAATGGGAACGCCCTTCTTTTTTGCCAGCTCTATCACCCGGGCGCCGCCGCACACCAAAGACTCCTTATTGGCCAGAGCCAGGGTGTGCCCCGCTTCCAGAGCCGCCACCGTGGGAGAAAGCCCTGCCACGCCCACCAGGGCGTTAAGCACCATGTCGCACTCTTCCAGGGAAGCCGCTTCCAAAAGCCCTTCTTCCCCGTAAGCGACCCGGACATCGGTGTCGGCCAGGCGGCTTTTCAGCTCCCGAGCCGCCTTCTCCTCCCCCAGCACAGCCAGGCGAGGGCGAAACCGGCGGGCCTGCTCTTCCAGCAGCCGGGCGTTTTTCCCGGCGGTGAGGGCGGCCACAGAATACTGTTTTTCATCCCGGCTCACCACATCCAGGGCCTGGGTGCCGATGGAGCCGGTGGAACCCAACAAGGCAATGCGTTTCATAGCGGTTTTCTCCTTTTATTAAATAGCGCTGGTGAAGTGGAGCAGAATCTCAAACAAAGGCGCGGTAAAAATGACGCTGTCGAACCGGTCCAGCACCCCGCCATGGCCGGGCATGATGTTGCCATAGTCCTTGATGCCGGTCTTTCTCTTGACCAGAGACAGGGCCAGATCGCCCAGCATTCCGGCCAGACTGCCCACCACAGCGGCGGCAGACAGAAGCAGGTAGTTAGGCTCCACGCCCAGCTTGTTTCCGGCGAAATAGCCGAAGATGCAAAGACCGGCAACGGCGCCGATGACGCCGCCCACGGCCCCTTCCACCGTCTTTTTGGGGCTGACCTGAGGGATCAGCTTGTGCTTGCCGAAGAGCATCCCGAACACCAGAGCCAGGCTGTCGCTGCACCAGGCGGCAAGGAACGGCAAAAGCACATACACCTTGCCGTTTTCATGCTGAAGCAGGATGCGCATGACGCCGCTGAGCAAAAAAGGAATGGTGATCGCCCCCAGATAGGCATGGGCGATCTGCTCGGCGGTGATGCGCTGGGGATGGAGAATGGCCCACAGGAACACCAGAAGGGTGAACACATAGAGCAGGGGCAGGATGTAGTACATATCATAGTTGCTGGCGGCGGGCACGATAAAGGCGGCGATGCAGCAAATGGGCAGCAGCGGACTGCCTTTCAGCAGACCGGTGTTGTGCAAAAACTCATAGGCCGCCAGGGCACAGAGCAGGCTGAAGGCCAGCAGCGTCACCCATTGGGGCGCCCAATAGACCACAGCGATAAACAGCAAAATGCCCACCAGGGCGGAAATGACCCGTACTTTCATCGGGAAAGACCCCCATATCTTCTGTTTCTCTTCTGGAATTCTGCGATGGCTTTGTAGATTTCCTCTTCCCCGAAATCGGGCCAGAGGGTATCGGTGAAGTAAAATTCGCTGTATGCGCACTCCCAAAGCAGGAAGTTGGAAATGCGCATTTCTCCGCCGGGCCGCACCAGCAGATCGGGCGGCGGCACATTGCGGCTGTACATCCGCTCTTCCAGCTCTTTTTCCCCGATCTCATCGGGCTTGAGCTTGCCGTCCAGGCAGTCCTGGGCCAAGGCCCGGGCAGCTTTCAGGATCTCGCTGCGGCCGCCGTAGTTCAGGCACACATGGACCTGCATACCGGTGCACTGTTTGGAAAGCTCGTCGGTTTGCTCGATGAGCCGCAGCAGCTTGGGCGAAAGCGGGCTCAGGTCTCCCCAGAAATCCAGACGGATGTTTTTTTTCACCATTTCCCGAATGGAGCGCCGGAGGTATTTGTCCAAAAGGCCCATGATGGCCGAAACCTCTTCCAAAGGCCGCTTCCAGTTTTCGGTGGAAAAGGCATAAACCGTCATGTGCTCTACGCCCAGGTCGTTGAGCAGCTCGGCGGCGTTTTGAAATGTTTCGCTCCCCGCCGAGTGTCCGGCGGTACGGGGCAAGCCCCGCTTCTGAGCCCACCGGCCGTTGCCGTCCATGACGAAGGCAATGTGCCGGGGTATTCTTTCTTTGTCAAAGGGCAATGGCCCCAGTTCCTTGTTCATCGTGTCCACCTATTGTCGTTTTCTGCGGCGTGGCGCCGCAGCCATTCCTGTCTTTGCTTTTGCCGGTTGTATTCGCCTGGGCAAAGAAGATATGGGAGCGGCGGCTCGCCGCCAGCGTGGCGCCGGTCCGGTGCCCGGACGGCCATACTCTCCCCGGCTATCTGCGCTGTTAGCTTTCCTGCTCCGGCGCTGGCAAGCCAACCCCGGGCAGAGCCGGACTGCAATCCTGGCCCAGTGCATCCAACCGAACCTTGTTCTGTTGCCTGACGCTGCAAAAATTCCCCGGAAACCGGGGAATTTTGTTTTGTATCGTAGCCTTTTCTATGGCGCTCGGCCGCCCAGGCACCGGGTCAATCCCACCGGCGGCATTCGCCGCCACCTCCCTTTGCACAAGGGAGGCTTTCTTTGCCAGATTGCACCGGGTCAGCCTTTTCTGTATCACTTGGCCCCTACCGGGCCCCGCCGGGAGGCGCGAAAAGGGTCGGGGAAGTCCGGTGGCCGGACAGCCAAGCGGTGCTTCCGCACCCCATCACGCAACCGGCTTTCGTTCAACTGCCCAGCGCGGCAGCGCAGGTTGGGTCCAGCGTCACGCTGGCCCGGCGGCTTTCGCCGCCGGGAAGAAACCTGGGGCAGCCTTCCCCGCAGGGAAGGCTCTGCCCCTATATCTCCAGGAGTTCCTTTTCCTTTTTGGCGCTTTCGGCTTCCACTTCCTTGATGAACTTGTCGGTCAGGTTCTGGATGTCCTTCTCGGCGATCTTGTAATCGTCCTCGGTCATCTCGGAAGCCTTCTTCTGGGCCTTGAAGTCGTCCATGGCATCCCGGCGCACATTGCGGATGGCCACCTTGGCCTCCTCGGCGTACTTGCTCACCTGGCGGGTCAGCTCTTTGCGGCGCTCCTCAGTGAGGGGCGGGAAGGTCAGCCGGATGGCCTTGCCGTCGTTCTGCGGTGTGATGCCGATGTCGGAAGCCAGAATGGCCTTCTCAATGCCCTTGAGCACCGAGGAGTCATAGGGCTGGATCAGCAGGCTGTGGGGATCGGGGGACGAGATGTTCCCCACCTGCTGCACCGGAGTGGCAACGCCGTAATAATCCACGGTCACTTTGTCCAGCACAGCGGCGCTGGGGCGGCCTGTGCGGATGGTGGTGAATTCGTGCTTGAGCACATCCACTGTCTTTTGCATTTTGTCCTGATACGCTTGATACTGATTACTCATTTTTTATTCCTCCCCTATCACCGAGCCAATATGCTCGCCTTTTAACACTTTCAGAATATTTTCAGGGTCCTTGATGGCAAAAACCAACACCGGGATGTTGTTGTCCATGGAAAGGGATGTGGCGGTGGAGTCCATCACCTGGAGCCGGTTTTTCAGCACATCGGTGTACTTGATGGATTCGATCTTCTTGGCCTGCGGATTCTTGGCCGGGTCGGAGTCATAGATGCCGTCGATGTTCTTGGCCAGCAATATGGCGTCGGCATTGATCTCGGCGGCACGGAGAGCCGCTGCGGTATCGGTGGAGAAGAAGGGATTACCTGTGCCGCAGGCAAAAATAACCACTCTTCCCTTTTCCAGATGCCGGATGGCTTTCAGCCGGATATAGGGCTCGGCGATCTTGTTCATGTCGATGCCGGTCTGCACCCGCACCACGACGCCCTGCTTTTCCAGCACATCGGCAAAGGCCAGAGCATTGATGGTGGTGGCCAGCATGCCCATGTGGTCGGCCCGGGTGCGTTCCATGTCCTTGCCGTCCTTAAGGCCGCGCCAGAAGTTGCCGCCGCCTACCACGATGCCGATCTGCACGCCCATATCGACGCACTCCCGCACCACTTTGGCGATGGATTCCAGCACATCGAAGTTAATGCCCCGATGGCCTTCGGCATCCCCGGCCAGGGCTTCGCCGCTGACCTTGAGAAGCACGCGTTTGTATTTCAGTGTTTCCATAATATCCCCCGCTTTTGATTTTCTTCTATTTTAAACTATTTCCGTCATTTTGAAAAGCCGTTTTCCCGTTATTTTTGGTTTATTTACAATCGCCCCTGTTTTCCCCGCTTCCATAGGTATGTTTCCTCCCCCTTGTCTCATGCTCATGCTTTGTTTGATTGCCCTGCGCAGTATGGGAGCGGAGGCACTCCGCCAGCGGCTCGCCGCCGGGACCTGGGTTGAACAATTCTATATTTTATGGTATGGTGACGGAGAAAACACCACAAAGAGAGGTTTGACCCCATGGAGTTTATTCCCATTGACAAAGAGACCTGGCCCCGGCGGGAATATTTTGACCACTATTTTTCCGCTGTGCCCTGCTTTTACAGCATGACCACCGCCCTGGACATCACCCGTCTGCGCCAGGAAAAGGTGCGGCTGTATCCGGCCTTGCTCTATCTCCTCACCCAAACGGTGAACCGGCACATCCCCTTCCGCACCGCCATCCGCAACGGCCAGCTGGGCTATTTTGACCGCCTGGAACCCAGCTACACCGTTTTCTCCCAGGAGACCGAGACCTTTTCCTCCATCTGGACCTTGTGCCAGGGGGATTATGCCACCTTCCTGGCCGATTATGAGCGGGATGTGGCGGCCTATGCCGCTTCGGGGAAGTTCAGCCCCAAGCCCAATCCCCCGGAAAACCTGTTCAATGTGTCCATGATCCCCTGGGCCCGGTTTGAGGGCTTCCACCTGGATCTGCCCCGGGGCGGTGAGTATCTGCTGCCCATCTTCACCCTGGGCCAGTTCTATCAGCAAGGAGACCGGTGGTTCATCCCCCTGGCCTCCCAGGTGCACCACGCCGTCTGTGACGAGATCGGAAGAGCGTCGTGTAGGGAAAGAGTGTAGATCTCGGTGGTCGC
>CALLCY010000045.1:0-2627 GCA_938000015.1 uncultured Clostridia bacterium
GTGCTCATCGGGCTGGGCGCGGTATTTACCGTCGGCGGCATTTTGTTTTTAGCACCCATGTCCCGCTTTCTGGGCGCGGATGAGACCATGCTTCCCATCTGTGTCAGCTATGGGCGCATCGTTCTCTCCGCAATGATTCCCTTTATGCTGCAAAGCACGTTCCAGAGCTTTCTTGTCACGGCGGAGCGGCCCAATCTGGGGCTTTACGTCACCGTGGCCGCCGGTGTTGCCAACATGGTACTGGACACACTGTTCATCGCCGTTTTCAAGTGGGGCGTCATCGGCGCCGCGCTGGCCACCGCTATCAGTCAATGGATCGGCGGCGTGGTCCCCCTGCTGTATTTCGCCCTTCCCAATAAAAGTAAGCTCCACCTGTGCCGCACCCAATTCGACCTGCGTTCTTTGATAAAGGCCAGCACCAACGGCGCTTCGGAGTTTATGACGAACATCTCCATGTCCATCGTCACCATGCTCTATAACTGGCAGCTCATGCGCCTGATGGGTGCGGACGGTGTAGCGGTCTACGGCGTCATCATGTATGTGAACTTCATCTTCGCGGCCATTTTCCTCGGCTACTCCATGGGAAGCGCCCCCATTGTAGGCTATCATTACGGTGCCGGAAATCAGGACGAGCTGCGGGGCCTGCTGCGAAAAAGCCTGCGGCTCATCGCCCTTATGAGCGTGGTGCTGACCGCCGCCGCGCTGCTGCTGGCAAGACCGCTGTCCATGATCTTTGTGTCCTATGACGCGGCGCTGCTGGCGGCCTTGCAGGAGGCCGGGGTGGAGCTGGTGGTGCTGGCCGGCTTCCTCTGCGTGCTGGGGGAGAAGATGCTGAAAGGCTACGAGGGGCGCATCGTCAATGTGCATCCCTCTCTGATCCCGGCCTTCTGCGGCGATGGCTTCTATGGTCTCCATGTCCACGAAGCCGCCCTTGAGAGAGGGGTGAAGGTCACCGGGGCCACGGTGCATCTGGTGAACGAAGTGACCGACGGCGGCCCCATCCTGCTGCAAAAGGCGGTGGAGGTGCTGGAAGGCGACACCCCCGAAAGTTTGCAGAAGCGGGTGATGGAGCAGGCCGAATGGGTGCTTTTGCCCCAGGCCGTTTCTATGCTCTGCCAGAAGATCGAAAAGGAGAAACACCAATGAATATTTACGCCAAAGAGTCCCTCTTTGACAAGCTGAAAGACAATACCTACCCCGGCCGGGGCATTGTGCTGGGCGTCACCCCTGACGGGGGGCACTCGGTGGCCGCCTACTTCATCATGGGCCGCAGCGCAAACAGCCGCAACCGGGTGTTCTGCAAGGAGCCTGACGGCATCCGTACCGAGGCCCATGATCCTTCCAAGCTGGAGGACCCCAGCCTGATTATCTATCATCCGGTGCGTCAGATGGGCCGTGGCCTGATTGTGACAAATGGCGATCAGACCGACACCATCCGGGCCTTTCTGGAAAAAGGACTGCCCATGGAGCAGGCCCTGCGCACCCGGGAATTTGAGCCGGACGGCCCCAACTGGACCCCCCGGATTTCCGGTCTGCTCAGCCCCGACGGCAGCTGCAAAATGTCCATCCTGAAAAGCGTGGACGAAGGCGGCTCGGGCTGCGTACGCCAGACCTTTGAATATCCCAATGTGCCCGGCCTGGGCTTCTTTCTCCACACCTATGTGTGTGACGGAAACCCCATCCCCACCTTCCAGGGTGAGCCGGAGCGGGTGGAAATGCTGGACGACATGGATACTTTCACCGACAAACTGTGGGAGAGCCTGAACGAACAGAACAAAATTTCCCTTTATGTGCGCTACACCTGCCTGGAAACAGGGGAATATAACGAGCGCATCATCAACAAACACCAATAAACAAAAGGAGTCCGAACCCTATGAACGAGCTGGAACTGAAATACGGCTGCAACCCCAACCAGAAGCCCTCCCGCATTTATCGGGCTGATGGCGGGGAACTGCCCATCAAGGTGCTTTGCGGAAAGCCGGGCTACATCAATTTCCTGGATGCCTTTAATTCCTGGCAGCTGGTGCGGGAGCTGAAAATGGCCACCGGCCTGCCCTCGGCCGCTTCCTTCAAGCATGTGTCCCCGGCGGGCGCCGCCGTGGGCCTGCCCCTCAGCGAAACCGACCGGAAGATCTATTTTGTGCCCATGGAAAAAGAGCTCAGCCCCATTGCCTGCGCCTATATCCGGGCCAGAGGCGCCGACCGGCTCTGTTCCTATGGGGACTGGGCGGCCCTCAGCGACATCTGCGACGCCGACACCGCCCGCTACATCAAGCAGGAGGTCTCCGACGGCGTCATCGCCCCGGGCTATACCCCCGAGGCCCTGGAGATCCTCAGCCAGAAAAAGGGCGGCAAATACAATGTGGTGGAGATCGACCCCGACTATGTGCCCCAGAAAACCGAGCACAAGGATGTGTTCGGCATCACCTTTGAGCAGGGGAGAAACGATCTGATCATCAATGAAGAGATGCTCCAGAACATCGTCACCAAAAACAAGGATCTGCCGGAGAGCGCCAAGATCGACATGATCGTGGCCCTGATTACACTGAAATACACCCAGTCCAACTCGGTATGCTTCGTGAAAAACGGCCAGGCCATCGGCGTGGGCGCCGGCCAGCAGAGCCGCA
>CALLCY010000046.1:0-2627 GCA_938000015.1 uncultured Clostridia bacterium
GGCCCCGCCTGGGGCGCGAAAAAGGTCGGGGGTCCGGTGGCCGGACGGCCAGGCGGTGCTTCCGCACCAAATAGCCCAACAAAGCCAGACAGCAAAAAAGCTCTCCTGCACAGCAGGAGAGCTTTTTTTCTTTGTCAACCGCACGCTGCAAGGATTGCAAAGCAGCCTTTCCCGGGTGATGGTTTATCACACCCGGAGCAATAAGGCAGACAACGCATCCCCACCGGAGACAGGAACGGGTGCAGCGTCACGCTGCTCACCAGATTTCCGGCTTGGCGTCGGCGGGCAGGGCGTTGGGATAGGTCTCCCCGTCCAGATCCTCCAGCCAGGCTTTTTTGGCCTGCTCCACCAGATCCGGGTTTGTGAGGAAGTCATAGGCCGTGGCCGCCATGACCTTTGCCGCAAAGAGCATACCCTTGTGTGCCACGGGGCCTTTGCCCTGGGCCACTACCTGCCAGGCATGGCCGGGAGTACCGGCGGCCCAGGTAACGGCGCTGAACTGGCCGGTGGGCACCACCCAGCTCACATCACCCACATCGGTGGAGCCTTTGCCGCCGCCCAGGTTCTTTTCCACCAGGAAATCGAACAGGGGCTTTTCCAGAACCTTGCCGCTGTCCTTTCCGGCCAGCTTCTTGGCGGTGTCCTTCAGGTTTGCGCGGTCCAGATCGGTGATGACCTCCTGGAACTTCTTTGCATACGCCAGCTCCTCATCGGTGTAGCCGATGGGCAGCAGCTCCTTCATATGTTCGCCCAGTTTTTCGCTGATCACATCGTTTGCGTGATAATCGGAATAGGCGGCCACCTGGCGGATGTCCACGGTGGTGCCGGTGATGAGGGCCGCGCCACGGGCGCAGTCGCTCACCCGCTCAAACAGCTCCTTCACCTGGGTGACCTTGGGCGCACGGATGGCATAGAGCACCTGGGCTTCGGACTGCACCACATTGGGGGCCGTGCCGCCGGTGTTGATGATGGCATAGTGAATGCGGGCCTCGTCGATCATATGCTCCCGCATATAGTTGACGCCCACATCCATGATCTCCACGCCGTCCAGAGCGGAGCGGCCCAGATGGGGCGCACCGGCGGCGTGGGCCGATTTGCCGTGGAAGGTGTAGAATACCCGGAAATTGGCCAGGGAGCCGGAGGGGGTCACCTGGTTCATCCAGCCGGGGTGCCATGTGATGGCGATGTCGCAGTCGGCAAAGGCCCCATCCCGCACCAGGAATGCCTTGCCGCCGGCATTTTCTTCGGCGGGACAGCCATAATAACGGATGGTACCGGGCAGATTCTTTTCCGCCATGTATTCCTTCAGGGCCACAGCAGCCGCCAGGGATGCCGTGCCCAGGAGATTGTGGCCGCAGCCGTGGCCGTCGCCGCCCTCCTGCAAGGGACAGTGGCTGGGCTCGTCGGCCTTCTGGCTCAGGCCGGACAGAGCGTCGTACTCACCCAACAGGGCGATGATCGGTTTGCCGGAGCCGTATTCGGCGATAAAGGCGGTGTCCTCCCCGGCGATGCCCTTCTTCACCCGGAAGCCCTCCTGCTCCATGTAAGCGGCCTGGCGCTCAAAGGAACGGAACTCCTGGAACCGGGACTCGGCAAAGCCCCAGATGTCGTCGCTAATGGAGATGAATTCGTCACTCCGGTTCTGGATCAGCTGGCTCAGATCTTGGGTATAGCTCATGGTATCTTCCCTCCTGCAAAATTTTTTTGCACTCAATACTTAATACTATAAACCCTCCCTTCCCCCTATGGCAAGGCGGTGGGAAGGAAAAAAACCAGCGCCAAAACTGTGTATTTTGCCCAGCGGCGCGGCAGCGTGACGCTGCACCCAAAACTCGCTGAAGGCTTTATGCGTTGCTACGCCTTCCTGCTCCGGGTGTGATAAACCATCACCCGGTAGGGGCCCGGGTGAAGTCCTGGCCCAATGCCACAGAAAAGGATGGTTGTGTGCAATCCGGCAAAGAGAGGAACGGCCGTCCGGACACCGGACCCCCCTTGTGCAAAGGGGGGACAGCATGGCAAAGCCATGCAGGGGGGATTGACGGCACTCAGCTGCCTGGATGATATCAGCCGCCGGGTGTGGTTATCGTCAGCCGGGTCAGCCACCAGCCTTCGCTCTGTTGCCCGGTGCGGGAGCACAGTACGACAGCCCAGGCACTGGGCCCCGGACCGGCAGCACAGGTTGCCAGCGGCGGCACTCCGCCAATCCCTCAGTCGGCGTTCGCCGACAGCTCCCTTTGCACAAGGGAGCCGTCTTTGCTGCTCAGCACACAACCGGCTCTTCTGCGGCAGTTTGCCAGGATTGCAGGTTGGCCCCTACCGGCGAGGCCGGAGCACCCGGTCCAAGCAACGCATACAGCCGGGGAGAGTATGGGAGTGGCGGCTCGCCACCTGGACAAACAGATGTTCGTATGTTATAATGACCATAATGTACAAACATTTGTTCGAATTTTCTCAAACAAAGGAGGTCTGTTTTATGGACAGGCTCCAGAAACTCCGCATCCTCACCGACGCCGCCAAATACGATGTGGCCTGCACCTCCAGCGGCACCCAGGGCCGGAAAATCCCCGGCGGCATTGGCTCCTGCGCCGCCCAGGGCATCTGCCATTCCTTCTCCGCCGATGGCCGGT
>CALLCY010000047.1:0-1635 GCA_938000015.1 uncultured Clostridia bacterium
TGGGCAATATGACGGAGGATGGTTGGATGCATTTTGGCAAAGAGCGTGAAAGAATCAAAAAGGCTCCCCGTCGGGGAGCCTTTTTTGTTTGGCCTGGTTGTGTTGCTTAGCGCGGGAGCGCAGTATGGGAGCGGAGGCACTCCGCCGCTGCCGCAAAAATTTTCATGGGTGAGGGGGATTTTCCAAAAATAATAAAGAAGAATGGGAAATAAATCTTGCATCACAGGCAAAATTCCGTATAATATTTCTGTAACACTATCGACAACACTATTGACCGGAAGGCTGGGGCCTGCCGGGAGGAGGAATCAGTTCATGGATGAGATCGATGTCAAAATACTGCGCTGCCTGAAAAACAACGCCAGAGAAAACGCCTCGGTGATCAGCGAGAAGGTGAGTATGTCGGTGTCCGCCGTCATCGAGCGCATTCGCAAGCTGGAAAACTCGGGGATGATCCGGCAGCACACCACCATCATCGATCAGGTCAAGGCCGGGAAAGATGTGACCAGCTTCATTTCCATCAGCCTGGAGCACCCCAAGTATATCGAATGTTTCACCAATTTCGTCAAGGACAACAAGGAGATCCTGGAGTGCCACTACATCACCGGGGACTTTGACTTTATGCTCAAAGTGGTCACCAACTCCACCCAGACCCTGGAGCGGGTGCTCAACCAGATCAAAAGCGTGAATGGAGTGAAGATGACCAAAACCATCGTCATCCTTTCCACGGTGAAAAACGAATATTCGGTGGACCCGGAGGAAATATTGAAATAGGGGAAACCCTCCCGGGAAGATTTGGATAATTCTTCTTGACAAAGGCCGAAAAGGTGGAGTATACTGGCATCGTGTTAGACACTTTTGCACAGCGAGGGCCCCTTTTATGCCACAGGAAAACCAGTTTTTTCACAAAGCTCTCTCCCAGGGGGAAGAAGAGGAGCTGGCCCGGCGGTATGCCCGTCTGGTGCAGTCCTGTGTGCGGCCATATTTCCTCACCGGCGGCGATTATGACGACCTGGTGCAGGAAGGAATGATCGGCCTACTCAAGGCCATCCGGGAATATGATCCCGCCCGCTCTCAGAATTTTGAAGCCTTCGCCGCTTTGTGCATCCGCCGCCAGGTTTATGATGCCCTCCGCCGCAGCAAGCGGAAGGACGGCCATCTTCACATCGAGTATGTGGAGCAGGCGGAAGGGGATGGGGAGAGTTTGGCCCATGGTTCGGCCTCCCAAGACCCGGAAGCGCAGTTTTTGGCAAAAGAGTCGGCATGGGAGATCCAGAAAGCGTTATCCGGGCTGTTGTCTGCCTTTGAAACGGCTGTGCTGCGATCCTATCTGGAAGGCTACACTTCTTCGGAAATTGCCGAAGCGCTCCATCGCACCCCCAAGGCGGTGGAAAACGCCATCGGCCGTATCCGGCGCAAGCTGGCCAAATACCTGCAACAAGGGCGACAGCAGGATTGACTCCTGTTCGCAATAAAATTATCCAATCCCATCCGAATGGGAGAAAAAAGAGAGGTAACGCATCATGTTCCAGGACAAAACACTCGTTTGCAAAGAATGCGGCAATGAATTCGTTTTCACCGCCGGTGAGCAGGAATTCTACGCCGAGCGTGGCTTCCAGAACGAGCCCCAGCGCTGCA
>CALLCY010000048.1:0-17503 GCA_938000015.1 uncultured Clostridia bacterium
TGTAACACTTGTCCGGGGCCAGGCTCTCCAGATAGAGCAGCTGGGCCACCACCAGGCTTGCGGTGGTGTCATTGACTTCCTCGGACAAAATGATGATACGGTCATTGAGCAGCCGGGAATAAATGTCGTAAGAACGCTCCCCTTTGCTGGTCTGCTCCACTACCATAGGTACAAGGGACATAATGGGAAAACTCCTTTCTGCACCAAGGGAAAGAAGGCACGGCAGGACTTACTTGCTCTCCTCTTCCTTTTCCTCTGTCTTTTCCGCCTTCTTGGCCGTCTTCTTGGCGGGCTTCTTGGCGGTGGACTTGATGAGCTCCACAGCCTTCTGAGTCAGCAGATCGTCCTTCAGGGACTGGGCCGGCAGCAGCTGCTTGACCCGCTCCACATCGATCTTGTTCTGCTCGGCCAGGCTGGCAAATTCCTTTTCCAGCTCTTCTTCGCTCACTTCCATGTTCTCCAGCTTGGCGATCTCTTCCAGAGCCAGGCGGACCTTCACCTGCTTCTCGCCCTGCTCACGGAACAGCTTGCGGAAGGATTCCATGGACATATCGTTCATCTTCAGGTACATATCCAGTGTGATGCCCTGCATGGACAGTCTATACCCAAAGTCCTCGACAATTCTGTCGATTTGTGCCTCGATCATCACTTCGGGGATGTCGGCTTCGAAGTGCTCCAGCATGGCGTCGATCAGCTTCTCGTCATACTCGTTCTCGGCAGCCTTTTCCTTCTGCTCCCGGATCTTGGTCTTCAGATCGGCCTTCAGCTCATCCAGGGTGTCGAACTCGGACACATCCTTGGCGAACTCGTCGTCCAGCTCGGGCTTCTGGGTCTCCTTGACCTCGTGGATCAGGCACTTGAACACGGCGGGCTTGCCGGCCAGCTCCTTGGCCTGGTACTCTTCGGGGAAGGTGACATTCACATCGAAGGGCTCGTCCACTTTCTTGCCCACCATCTGGCTCTCAAAGCCGGGGATGAACATGCCGGAACCAATGCCCAGGGTGTAGTTTTCAGCCTTGCCGCCTTCAAAGGGCTTGTCGTCCACAAAGCCTTCGAAGTCAAAGACAACGGTGTCGCCGTCCTTCACTTCCCGCTCCACGGTGACCAGACGGGCATTGCGGTCCACCATGCGGCTGAGCTCTTCCTTCACATCCTTCTCGGTGACGGAAACCCGGCCCTTTTCCACGGTCAGGCCCTTGTAGCCCTCGATCTTCACTTCGGGCTTGACGGTGACAGTGGCCTTGAAGGTGAAGCCTTCGGGAGAGATGTCGTCCACCATGATCTGGGGATGATCCACGGGCTGGATCTTGCTCTCTTCCACGGCCTTGTCATAGGCTTCGGGATAGCACATATTCACAGCGTCCTCAAAGAAAACGCCTTCGCCATACAACTTCTCGATGATCTTCCGGGGAGCCTTGCCCTTGCGGAAGCCGGGGACGCTCATACGGCCCACATTTTTCCGATAGGCCTGTTCCATGGCCTTTTCGAACTCTTCCTTGCCGACTTCGATGGTCAGTTCCACCTGATTCTTTTCCTTTTTCTCAATGCCCTTCAGCTGCATTTGAGTTTCCTCCTCATACAAATATCTTTCTTTTAAGGTTTTATCATCACTGGCCGGAAGCGGAGATAATCGGCGGATACCACCTGGTAACTCACCCCGTCCCGCTCGCCGGAAAAGGCCCCCCGCAGGCTTTCCCCGTGAAGGTGGCCGTAATAACACCGGCTAACGCCATAGCGGCGCAAAAGCCCGGTGATCTCCCGCACCTCATAAGGGTCCTTCCCTGCCAAGATGGGGGGATAATGGAGAAAACAGAAGATTTCTCCCTGGGGACTTTGCTGCCGGGCCGCCTGCAGCGACGCTTCCAGACGACAAAGCTCCCGCTTGAACACCCTTTCATCCCCTGCGTCCGGGTCCGATGGATCATAGCACCAACCCCGGGTGCCGCACAAGGCAGTGTCCTTATAAAAAATACAATTATTATGCAAAAAAGACAAGGTCTTTATTTGATGATTTTCAAAAAATTTATTCATTTTGGTGACCGTCTGCCACCAAAGATCGTGATTGCCCTTGATGAGAATCTTTTTCCCCGGGAAGGAATCCACCAGCTTGAAATCGGCCAGGGCCTGCTCCAGGTTGAGCCCCCAGGACAGATCGCCGCAAAGCACCACGGTATCGTCCTCCTTCAGGGTCTGGGAGAAGGCTTCCACGATCTTTCGCCGGTAATCCTGCCACACGCCCCCGAACACATCCATGGGTTTGCCGCTGGACTCCGACAGGTGCAGGTCTCCAATGGTATAGAGCGCCATGCTCCCCTCCTTTTATTCAAAGGCGTTTTCCAGGTGATGAATCTCACCGCCGGGATAGACCTCGATCACATCAAAGCGGATCTGAGGCGGCTTTTCCTGCTCCCCCAGCCATTGCAAAGCGGTCAGCCGCAGCCTTTGCTGCTTGTGAGCGTCCACCGCCTCCAGGGCCTTGGCAAACCGGTCGCTCTTCCGGCTTTTCACCTCCACCATGGCGACGATCCCCCGTTTTTTCACAATGAGATCGATCTCCCCATAGCGGCTGCGGTAACCGGCCTCCAGCAAGGTATAACCCTTTTTCCGCAGGTATTCCGCCGCCAGAGCCTCCCCTCGCTTTCCAGCCAGGGTGGTGTTCATTTTTTGCCACCGCTCAGGATCTTACCCAGAAAACTCTCCCGGTGAATGGGACAGGGCCCCTTTTCCACAATGGCCTGCCGGTGATCCTTGGTGCCATAGCCCTTGTGCTTTGCAAAGCCATAGCCCGGATAGGCCTCCTCCATTTTTTCCATGTACCGGTCCCGGCTCACCTTGGCCAGGATGGACGCGGCGGCCACACTGGCGCTCTGCCGGTCTCCGCCTACCACGCACACCGTTTCGATCCCGGAAAATCCCGGGTCCCGGTTGCCATCCACCAGCAACAGATCAGGGGCGAGCCCCATCTGCTCCACCGCCCGGTGCATGGCCAGAAAAGTGGCCTGCAAAATGTTCAGCTGGTCGATCTCCTTTTCATCGGCCCACCCTACCCCGAAGGCCAGGGCTTTGGCCGTGATCTGGCTGAACAGGATCTCCCGGCGGCGGGGCGAGATTTTTTTGGAATCATCCAGCCCCTCCAAAGGCTCCGTGGGGTCTAGGATCACCGCCGCGGCGCACACCGGCCCGGCCAAAGGCCCACGACCGGCTTCGTCGATACCGCAAAGGGCGGAAAACCCCTTTTGCCGGAAAAGCTCGTCAAACAGATACAGCTCGCTGCTTTTATTCATGGGCGTCCTCCGGAGGCGGCTGCAAAGTGATCCGCCCCAGTTTGCCGCTACGGAATTCATCCAGCAGCACCCGGGCCATCCGCTCGGTGTTGCAGTAGCCCCCGGCCTGGAGGAATCCCCGGGCCCGGGCCAGATCTTCCAGCACATCATAGGAAGGCTTGTCCGCCGTGCTCTCCACCTTATACCGCTTTTCCAAAGCACCCGGCGCCTGCTGGCGCAAAGTGTCGATAAGGTGGCAGGCCAGCTCTTCCAGCTCCAGAATCTCGTCGTTGATGGTGCCGGTAAAAGCCAACATCAGGCCGGTCTCTTCATCTTCGATTTTGGGCCATAGCATACCCGGGGTGTCCATCAGCTCCACGCCCCCTTTCAGGGCGAACCACTGTTTCTGCCGGGTGACGCCGGGTCTGTCCTGTGCCACCGCCGAACGACGGCCCAAGATCCGGTTGATGAAAGAGGATTTTCCCACATTGGGGATACCGCAGGCCATAATGCGGATGCTTTTGCCCTTCAGCCCCTTTTCCTCATTGCGGGCGATCTGCTGGGCCATCACCTGGCGCACCAGGGGGAGAAACTCTCCATAGCCGCCGCCGTTCTGGCTGTCCAGAGCGATCACCGGAAAACCCTGTTTTTTGAAATAATCCTTCCAGCCCTCGGTGCGTTGAGGATCGGCCTGATCGGCCCGGTTGAGTACGATGATCCGTTTTTTCTGCCCGGCCAGGGCGGAAAGGTCGGGATTGCGGGAAGCCCAGGGAATCCGGGCGTCCAGCAGCTCGCACACCAGATCGATCTGGCGGATATCCTCCTGCATCAGGCGCTTGGTTTTGGCCATATGGCCAGGATACCAGTTGATCTTCATGACAAAGAACCCACCCTGCTAAAGGGGAAGATGCGGAAGATCGCCTTCCCCACGATTTTTTCATAGGGGATCGTGCCCACTTCATAGAGTTTGCGGCTGTCCGAGCTGCCGTTGCGGTTATCGCCCATGACAAACACTTCCCCCTCCGGCACGGTAAAGGCGCCGGTAAGGTCACCGGTGTACATGGCCTGGCCTGCCAGATCGTTGATATAGGGCTCATACAGGGCCTCGCCGTTTACATAGACCACGCCCTCTTCCCCATCGATCTCCACCGTGTCGCCCCCCAAGGCAATGACACGCTTGACCAACGGCTCATCCATAAAGCCATCGGCCATAAGCACCACAATATCCCCCCGCTCCGGCTCATCATAGCCGAAGGAAGAAATCAAAAGCTGATCTCCCTCGTGGAGGGTGGGATACATGGAAGACCCCACCACACCGGAAAGACGCACAAAAAAGGCGCAGATCACCACCAAGACGGCCAGAGCATAGACCAACGCCTCGGCCCAATCGAACAGATCGGCGCTGACCGAGCGCTTTTTGCCATCGTCCTCCCAGGGCTCTTTTTGCTTTGAAAGCTCTGTTTCCTCTTCCTCACGGAATTGCTGTTCGTCCATCACATCATCCTCCAAAGCGCGGGACGGGCCGTTTTGAGGCCCGGCTGGGTATAAAAAGAAGAGGGACAGAATTGCTCCGTCCCTGCATCCTCTTAGATATCCTGTTTGACTTTAGCAGCCTTGCCAACTCTGTTACGCAGGTAGTAAAGCTTGGCTCTTCTGACTTTGCCCTTGCGGACCACTTCCACCTTCTCCAGGTTGGGGGAATGGACGGGGAAAGCCTTTTCTACGCCTACGCCGTAGGATACGCGGCGAACGGTGAATGTCTCCTGGATGCCGCCGTGCTTCATAGCGATGACGGTGCCCTCAAAGACCTGAATTCTTTCACGGTTGCCTTCTTTGATCTTGGCGTGCACCCGAACGGTGTCGCCGATGCCGAAGTTGACAGCGTCAGCCTTCAGCTGAGATTCGGTCAGTTTTTTTACGAGATCCATAATTCTCTTTCCTTTCGTTCATAGATGTTCGTGCCCTGACTGCGGCAGAGGACCATCCGTAATGCATGCCCGATTATAATACCACACAAATCCCCTGATTGCAAGACTTTCCTGCTTTTTTGAGACTTTTTCTTCTCTGGACGGCAAAGACGAATCTTTTTATTTTCCTTTCCCCGTCTGGAAAAAGTCCTTCCCTTCCCCATCCAGGATGCTCTGGCGCACATAAAGGGGCCTGTCCTCCCGCTCTATTTTGTCATGGAAACGGAGGATGTCGGTGATGTAGCTGGGGTTCAGCGGATCGTCCCCGGCCTTCAGCACGCACCGGCAGCAGAAGCCTTCCCCTTCGGGGAAAAACTCCAGGGAGCGCACATAATCCCCCAGCACCACTTCCCGGTCGCCCCGCTTGGAGTGCTTGAGGATCTTCACTTCTCCCTCAAACAAAGCGGGGATGCTCTCATCCCAGGGGGAGGAATAGTGCACCTCATAGCCGCAGAAAGCGATCTGATTCACCGGGCGGGAGGCCTGTCCCACTTCCAGCACCCGCAGGCCGTGGGGCAGCACCTGATTGAGCCGATCGGCCAGATCCTCCGGCAGAGTGTCGGTGGTCAAATCAAAATCGGCCAGCTCGCACTGGCTTTGGTAGCCGGTGGACAGAGGCACCAGAATAGACAGATAGATATGAGGATTGAACCCCTCGGTGTACCGCACAGGCAATTTGGCCCGCACCAGGGACCGCTGGAGGGTGTTCATCAGGTCCAGATGGGAAATATAGGCAGAATATTCGTTTTTCTCAAATTTGATTCTCACTTTAAACATCACAGGGCCTCCCGCAGGACAGAGTCAGCGCGCCGCAATTCCGGCATCCGGCGGCGCAATCCGGTGTGGCGACCCCCTTGAGGGCCTGCTGGTATTCGCTCCACAGATAACTTTTGCACACGCCGGAGAAAATGTGATCCCAGGGCAGGACCTCTTCTTCTTTGGGCGAGCGGTAGGCATAGAAATCCGGGTCCAGAGAGCACTCCTGGAAAGCTTCCATCCAGGCATCAAACTTGAAATACTCATCCCAGGCGTCCAGGTTACAGCCCTTCTCCCAGGCCTTGTAGATCACCTGAGACAGCCGCCGGTCACCCCGGGCAAACACCGCTTCCAGATAGCTTGCGTCCCCATGGTGCAAGTTGAAGCTGACATTCTTGATCTTCAACTGTTCCCGCAGCAGCTCCTGCTTCCGCTGCACCTCTTCCCGGGTGGCCTGTCCCACCCACTGGAAGGGGGTCTGGGCCTTGGGCACAAAGGTGGACACGCCCACATTGATCTTGATGCCCCGGGCCTTGTTCTTGGCGGTCTTCCGGAAGGTGTAGATCACATCCCGGACGATCTGGGCGATGCCCGCCAGATCCTCGTCGGTCTCGGTGGGCAGGCCCATCATAAAGTACAACTTGACGCTGTTGTAGCCTGCGCCGAAGGCGATGGCGCAGGAATGGAGCAGATCCTCTTCATACAGATTTTTGTTGATCACATCCCGCAGCCGCTGGGTTCCTGCTTCCGGTGCAAAAGTCAGGCCGCTTTTGCGCACCTTCTGTACATTCTCCATCAGCTCCAGGTTGAAGTTGTCCGCCCGGAGAGAGGGCAGAGCCAGGTTCACATGGCGAGGCTCGCAGTAATCCACCAGCTCGGTGCACAGCTCGTCCAGCTGCGGATAGTCGCTGGAACTGAGAGAGGTGAGAGACACCTCATCATAGCCGGTACTCTCCACCAGCTTCTTGGCCTGCTCCACCAGGGTAGCGGCGTTTTTGGCCCGGATGGGCCGGTAGGTGTACCCGGCCTGGCAGAACCGGCAGCCACGGCGGCAGCCGCGGAACAGCTCCACCATGGCCCGGTCAAAGACGATGTCGGTAGAGGGGACGATGAAGCTGTCGGGATAATAGACCTTGTCCAGATCCCGGATGATGGCCTTCTTCACCTGCTGGGGCGCTCCGTTTTTCGCCGTAATGGCCTGCACGGTGCCGTCTTCGTTGTAAGTCACATCGTAGAAGGCGGGCACATACACCCCTTCGATAGAAAGGGACTCTTTCAGGAATGTTTCCTTGTCCCAGCCCTCTTTTTTGGCTTTGCGGTAAAGCTCCACCAGGGCCGGCAGGTTCTCCTCCCCTTCTCCCACCAGAATGATGTCGAAAAAGTCCACCACCGGCTCCACATTGTAAACGCAGGGGCCGCCGGCAATGACCAGCGGAGTCAGCTCTGTTCTCTCCCGAGAGAACTTGGGCACGCCCGCCAGATCCAGCATATTGAGCACCGTGGTATAGTTCAGCTCATACTGAAGAGAAAAGCCGAAAATGTCAAATTCCGAAGCGTAGTCCTTGCTCTCCAGGCCATAGAGGGGCACACCGTGGCGGCGCATCTCCCGCTCCATATCCGGGGCAGGAGCATACATCCGCTCGCACCACACGCCCTCCATGGCGTTTAAGCGGCCATAGAGGATCTTGGAGCCCAGATGGCTCATGGCAATCTCATAAAGCTCCGGAAAGCAAAGGGCAAAGCGGCAGTCCACCTGCTCTTTGTCCTTTACCACCTGATTGTATTCCCCGCCGGTATACCGGGCGGGCTTTCGCACATTGTCCAAACATTGTTTGATTTTATAGTCCATGTTTCCTCCCGAAAATCCATTCGATACCTTATACTATAAAGCTTTTCCGGCCCGGTGTAAAGTAATTTCGTACCAAACGCCCCAGCACGGCCCCGGCGCACACCAGCAAAGTGCAGTTTCCCCCGGAGGAAACGAAGAGGACAGCCCCGGCGCAAAGGAGCAGTACCCCCACCGCCAGGGAGGATGCCGTGAGCACCCGGTCGCTCCACTCCAGCTCTCCTCTGCGCAGCAACATGGCCCGGAGGAAAACGCCCCCATCCAAGGGCAGAGCGGGAAGCAGATTGAAAAAACCCAGAAGGGCGCTGCATCCGCAGAACAAATAGATCCCCTCCCAGGGCAGCCGATTGGCCAGAAAGGCTCCCACGCCGCAGGAAAGCAGATTCATCCCCGGTCCCATGAGGGCGATGAAAGCGTCCTTCCCATAGGTGTCCCGGCTGCACCGGTAGCGAATGTCCATGCCCCCCAGCCCCAGCACCAGACGCTCCACCTGTCCGCCGCACAGCCAGATGGCCCCTATGTGCCCGCCTTCGTGGATGGCCACGGCCAACAGAAGGGCGGCCAGAAGAGAGATGCTCTCGCAGCACAGCAGCAGGGCACAAAGCAGCACAAAGGCCCCGGAAAGACCGTATTTTTTTCCCATATCTCTAAGCCCCCAGCTTTACATAATCGTTGGGATCGATGATCTTGCCGTTCTTTTTCATTTGGAAGTGAAGATGAGGCCCGGTGGACTGGCCGGTGGAACCCACCTTGCCGATTTCCTGCCCCACCTCCACCTGCTGGCCCTTTTTCACCGTCACGCTGTCCATATGGCCGTAAAAGGAGGTGAAGCCGTCCCCGTGGTCCACCAGGGCATAGTTGCCATACACTGTGCCCACTCCCACCTCCAGCACCGTTCCTCCGGCAAAGCTGCCGATGGGAGTGCCCTTGTTGGCCCCGATGTCCACTCCGTGGTGGAATTTATATTCCCCATCGATGGGGTGGTCCCGCCACCCATAGGGGGATGTGACCACTCCCTGCAAAGGGGCGGCGCAGGGAGCGGAAAAGGTGTAGGTGTTGCCGTCCACCTCTTCTGGCAAAGAGGAATCGGCGCTTTCCTCCCCTTTCCCCCAGATCAGCTGCAGCTGGGATGCCTCCCAGGCGGGATAGGGGGCTTCACACACGCCGCCGGTTTCGCTCTGCCATAAAAAAAGGCGGCCGGTTTTCACTCCGGCCGTCTTTTCGATCTGGGCGGATTCCGGCGAAATTTCATCGATCTCCTCCTGAGAAGGTTCTTGATAGTCCGCCGCATTCCCCTGATCTTCTTCCTGGGTTTCCTGTTGCTCCTCTTTTTCCTCTTCCTCCCCGCTTTCTTCTCCGTCCTGGCCCAGCAGCTTTTTGCCAAAGACAAAAAGGGCGTCCTCTTCGTCTTCCTGCCCGGCCACCTGGCGTCCCAGCACGGCCACCGCTTCCTTCAGATCCATATCCCCGCCAAAAAGGGATGCCACCGTCTGCCGTACCGCCTGTGGGGTCTCGCCGGGGGAAAAACGGAGATAGAGGGCCAGCGTCACCAGAGCGCAAAGCAGAATGGTCCGTATCCGGGGCCCTCCCTCTTCTTCCCGACTGCGGCCATAGCCCCGGCTGTAAGCCCTGCGGGCCGCCTTCACCGGTTTATATCTTCGGCTTTGCATGGAATCCCTCCTCTGCTTCCCGGTTACAGAATGATGCAGATCAGCCCGCTGCTGTTTTCGTTGACGATCCGCTGCAAGGTCTCCTGGATCTTGGCCCGGGCCTCTTCGGGCATCCGGTAGAGCTTGTTGTTCAGTCCCTCGTTCACCAGCTCGTGGAGGGATTTGCCGAAGATGTTGCTCTCCCAGATCTTCTCCGGGGAGTCCTCGAACTCGCTGAGCAGGTAGTGCACCAGCTCCTCCGACTGCCGCTCGCTGCCTACAATGGGAGAGACCTCGGTTTTGATGTCGGCCCGGATCATATGGATGGAAGGGGCGCTGGCCTTGAGCCGCACCCCAAAGCGTCCCCCCTGGCGGACGATCTCCGGCTCATCCAGTGTCATTTCGCTGCGGGAAGGCATGACGATGCCGTAGCCCGTCTGCCGCACCTGATCCAGTGCGCTGCGGATGCGTCCGTATTCTTCCCGGATGCTGGAAAGCTCGCAGAGCAGGGGCAGGAAGTCAGCCTGATCCCGGATCTCAATGCCACTGCGCTGGGAGAGGATGGTGTAATAAAGGGAATCCTCCGCCATGATGCGGATTTCCACTGCTCCCTCGCCCAATGGCATGGAGGTAATCAGGCTGTCGCTGATATAGGGGCACTCCGAAAGCCCTTCCAGGGCCTGCTTCACATCCCGCATCCGGCTGATTCCCCCGGTGCAGCGATAGATGGTGTCATAGATCTGGCAGCGGATCTCGTTATCCGGCTCCAGCACATTGACCCAGCTGGGCAGGGTGTAGCGGAACTCCTTGGCGGGGAATTCGTACAGCACGGTGCGCAGCACCCCTTCGATATCTCCCTGGGTGAGGTTTGCGCAGTCCAGGGCCAGACAGCTCACCTGGTACCGCTCTTCCAGCTGCCGCCGCAGCTTCTGGGCTTCGGGAGAACGGGGCTCCACGCTGTTGAGCACCAGCACAAAGGGCTTTTGCAGTTCTTTCAGCTCTTCTACCACCCGCTCTTCCGCCTGGATGTATTCCTCCCGGGGCAGATCGGAAATGGTCCCGTCGGTGGTGACCACAATGCCGATGGTGGAGTGTTCGGTGATGACCTTTCGGGTGCCGGTCTCCGCCGCTTCCCGCAGGGAGACCTCGTGATCGAACCAGGGGGTGGAGACCATCCGGGGAGCGTCTCCCTCCAGCTGGCCCAGGGCCCCGTCGATCATATACCCCACACAGTCGATCATCCGCACATTGAAATGGGTGTTTTCGTCCAGGGCGATATCCACGGCGTCCTCGGGGACGAACTTGGGCTCCGCCGTCATAATGGTGCGGCCGCTGCCGCTTTGGGGCAGCTCGTCTTTGGCCCGCTCCCGCAGATATACATTGTCGATGCGGGGCAGAACCATGGTCTCCATAAAACTTTTGATAAAGGTGGACTTGCCTGTGCGCACCGGCCCCACCACGCCGATATAGATATCCCCTTCGGTGCGAAGGGCGATATCCTCATAAATGCTGCTCTTTTCCACTGCTATTCCTCCCTGCGGATGTTTGTCTCTCAGCGCTGAAAGGGGATCATCACCAGCTGGCCCTTTTCCAAAGCACCGCCTGTTTCCAGATGGTTTGCCGCCATGATATCCCCCGGGGATGTGTGGAAGCTCTTGGCCAGAAGCCACACGGTTTCCCCGCCCTCGGCCCGGCGAAGAATGAGGGAAGCCTTGGGGCGTGCCGGCGCCGGAGCGTTTTCATCCAGCTGACAATCCACCACCTGACGCACCGGCTTCCCGCTCTGGCCGGTGAGATGGAAGGCCACCGGCCCTGTGAGCTGACATGCACCGTCGGCCCATTTCAGGCTCAGTCCGGAAATATCACACTGACACAGGCAGTCTTCCCCTTCCATGGGCGGGAAGTGTCCCTCCCAGGAAACCACCTGGTCATACTGCATGGGCTGACCATCCCCTGTCATGCACAGCAGATTGACGCACACTTCTCCATGGGCCATCCCTTCTTTGCCAATGGCCCCGCAGCTTTTCACGCTGGCCGACCAATCCAGCAGTGCGTCGGCTTGCTCCGGAGGCGAAAGAGTGGCCCGCATTTCGGCGGAAGCCTCTCTCTGGCACCGGGCCAGAGGCAGATCCAGCGGCTCCTGCTGCAAGGTGCATCCCCCTTTGGTGGAAAAGGCATCCATCAGCACTTCATACTGCACCGGCCGGTGAATGGACACCATCACATCGGCGGCGATATCCCAGGAAAGGAAGGGGCCTTCCTCGTCAGAGGACAAATTGCAGGCGCAGTTTTTCACGCTGTATTCCACCTGAGCGGTATCCCCTTCCTCCGCCCCTTCCAGCTCCACGATCTGGGAATAGGGAATGGAGAAATTTTCCTTTTCCATGGCCCCGGTGCTCTGCCGCAGCAGCAGGGCCTCCCCCTGGGCACTGCCCCGGAGCATCACCTTTCCCGAGATCACCCGGATGTCCTCGGTGACCAGTTTGCAGCAGGTGCGCAGCACTTTGTCTCCCGTCGATCCTTCCGGGCTTTTCTGGCGCACATCTTCGTGGAGGGAAAATCCCTTTTCCTTCATGGAAATGGCGGACTCAAAGGAGAAAGTCTGGGTCAAAGCCTGCATCCCCTCTTCTTCCCCGTTCCGGATTCCCTGGCACACCTCATACTCTTTGGGGGCGCACACCTGGGTCTCCAGTCCGAACTGGGCCCGCAAAGTGAATTTCCGGGGGTTGAGCATCCGCCCCTCCAGCCGGTGGAGGGAGCCTTTGACAAACACCAGATCCTGTCCCTTGCACCCTCTGGCCTCCACCAAGGCGGCAAAGGGAATGGTGCAGTCCAGTGCGCACAGCGGCCCGCCCTGTTCCCCTTTATAGACCAAGGTCCCCCGGATATTCCCCGACACCATCACCCGATCGGTCTGCACCAGCTTTTCCCGGATCTCCAGCGAACCCAGAGCACAGCAGATGGTCTCTATATCGGGGAATGTATCCGGCACGATGGCATCCAGGGACTCTTCGTGGCTGGTGGACGCGCGGGATACCGTTGCATATTGGAGGGCGCGGCTTTTGATCAGTTCCATTGTAACCCTTCTTTCCCGAATTTTGATCATTGCATCTATACGCCCTCGTCCCGAAAGATATGACAAAAGGGCCGCTTCGGAATTTTTCCGAAACGGCCCTTCTTTTTTTGCTTCATTCTTCGCTGCCGATGCCGAACACCTTCCGCAGCAGGCCGCGGAACATTTTCGGGGCCTTCACCACCATGATCTTCACCCAACACACCTCCCAATCCAGCGTCAAAGCAGGCACAGGCAGACAAGGACGGCCATGATGATGACAAAGCACAGCCAGGGCGGCAGAAGCATCGCCAACAAAATGCCGGCCACCAGCGCAGCCAGGCAGGGCAGGCATCCCCGTCTGTTACAGCAAGGTCTCATGTGCAACACTCCAATACTCTGTACTACCAGTATATTGGCCCCGGCATCTTTTTGTGATGGGATCTTAATTTTTTCATAGACGGGTAAAACCCTTTGTTGCTAACTTGCATGTCATGCATCGCCACAAGGCTTCTTTTGAACCACTCGCCTAGCGAGTGGTTTTCTGTATACAAAAAATGGGGTGTGGATAGCGACTTGGCTATCCACGCCCCAAAAACAGGCAGTGGGATGTATTTTCTCCGATCCCCCCAGATGGAGGTCAGATCAAAAGAGGTAGATGTATCTCAATCACGGCCTCCTTTGCGGTGCCGCTCTTATCATGGCGCACCTATGGGACACTTTATCCCAAGGGAAAGAGTGGCTGGATCAAACCAGAAAACAATCATTATGCCCCCTTACGCTCAATCGATTTGCGATTTATCAAACCCTGAAAGATCTTCCATCGCCCACAGGTACTTCCCGGGCACGATCTTTACTTTCCACTTGTCTAATTCACTCCAGCTTTTGTTCTCAGCCGCTTTGCAGTACAGGCAGATTCCTTTTAATTTGATGACTCTCTCCCTGTCACTCAACTTAACATATGGCAAAGACAGATAATGATTGTCCAGACTGGAGCCGCACATTGGAAGCACCAGAGTAGCCTCCCCGACTTTCTTAGCTCCGTCAAAGATCTCCGCAGTGAGAGATCCGTCCACAAAATAGGAGGTGTCACCGATTTTAATGGACGCCGGATCCATTTCCACAGTTACAGCAAGTGTGCCGGTCTTGTACTCTTCGGAATTGTAAGAATACGGAGCGACATTTATTTCATCAAAGTGAAGATATTCTAATATCTTTTCCTTGGGCAGGTCTGCGATCTTTTTGCTTGAAAACCGTTTTGCCATCTCCTCTGTTTTGCCTGCGGCAGTCCTTGCGTTCATCCCAACGCTGATCACCATGGCATTGACTGCATTGACCCCCTGGTTGTATTTCTCAATCTGGGCGTTCCGCTCCGCTGTCCGGGACAGGGATGCGAGAGCGGGAATGGGACCGCCGATCCCTGCCGCCGTACCCGCCAGTATCATGCCGTCTGATGTCTTTTGGGGCTGTATCAGTTTGGTTGGAGAACCTCCCCGCCGCCTCTGTATATAATTGGCAGCCATGGTCTGAAGTTTATCTTCCGGGGGCAGATCGGCGTAGGCCGTGAGCTCCGCCCATTCCGCTTTTTCAATTTCCTTCTGCTTGTTTCTGATTTTTTTCCTGCCTTCGTCTGACTCTTTCTTGATCTGGAATACATCCCCCAGCATGACTTGGTCCTTTCCAGATAACAAATATGTATCCGTTGGCAGCAAATTACACTCTATTGCAGTTTTTCGCACTTCCTCTTTTATGCCAAGATTATCACTGATTGTAAAAATTCCCTTCTCTACGCAGCGGTCAAAAAATAATGCTTCATTCTTCGGCCTGTCCAACTCCCTTTGTCTTTCTACTTTCTTTTTCTTCTTCTCATCATATACCGTCCCTGCAACGAAACACGCAATCGTAAAGATCATAAGGAACATAACTGCACTATCCATCTTTCATTCCTCCATCCGTACACATCATTTTTATTTATAAGGACCTGCCACAACAGGTGCCAGCAAAGCAGCCACATCTCTCAGCTGCTTTGGTTTTCTCCATGCCGCTCCACATTCCCTCCCGTCTGCGTCTATATGTCCCGCCTCAGAGCCTCATACTTCGGCCTTAGACGATCCAGCATTCGTCCCAGCCGCTCCACGGAATAAGTCCAACCATATTCTGCCGCCAGCACCAGCACCCACTGCCGGTTCTCCGGCGGGGCCAGGTCCCTATTGTCCACAATCCCGTACCGGATGCGACAGCGGCGATAGAACCAAAAAAAACGGTCGGTACTTCGCTGTGGAAGATGTTTTTCGCCGCAAAACAGGTTTTGATATGTAGTACGCCACGATCCCGGTTTAGTACATATTTCACTACCATATCGGTTACCTCCCGTGTATTGACTACATACTTTTTGTTCTGTTGTTACACATCCTATTTTATCCTTCAACTATACCAAGTTTTACTTGTCAAATCAAGTATTCCAAGAACTTCCTAAAAAATTCTACGCATACCAACAAAAGGGCAGCGCCTGATGGCGCTGCCCATGCAGAAATCAGTATGGTGTTAAGCGACCAGCCGCTATCGGGAAAAGATCAGGAAGGCCCGGCCCTCTTTCACCTGGATAGTCACTTCCCCCGAAGGCGCTTCGTTGCTCACAGTGAGAGAGTCGTCCCGCTGGACCACAGCATCCTGGAGAGGATACTTAGCTCCCCGGATGGTGACTCCCCGCAGCTGCTCATCGATGGGCAAAATGGAAAAATACCGGTAACAGGACGGCACCTGCACCGGGCCGCTTTCCAGAAGCTGCACCAGGTTATCCCGGTCTGCAATCAGCCCATGTACCCCTTTTTTCTCCAGGGCCTCCAGCAGATGAAGGTTGCAGAGCAAATGATCCAGCCGCCCGCCAGTGGCGCCGGTGATGAGCACATGACTGCATCCCCGCCGTACCGCTTCCTCCAGGCAGCTTTGGGTGTCGGTGAAATCCTTTTCCATAGGAAGGCGCACCACATCTTTTGCCCCGTCTCCCCCGCCGGAATCCATATCACCGATGAGGATATCACAGGGGATGCCCAGTTTTTCCGCCTTTTGCAGTCCCCCGTCGGCGCAAAGCACCAGGGGAGACGGCAAAGCGTCATAGGCCGATCGGATATAGCCGATCTCCTCTTCGGGAGAAGCGGCAATGACAAAGGCCCAGTTCATTTGTTTTCCCACTCTTTCCATTGGGCCATCTCCTCATAGAGCTTCCGGTAGCTTTCCAGCCGGGAGGGAGCAATAGCCCCTTCCCTGGCCCCTTGGTCCACGGCACAATCCGGCTCTTTGCAATGGGCGCAGCCGGAAAAACGGCACTGGCCCAGAAAGGGTTCAAACTCGGGGAAATACTGCTCCAGTTCCTCCTTGGGGATGTGCTCCATCCGGGAGATATCAAAGGAAGAAAAGCCGGGGGTATCGGCCAGATACCCTTCGGCCACGAAGAATAGCTCCACCCGACGGGTGGTGTGTCGTCCCCGGCTGATACGGCTGATGGAGCCGGTCTCCATCAGCACCCCCTCTTCCAGGCGATTGAGCAGGCTGGATTTGCCGATGCCTGAGTTGCCGGTGAAGGCCGACACCTTCCCCCGCAGCATCTGCCGCAGCTCCTCCACTCCTTCGCCGGTCTCGGCGCTGGTGGAGAGCACGGGAAACCCGGCTTTTTCGTAAATCAGGCGAAAATCCTGGCTCGGGTCCACATCCTGTTTGTTCAGCACCAGAATGGGCTGAATCCCCTGGCGCAGAGCAATGACGCTCACCTTGTCGATGAGATAGGGATCGGTCACCGGGCTGGCCTGGCTGGCCACGATGAACAGCTGGTCGATGTTGGCGATGGGCGGACGCTGGAGGAAGTTTTTCCGGGGCAGGATCTGAGTAATCAGCCCTTCTTCGCCCCGCTCTTCCACTATCACCCGGTCGCCCACCGCCGGTTTTTCCCGGCGGTTAAGGCGAAGCCGTCCTCCGGCCTTGCACTCAATCTGCCGGGTACCGGTGTGGACATAGTAAAAGCCGCCGATCCCCTTGAGGATCACCCCTTCCACTTGATTGCTCATTGGAAGGTCACCGTTTCCCGGGAAATGGTCTGGCCATTTTCCATAATATGCACCTCGTGATCCCCTTCCAGTGCCTTGAGCCGCACGCTCACTGTGCCTTCGGAGGGATCGTGTTCCTTTTCATAGGCCACTTCGCCGTCCACTTCCACCACCACGCGGATGGGGGCTGTGGGATCGTCTTCACTGGGTGTCAGCGTGATCACCTGGGTGATGGTCACTTCCTTCTGCTGAGGCCCTTTGCTCACTTCAAAATTCAGCGGTGTATTTTCATCCACCATGTCGCCCGGCTCAGGGGACTGGCCCACAATGGTTCCCACCGGCTGGCTGCTCTCCACTTCGGTGGTAGAGCCCATGGTCAGGCCGTATTTCTCCACCTCGCTGCGGGTCACATCGTTGATGTTCCACTGGAGGAAATTAGGCGTCTTTTTCTGAGGGATCTCCGGCCCCATGCTCACATAGAGGGTCACCACATCCCCGTCGCTCAGCTCTTCTCCCTTTTCGGGCACAGTGCGGATGACGGTGTCTTCGGCGTCATCGTCGGAATACTCCTCCTGGGTCTGCACGGTGATGGTGATGCCCGCTTTGGTGGCGGCATTCTTGATATCCAGTTCGGCCTGGCGGGAAGTCTGGCCCACCACATCCACCATTTCCATGGCCGGTGCGCCTTTGCACACCTCTACATAGATCACCTTGTCTTCGCCCAGGTTTTCCCCGGCTTCGGGGTCCTGACTGAGGATCTCCCCTTCTTTGGCGTCTTTGTCATAAATGCGGGTCTTTTCTTTGATGATGATCCCCTGCTCTGTGATTTCCGGATCGGCTATCACATCCTGATAAACCTTGCCCACCAGGCTGGGGGCTTTCAAAGTGGTCTCAGCCGCTGGTTTTTTATCGCTGCCAAAGGGGTTGATG
>CALLCY010000049.1:0-9290 GCA_938000015.1 uncultured Clostridia bacterium
GGCGTGCAAGTCTGCATGGACTTGCGGTTATGGTATAATAACCGCAAAATGCAGCACAGATGCCTTTTCGCCATTACTTTATGGTGTATGAGCTGCAAAGCAGCCATTTGTGTTGGATGGCTGATAGGTTGTTGCGGGTCTGATGGAAAAGGAGAATGGGATGTCTAAAAGAAAAAAAGAAAAGCAGGGTTCCATTCGGGAGTTTGCCCGGGAGCATAAAGGAGTTGTGGCCGTCTATGTGGTGCTGCGGCTTTTGGTGCTGCTGGTGATGGTGGCTCAGATCTTTAACAGGGACTATTTCAATGTGTTTTTGTGCCTGCTCACATTGGTTTTGTTTACCATACCTTCTATTGTGGAGCACCGGCTGCACATTGATGTGCCCGACACCCTGGAAGTTATTATTCTGCTGTTTATTTTTTCGGCGGAGATCCTGGGCGAGATCCGGGCCTATTATCTCCAGTTCCCCTACTGGGATACCATGCTTCACACCATCAGCGGCTTTCTGATGGCGGCCATCGGCTTTTCTCTCATCGATATTCTCAACCGCAGCGAACGGGTGGCTTTGAATCTGGCCCCTGTCTTTGTGGGCCTGTTCGCCTTCTGCTTTTCCATGACAGTGGGTGTGATGTGGGAGTTTTTTGAATTTGGCATGGACCGGTATTTCGGCATGGATATGCAGAAAGACACCGTCATTTCCCATGTGACTTCGGTGGAGCTCAACCCGGAAGAGAAAAATGTACCGGTGACCGTGCCGGTGGAAAGTCTTGTGGTCAACGGTGAGGACTGGGATCTGGGCGGATACCTGGATGTCGGTATCATCGACACCATGAAAGATCTGTTCGTCAACTTTATCGGCGCCGTGGTCTTTTCCATCATCGGCGTGTTTTACATCAAAGGAAGGGGAAAAGGCAGTTTTGCCAGACGATTTATCCCCACCATGAAAAAGCATCAGGAATCACCCAGCGGAAGAAAGGAAAACTAGCATGCGCATCCAGCAAATTCCTTTGGAAAAGGGCGGCTGCCTGACCGCCTATCTCCATGAACCGGAAAAACAATTTCAAAACGCATCCCCCCGGCAGGCAGTGCTCATTTGTCCCGGCGGTGCTTATCAGCGGCTGTCCAAACGGGAAGGGGAGCCGGCGGCTCTGGCTTATCTGGCCGAGGGCTTCAGTGCCTTTGTGCTCCAGTATAGCGTGGGAAAGGGCATTCAGTGGCCGCTGCCTTTGGAGCAGGCTCAGGAGGCATTTTGTCTCATCCGGCAAAATGCCCGGGAGTGGGACATCGATCCCCAACGCATTGCCGCGGTGGGCTTTTCCGCCGGCGGTCATCTGGCAGCAGCCCTTTGCCTGGAGGGCGAAGAGCGGCCCCAGGCCATGGTGTTGGGGTATCCTTGCCTGGGCCAGCCCCAGTGCGGCCTGATGCAGCCCATGAATCCTCCCGCCCTTCTGGGCAAAGGGGATAAAAAGACCCCGCCGACCTTCTTGTTTTCCACTTGGGAGGACGAGATCGTGCCGGTGCAGCAGACGCTGGATTTTGCCGGGGAACTGGTTCGGCTGGAAGTGCCGGTGGAGTGCCATGTGTTCCAGCACGGCATTCATGGCCTGTCCCTGGCCAAGCCCTTCACCTCTTCCGGGCGATCGGCCAAGGTGGATGAAGATGTGCGGCTGTGGCATCCCATGAGCGTTCGCTGGCTGCGGCGGCTGTGGGGAGATTATCCAGCCGATGCTCTGGACCCCTGCCCCACGGCCCAAAGCATGGGTGGTTACAGTGTGGATGTGCTGGGGCGCAGTTTGATGGAAGATCCCCAGTGCATGGCCATTTTGCAGCGGTATTATCCCTTGCTGCAAAAGCCAGAATACGCCTGGGGAGCCCGACCACTCACCATCCGGGCCCTCAACAGTATGCTCCCTTCGGCCATTGCATTGCCGGAAGACCGGCTGGATGCGCTGGACAAAGAGCTGCGCCAGGTGATTTTTTCCGAAAATGGGAAAAAAGAATGAGAAAACTCTCCCATAACAGGGGATAATATGATACACTGACAGCAAAGGAACAGTGGGTATGAATTTTTGCCTTTCTTTGGCACATGGGGGGATTCTGTGGAGCTGAATCGAGATAACATGAAAAAGATCCTGGGGATCATCGCCTTTACCGTCCTGCTTTATGCTGCCTTCCAGCGGTGGGAAATGATCGCCGCCGGGGTGCAAACGCTTTTTGGTTATGTGTTCCCCTTCGTTCTGGGGGCCTGTGTGGCTTTTGTGCTCAATGTTCCCATGCGTTTTATTGAGATTCGGGTCATTGAGAGATGGATCAAAGATCCCAAAAACTACATTTACAAAAACCGCCGGGCCATCAGTTTGGTCGTTACGCTGATTCTGGTGGTAGGCGTGCTGTTTTTCGTCTTTTTCCAGGTGGTACCTGCCTTGGTGGATACCATCGGTGCGGTGATCGAGCAGAGTCAGGTGGCTTTCCAGGCTTTACAGCGCTGGGCCTATCAGCTGGGGGACCGGTATCCGGATATTGCCCAACGGCTGACGGAGATTCGACTGGATTGGGATGAGATCATCCAGAAAGCCGGCACATGGCTGCGTTCTGCCGGTTCCCAGGTAGTCACCTCCACCATCGGCGTGGCCACCAGTGTGGCTGGAAAAGTGGTCAACTTCTTCCTGGCGCTGATTTTTTCCTTCTATGTGCTGATGCAGAAGGAAAAGCTGGGCCGCCAGTGTAAGCAGCTGCTGTATGCATTCCTGCCGGAAAAAGTGGTGCAGCGATTTTTGCATATTGCATCTCTGGCCAGCCTGACCTTTGCCCGGTTTTTATCCGGACAGTGTCTGGAGGCCTGTATTTTGGGCGCGATGTTCTTTGTGGCCATGACCCTGCTGGGCTTCCCCTATGCGCTGCTCATCGGCGTGCTCATTGCTTTCACCGCCCTGATCCCTATTTTCGGGGCTATGATCGGGCTGGTGGTGGGGGATTTCCTTCTTTTGATGGTGGACCCCATGAAGGCGCTGTGGTTTATCGTGCTGTTTTTTGTGCTCCAGCAGCTGGAAGGTAACCTGATTTATCCCCATGTGGTGGGCAATTCCGTGGGCCTGCCTTCCATCTGGGTGCTGGTGGCCGTGACTGTGGGCGGCAATGCCATGGGGATTCCAGGGATGCTGCTCTTTATCCCCATCAGCTCGGTAATTTACGCTCTTTTGCGGGAAGATGTGTACGGCAGACTCAAGCGCCGCTATGGCGATAAGGCCAAAGCCTTGACAGCAGTCAATCCACCGGTGATGCCCAGGAGAAAGAAGAAACCCAAGGACCCACCGGGGAAAGGAGTGTGAGGACCCTGGGAAAAAACAATAGGCTGTATCGGATTTTGTGGCTGTGCGGCGGTCTTTTGCTGGTGCTGGCCGGAGTGCTGGTGGCCTTCAATCCCGGCGGGGCCCTGCGGGCGGTGTCGGTATTTCTGGCGCTGATGCTCATTGGCAATGGCCTGGCAGAGCTGGCGGTTTACAGCCGCCTGCGGGGGATTTTCTGCGGTTTGGGCGGTACTCTGCTCAATGCCATCATCACCCTGCTTCTGGGGCTGTTGGTGCTTTTTAACCGGTGGATCACCGTGGTGACAGTGCCGGTGCTCTTTAGTGTGTGGATTTTGTTTATCGGTGTGACCACCTTCCTGCGCGGTCTGGAGCTGCATCAGTTTCAGATCAAAGGCTGGCTGGCGTTTATGGCCTTGGGGATTCTCCAGGTTCTTCTGGGGCTGGTGGCCATCTTCCAGCCCATCACGGCCATGACCTTGGTGGGACTGCTGGTGGGAGGTCAGCTGGTTTTGCGGGGAGTGGATGCCATTTTCAGCGCTTTGTTTTTTAATTCCTTTTATTTGTGATAGGTACATCCATCTGAGAAAGAATGATCAATCAGGGAGGAAAAAACCATGAAAACAAAGATCAAAACTTGCCCTTACAAAAATGTGATCATCGGTGTGCTCTGCGGTGTGGCTGCAGTGATGGCGGTGTGCGCCGTTGTGGCTGGCCGTCTGATTCATAGAAAGAAAAAAGCCGGAGAGTTTTCGGAGGCGCAGGAGCTGGATGAGCAGCTGGATGAGATGCTGGAGCAGGATGAGGAGAACGAGATCGCCGGTTGACATTGCCGGAGAAAATTGGTATCATCGAAAAGAAGCAGGCCGCTGAAGCGGTCAAAAGGCAAATCTGCCAGAATCAGAAAACACAGCAACCGATCCGTTGATTTTAGAAAACAGGTGTGTCTGAAGGCACGCGGCATTTTTTCAAGGCCGTGTGCCTTTTTGTGTTTTGAGAAGAGGGAAAATATGGTAAAACAAACGGAGCGAAGCGATTGGCAGCGGTGCGTGGATTTTCACGGCCATGAATGCGGTGGGCTGACCATTGGATACAAAGCAGCCCAATATGCCATAAAGCTGCTGGAACTGACCTTTTCCGACGATGAGCAGGTGGTGTGCATTGCAGAAAATGATTCCTGCAGTGTGGACGCCGTTCAGGTGCTGCTGGGATGCAGCATGGGGAAGGGGAATCTATTGTTTCACATCACGGGGAAGCAGGCTTTTTCTTTTTATAACCGGACAAGTGGCCGGTCGGTGCGCCTGGTGCTCCGGCCCCGTCCCGGTTCCATGAGCCGGGAGGAATCCTTTGCCTATTACCAGAGCAAAGAGCCGGAAGAGCTGTTTTTGGTGGGGGAGACCCGTATCCCCCTGCCCTTGCGGGCCCAGGTGACAGGCAGCCGTTTGTGCGATGGCTGCGGGGAAGAGACCGGCGAAGGCTGGTTGATGCTGCAAAACGGAAAATGGCTTTGCCCCGATTGCCGCAGCCAGTATGACCGATTCCGGGTATAGGGGGAAAGAAAGCATGACATTGCAGGAATTTTTCCAGGAACATCCTGGGGGAGCATTGGCTTTTTCCGGGGGAGTGGATTCGGCTTATCTGCTGTATGCCGCCGGAGCATGGGGGAAGGATTGGCGGGCTTATTATGTGAAAAGCCCCTTTCAGCCCGATTTTGAATGGCAGGATGCCCTTCGCCTGGTCAAAGAACAGGGCGTGCCCATGACCACACTGCCGGTGGATGTGCTGCAAGATCCTCTGGTGGCGGAAAACTCCCCGGAGCGGTGTTATCACTGCAAAAAGGCCATCTTCCAAAGAATCATAGAAGAGGCCAGAAAAGATGGCTACACCCTTCTCATTGATGGCACCAACGCCTCGGACGATGCAGGAGACCGGCCGGGGATGCGGGCCTTGCGGGAACTTTCGGTGCGCTCGCCTTTGCGGGAGTGCGGCCTGACCAAGGATGCCATACGCCGCCTTTCCAAAGAGGCCGGGCTTTTCACCTGGGACAAGCCGGCATACGCCTGCCTGGCCACCCGGATTCCCACCGGCACTCCCATTACAAAGGAGATGCTGAGGCGCACCGAAGAAGGGGAGGATTTTCTCTTTTCCCTGGGCTTTTCCGATTTCCGGGTGCGCATGACGCCAGAGGGCGGGGGCAAATTGCAGTTGCCCGCCGGTCAGCTTCCCAAGCTGCTACAAGAGCGGCAGAAGGTGCTTTGCAAGCTGAAAGAATACTATCCCAGCGTGGTGCTGGATCTGGAGGTGCGCCATGAATAAAGAAATCAGACAGGTGCTGGAGGGAGTGCGTCAAGGGGAGATTTCGGTGGAGCAGGCCATGCTCCAGCTGAAAACCGCTCCTTTTGAGGATATTGGCTTTGCCAAAGTGGATCTTCACCGGAAAGCTCGGCAGGGTACCGCAGAGGTGATCTATGGAGCGGGAAAGACCCCCCAGCAGATGGCGGGAATCCTGGATGTGATGAAGAAAAACGGCCAGGAGACCGTGCTCATCACCCGCCTTTCCCCGGAAAGTGCCCAGGAGCTGGCCAAGAGCCATGAGCTTTCTTATCATGCCGACGCTCGGGTGGCCATTGTGGGCCCCATGCCGGAGCCCTATGGATTGGGCACCATTTTGGTGGCCACCGGCGGCACCAGCGATATTCCCGTAGCAGAGGAGGCGGCCCTCACCGCCCAGGTGTTGGGAAACAAGGTGATGCGGCTGTATGATGTGGGCGTGGCAGGAATTCACCGCACCCTGGCTCATCTGGAGGATATCATGGAGGCCAGCGTCATCATTGCCATCGCCGGTATGGAGGGGGCGCTGGCCAGTGTCATCGGCGGTCTGGCCGATTGTCCGGTGATCGCCGTACCCACCAGTGTGGGATATGGGGCATCGTTCCACGGCCTGACGGCCCTGTTGTCCATGCTCAATTCCTGTGCCAGCGGAGTGTCGGTGGTCAATATTGACAATGGCTTTGGCGCCGGATACCTGGCTAGTATGATCAACCATATGGAGAAAAAAGGAGAATAGATCCATGAAAACCCTGTATTTGGACTGCGGAATGGGTGCGGCTGGGGATATGCTGGCCGCCGCTTTGTTGGAACTGGTGCCGCAGAAGGAAGATTTCCTCCGCCGTTTTGCCGCTCTGGGCATTCCCGGTGTGGAAGCCAAGGCGGAACCTTCGGTGAAATGCGGTATCACCGGTACTCATTTTTCGGTGAGTGTTCACGGTCAGGAAGAAACAAGCCAGGATGTGCACGATCATGAGCACAGCCATGACCACGAGCACAGCCACGACCATGAACACAGCCATAGCCATGGACACCATCATCACAGCGGCATGGCAGACATTGCCCATATCGTGGGGCACCTGGCTCTGCCGGAAAAGGTGAAAGAGGATGTGATGGCGGTTTATGGGCTGATTGCCCAGGCGGAAAGCCGGGCCCATGGGGCGCCGGTGGATCAGATCCACTTCCATGAGGTAGGTTCCCTGGACGCCGTGGCTGATATCACAGCGGTGTGTATGCTTATGGCCGAGCTGGCCCCTGAGCAGGTGGTGGTATCTCCGGTTCATGTGGGCAGCGGAAAGGTGCGCTGCGCCCATGGTGTTCTGCCGGTGCCCGCTCCGGCCACAGCCTATATCCTGGAGGATGTACCCATTTACGGGGGCAAGATCCAAGGGGAGCTGTGCACTCCTACCGGCGCCGCGCTGCTGAAGCATTTTGCCACCCGTTTTGGTGATATGCCGGTGATGCGCACCCAAAAGGTAGGTTATGGCATGGGCAAAAAGGATTTTGAAGCGGCCAACTGTGTTCGGGCCCTTTGGGGAGAGACCCAGGAAGACGCCGGACAGATTGTGGAGCTTTCCTGCAACATGGACGACATGACAGGGGAAGAAATGGGCTTTGCCATGGATCGGCTTTTTCAAGCGGGAGCGTTGGATGTATACACTCTGCCCATTGGCATGAAAAAGTCCCGGCCGGGGATTTTGCTGCGGGTAATGTGCCGCCCGGAGGATCGGGAGAAGATGGTGGAGCAGATTTTCCGCCACACCACCACCTTGGGCGTGCGGGAAAGCCGGATGGGCCGCTACACCTTAAAGCGCCAGATGGAGCAGGTGGAGACCCCTTGGGGAACCATCGGGGAGAAAACGGCGCAGGGTTATGGCACCGAGCGGAGCAAATACGAATATGAAGATCTGGCCGCTTTGGCGATCCGGGAGGGCGTCAGTTTGCGTCAAGCCCGGGTCATGGTGGAGAAAAAGAAATAATGTAAAAGCCGCTGGGCAAGAGTCCGGCGGCTTTTCTGTCTGTATTGGGATGTGTCAGGGGCGGAGATAACCTTTTTCCACCGATTCTTTGATGGATTTTTCCACAAAGGGCCACAGGGCCGGGGCAGCCGTGCGGATGGGGTCCATCCGCTCATAGACCTGGGCGGCGGCCACATTCCCCAGTTTCCAGGTGTGTCCCTCTGTCAACAGGTTGTTGATCAAGGGCTGGAGACGGTCGATGGCAGCGGCATAGCGGGCGTCGGAGGTCTCCATGGCATCGAATTCCTCCCACAGCTTCCGGTATTCCACGCCCTGATCTTCCGGCAGGAGGGCAAAGAGACGGTCGGCGGATTCTTTTTCCCGCAGAGCTTTGTCCTCGTTGGCGGCCTGGTCATAGCAGAAGGTGTCTCCGGCATAGATTTCTACCAGATCGTGAACCAGGGCCATTTTCAGCACCCGGTTCAGATCCACATGGGGCAGGGCGCAGTATTCATAAAGCACCATGGCCATCAGGGCAAAGTGCCAGGAATGTTCGGCGTCGGTCTCCCGGCGGGAACCATCGGCCAGAAGGGTCTGGCGCAGTATATTTTTCATCTTGTCCACTTGGGTGAGAAAGGTCAGCTGCTGGGAAAAGCGTTGGCTTTCCAAAAAATCATCTCCATTTTTGAGTATTTTGTCCACTATACCCCATGGGGCGGGGAAAGTCAATGCGGGGAAAGGCCGGTGGAGCGGGCATAGTGGAAGATGTATTGCTGAGCTACCCCGGCATAAGGGCCGAATTCCTCCGGCTGGGGATAAAAAGAGCCGGCCTTTTTCATCCAGGTATCCACCGGGAAGGCTTCCAGCCGTCCCAGGCCGAAGAGCAGGATGCAGTCGGCCACCTTTCTGCCCACACCGGGCAACTCCATCAAAGCAATCCGGGCCTGGGGCGTAGGGAGGAGAGAGACTTGCTCCAAAGAGAAGCGGCCTTCTGTGATGGCCTGGGCAGCGGAAAGCAGATAGGGAGCTCGGTATCCGGCCCGCAGAAAGGCCAGATCTTCCAAGGTCAGACCGGCCAAAGTCTGGGGAGAGGGAAATGTGTATAAAGTCTCCCCCTCCAGCTCCACCGGGTCGCCAAAGGCCCGGCACAGCCGATCCAGAATGGCCTGAATACGGGGGATACGGTTGCACTGGGAAATCAGAAAGGAGATCAGGGTCTCCCAGGAATCCTGGCGGAGAATGCGCAGCCCTTCCCCATAGGCCACTGCCTTTTCCATAAAGGGGTTGACGAGAAAATCCTGGGTCATGGCCTGATAGTCCCGGTCCAGATCGAAATAGTTCCGCCATACTTCCTCAAAATCCTGGGCTGTACTCCGGAAAAAGAGGGAGCCATGATGGGTCCAGATCCGGGTAGGGCGTCCCAAGGCCACGCCCACATAACCGCCCCGAGGGGATTCCTGCCAGCGGAAGCATTGGCCGCAGGTAAAAATATGCTCCAGGGAGAAGGGGAAATCCAAAGGGATCTGAATGGTGTTGTCGTGATAAATTGGCTGTATCATAGAGCTGTGGTTCCTCTCTTTGGGGTGTATGGGAGGGCAAATCTGAACAGAATTGTAGCATATCCGGCTTTTTTCAGCAACAGGACTCTGTAGGTTTGTCAATGATGTGTTACAGATGAGGAAAAGAGAGTAAGACCTGTTTA
>CALLCY010000050.1:0-13487 GCA_938000015.1 uncultured Clostridia bacterium
AAATCGCGTCTCGGTTGTCCTATTTTTTAACCCATAAGCCCTCTTTTTGGGGTGGATGTCCACCATTTAACCCATAGAAAACGGGTTAAAAGAGGCTTCGCTCGGTCAAATTGCGTCAAACCATATCAAACCGTTCAGACACGAAAATCCCCGAAAACCAATGGTTTTCGGGGATTTTGAACACTTTTGAGGTTGAATCAGCGCTTGGAGAACTGGGGAGCGCGACGGGCAGCCTTCAGGCCGTACTTCTTGCGTTCCTTCATTCTGGGGTCGCGGGTGAGCAGACCGGCAGCCTTCAGGGCGGGACGGTACTCCTCGTTGGCCTGCAGCAGAGCGCGGGCCACGCCGAAGCGGATAGCACCGGCCTGGCCGGTGAAGCCGCCGCCCTGAACCTTCACATCCAGGTCGAACTGACCGGTGACACCCACCAGCTCCAGGGGCTGCTTGACGATGGTCTTCAGAGTGTCCAGACCAAAGTAGTTGTCAAACTCCCGGTTGTTGATGGTGATCTGGCCGCTGCCGCCGGGAATCAGACGGACGCGGGCGACAGAGCTCTTTCTTCTGCCGGTGCCATAGAAATAAGCTTTTTTCGGTGTATACATCTTCGCAATCCTCCTGATTATTCAGCGTCCAGGGCCACGGGCTTCTGGGCCTGGTGTTTGTGCTCGGGGCCGGCATAGACCTTCAGACGGTCCAGAGACCAGCGGCCCACGGAGTTCTTGGGCATCATGCCCTTGACAGCAAGGCGCATGGCCAGTTCGGGCTTTGTGGCCATCAGAGTCTTGTACTGGGTCTCCTTCAGGCCGCCCACATAACCGGAGTGGGTGCGATAGTATTTCTGGGTCAGCTTTTTGCCGGTGAGAACGGCGTCTTTGGCGTTGATGATGATGACGAAATCACCGTTGTCGGCATGGGGGGTAAAATCCACCTTGTGCTTGCCCCGCAGGATAGCGGCGGCCTTGGCGGCGGTTCTGCCCATGGATTTGCCGGCAGCATCGATGATGTACCATTTGCGCTCAATAGTCTGAGCATTTGCCATGAATGTGGACATCTTGAATCCTCCGTTTATCGTGATAAATGTTTGATTTTTTGACCTTACTAGTTATATCATAGGGGAAAACCGGTGTCAACAGTTATTTTTCAAAATTGTGATTTGCAAGAGTATATCCTTTTGTTTTTGCCGTTTTACGCCGGATATCTTCGATTTTCTCACATTCCATTTCAAAATTTTTTGTCTTTTTCCATTGCCAAACAGCCCCCTTTTCCTTTAAAATGGAGAGCGGTGATCAGAAATGAAAGAACTTTTGGCGCTGGCTAGGCGCTGTATGCAGGATTATAATATGGTGCCTCCTGGCAGCCGGGTGGCGGTGGGGGTCTCCGGAGGCAAGGACTCCCTGGCCCTGCTGTATCTGCTCTCTCAGCTGCGCCGGTTTTATCCCGGCGGTTTTGAGCTGACGGCCATCACATTAGACATGGGATTTGAGGGGATGGATTTTTCCCCCATTTCCGATTTCTGCCGGGCTATTGAGGTGCCCTATGTGATCCGCCAGACCCAGATGAAGCAGGTGATCTTCGACATCCGCAAAGAGAGCAACCCCTGTGCCCTTTGCGCAAAAATGCGCCGGGGTGCCCTCAACGATGCCGCTTTGGCCGAGGGGTGCCGGGTGGTGGCTCTGGGCCATCATTTTGATGATGTGGTGGAGACCGTTTTGCTCTCCTTATTTTATGAAGGGCGTTTTCACAGCTTTTCTCCGGTGACCTACCTCAGCCGGAAAGATATCCATTGCATTCGTCCCATGCTCTATATCCCGGAGCGGGAAATCCGCAATTTTGTCCGCCGGGAGCATCTGCCGGTGGTGGAGAGCACCTGTCCTGCCGACAAAAACACCAAGCGGGAAGAAGTGAAACAGCTGCTGAATACACTGGAAAAGCAAAACCCCGGCCTGCGAGGGCGGATTTTCGGCGCTGTGCAGCGTCAGCCTTTGGAGGGATGGGAAAAAACACCTTTGTTTCCGGACAAATAAAAAAGGACGGCTGTGCCGTCCTTTTTTATTTTTAGGATGCTGCCCAGGCCGAGCGCCGCACTTCGTGGAGTTTGGCCTGGTGGAGCAGATAGGAGTAACGGGCCTGCAAGGCGTTGATCTCATAGACCGAGGCAGCCACCAGGTCCTGGTCGCTGGCCTGCTGGAAGAGGCAGCGGGCAGCGGCCAGCTGCCGCCGGGTTTCGGTCAGGTCTTCCAGCAGCTGGGCCTGACGAAGCTCCAGAGGGGAGGGAACCTTCTTTTTGCCAAAGGGGAAAGAAAATACACGCATGGTAAATACCTCCGAAAGCAGGATGGGAATATTTTTTTCCCTTTTCCGGCAAATATACACAGAGGGAAATGAGGGCCATTTGACAGAGCGGCTTTTTTTGATTATGATATGAACTAAGCCGCGTCCTGCGGGGCTTTGTTCTTTTGCGCCTTGGGAAAGGTGTTTTTGGCAGGATGCTCCGGTATGGTATCAATGTATGCCCTGGCTTTTCAAGGGATGCCTTGGAGAGAGGGGCTTTTTTCGGAGGGTATATGACAAGAAAAAAGAAGCAGGAATATGGCAATGAGAGCATCTCGGCTCTGAAAGGAGCTGACCGGGTGCGCAAGCGGCCCGGGGTCATTTTCGGCTCCGATGGGATCGAGGGCTGTGAGCACGCCTTTTTTGAGATCCTCTCCAATTCCATCGACGAAGCCCGGGAAGGGTTTGGCCATGTGATCAATGTGACCCATTTTTTGGACGGGTCCATTGAGGTGCAGGACTTTGGCCGGGGCGTGCCGGTGGATTACAACGAGCGGGAAGGTCGTTATAACTGGGAGCTGATCTACTGCGAGCTCTATGCCGGCGGAAAATACGGCAACGCCGAAGGGGAAAATTACGAATATTCCTTGGGCCTCAACGGTCTGGGCGCCTGCGCCACCCAGTATTCTTCGGAATATATGGATGTGATCTCCCGCCGGGATGGCTGGCAGTATACCCTTCATTTCCGCCGGGGAGAGAATGTGACCGAAGGGCCGGACAAACTGCTGAAAGAACCTTGCTCCCCCAAACAGACGGGCACCACCCACCGCTTCAAGTTGGATCTGGATGTGTTCACCGACACCCGCATCCCCAAAGAGTATTTTCAGCAGGTGCTGAAAAAGCAGGCGGTGGTCAACCAGGGACTGCGCTTCCATTTCCGCCAGGAGGTGGAGAAGGGCAAGTTTGAGGAAGAGGATTTTTACTACGAAAACGGCATTGTGGACTATGTAAAGGAGCTGGCCGGGGACAATGCCCTGACCTCGGTGCAGTTCAATCAGACCGAGCGCCGGGGAAGAGATCGGTTGGACAAGCCGGAATACAAGGTAAAGGTCCAGGCCGCCTTCTGTTTTTCCAATGTAGGGGCTCTGCTGGAGTATTACCACAACTCTTCCTGGCTGGAGCACGGCGGCGCACCGGATAAGGCGGCCCGTTCGGCCTTTGTCTCCGCCTTGGATGCCTATCTGAAGCAGACGGGAAAATACCAGAAAAACGAAAGCAAGGTCTCTTTTGCCGATATTTCCGACAGCCTGATTTTGGTGACCAATGGCTTTTCCACCTATACCTCTTATGAAAACCAGACCAAAAAGGCCATTACCAACAAATTCATCCAGGAGATGATGACCGAGTTCCTTCGGTCCACCCTGGAGATCTATTTCATCGAAAATCGCCAGGAGGCCGACAAGATCGCCGATCAGGTGCTGGTGAACAAGCGCAGCCGGGAACAGGCGGAAAAGACCCGGCTGAACATCAAAAAGAAGCTGGCCGGCACCATGGATGTGACCAACCGGGTGCAGAAGTTCGTGGATTGCCGCAGCAAGGACCTGGACAAGCGGGAGGTCTATATCGTGGAGGGCGATTCCGCCCTGGGTTCCTGCAAACAGGGACGTGACCCGGAATTTCAGGCCATCATGCCCATCCGTGGCAAGATCTTGAATTGTCTCAAGGCCGATTACAGTAAGATTCTCAAAAGTGACATCATCACCGATCTGATCAAAGTGCTGGGCTGCGGGGTGGAGATCCAGACCCGTAACAAAGAGCTTTCGTCTTTTGATCTGAATATGCTCCGGTGGAACAAGGTGGTCATCTGTACCGATGGCGATGTGGACGGGTTCCAGATCCGTACATTGGTGCTCACCATGCTCTACCGCCTGACTCCTCAGCTCATCGAGAAGGGATATGTCTATATTGCCGAGACCCCTTTGTATGAAATCAACACCAAAGGGGGGAAGGGGAGCAAAAAGGCCCCCAAGACCTATTTTGCCTATACCGATAAGGAGCGGGACGACATCGTCAAAAAACTGGAGGGAAAATGCTCCATCCAGCGTTCCAAGGGATTGGGTGAAAACGAGCCGGAAATGATGTGGCAGACCACCATGAACCCGGAGACCCGGAGACTGATCCGGGTGATGCCCGAGGATGCCGAAAAAACCAGCCAGGTATTTGATCTGCTGCTGGGGGACAACCTCCAGGGCCGAAAGGACTATATCGCCCAGCATGGCAGCGAATATCTGGATCTCACCGATGTGAGCTAAAGGAGGACACAAGTTTTGCCCAAAGACCGTTTTATTCCCCAGCCCATCACACAAACCCTGGAAGAAAACTATATGCCTTATGCCATGAGCGTCATTCTTTCCCGGGCCATCCCGGAGATCGATGGCTTCAAACCCTCCCACCGCAAACTGCTGTACACCATGTACAAGATGGGGCTTTTGCAGGGGGCACGCACCAAGTCGGCCAATGTGGTGGGACAAACCATGCGTCTCAATCCCCATGGCGATGCGGCCATTTATGAGACCATGGTGCGTCTGGCCCGGGGCAATGAATCCCTGCTCACCCCCTTTGTGGACAGCAAAGGAAACTTCGGCAAGGTCTATTCTCGGGACATGGCCTATGCCGCCTCCCGGTATACCGAGGTGAAGCTGGACCCCTTCTGTGGGGAGATCTTCGCCGATATCGATTGCGACGCCGTGGATTTTGTGGACAACTACGATGGTACCATGAAAGAACCTGCATTGCTGCCCACTCGTTTCCCTAACATTTTGGTCAGCGCCAACCTGGGCATTGCTGTGGGCATGGCCTCTTCCATCTGTGGCTTCAATTTAAATGAAGTCTGTGACACGGCTATCGCCTATCTGAAAAATCCAGGCTGTCGCCTGATGGATACCTTGAAAGGTCCGGATTTTCCCACCGGAGGCGAGCTGATTCTGGACGAGGGGCAGATGGAGGAGATTTACCGCACCGGGCGGGGTTCTTTCCGTGTGCGGGCCAAATGGAACTATTTGAAAAAAGAAAACATCATCGAGATCACAGAGATCCCTTATACCACCACTATTGAAGCTATTATGGACAAGGTCACCGACCTGATCCGCCAGGGGAAGGTGCGGGAGATCTCCGACATGCGGGACGAAAGCGGCCTGGAGGGTCTCAAAATCGCCATTGATCTCAAGCGGGGCGTTGACCCGCAAAAGCTGATGGCCAAGCTGATGAAGATGACCCCGCTTATGGACACCTTTGGCTGCAATTTCAATGTGCTCATCGGCGGCACGCCCCGGGTACTGGGTGTGGGCCAGCTGATGGAAGAGTGGAGCGCCTGGCGGATGGAGTGCATCCGCCGCAGAGTCTATTTTGACCTGGGGAAAAAGAAGGAAAAGCTCCATCTGCTGCTGGGATTGCGGAAGATTCTGTTGGATATCGACCGGGCCATTGCCATCATTCGGGACACCGAAGAGGACAGCGAAGTGGTGCCCAATCTGATGATCGGTTTCGGCATCGACGAGCTCCAGGCGGAATATGTGGCCGAGATCAAGCTGCGGAACATCAACAAAGAACACATCTTGAAGCGCACCCGGGAGACCGACGAGCTGGCTCAGGAAATCGAAGAGCTGGAGGGCATCCTGGCCGACTCCCGGAAGATCAAGAACATCATCATCGGCGAGCTACGAGAGATCAACAAAAAGTACAAGACACCCCGGCGCACCGCCATTATCTATGAAGATCAGGTGGTGCAGTACGACGAGGAAGATCACATTGAAGACTACCCGGTGCATATTTTCCTCACCCGGGAGGGGTATTTCAAAAAGATCACACCCCAGTCTTTGCGGATGAGCGGAGAGCAGAAGGTGAAGGAAGGGGACGCCGTTGCCATGACAACGGAATGCACCAATAAGAGTGAGATCATCTTCCTCACCGATAAGGTGCAGGCATATAAGTGCCGTCTCCATGAGTTTGACGATGGCAAGGCTAGTCTGCTGGGGGATTATCTACCTCAAAAGCTTCAGATGAGCGACGGGGAGCGGGTAATCTTCTGTTTCCTCCCTGGGGATTACAGCGGTCATTTGCTGTATGTATATGAAAACGGCAAGGTGGCCAAGATTCCGGTGAAGAGTTTTGATACCAAATCCAACCGGAGAAGGCTGACAGGGGCCTATTGCGATAAATCCCCCCTGGTTTCTGTGCTGCATTTGCCGGAAGAAGGGGAAGCGGTGCTCTATTCCACCGACAGTCGGGCACTGGTGGTGTCCACGGCCGCCGTGGCGGCCAAAGCCACCCGTTCTTCTCAGGGAGTGGCGGTGATGAGCCTGAAAAAGAACAAAAAGGTGAAAAAAGCCGTTCTTCTGGCGGAATCGGGCATTGTCAATGTGGCCCGCTACCGCACACGCACTCTTCCTGCGGCAGGTGCTTTGCTGAAAGAGGAGGATTCTCCTGATAAGCAGCTGTCCCTGGAGCTGTAAACAGAAGAAAAACAGAAAAAGTCCCTGGAGCGTTGCTCCAGGGACTTTTTTGCACGGTATCATTCTTTTGAAGAAGGGGAAAAGGGAAACAGCTATTGATTCAACAGCATATTCATAACATCCTTGACGCTGGTTACAGTACCATCGATCTCGGCGACGATCTCCCGGATAGAGGACATTTTTTTGTCCTGATTGGCAATCTCTTCGTTCAACAGGTCAAACTGCTGAACCACATTTTTGACATATTGCTGCATCTGGTTCAGATTGGTGGATATCTCTTTGGAAACAGTATCGCTGTTCTGTGCCAAACTCCGAACTTCTTCGGCCACAACGGCAAAACCCTTTCCGGCGGCGCCAGCCCGGGCGGCTTCCACAGAGGCATTCAAGGACAGAAGGTTGGTCTGCCGGGAAATGCTCTGGATGGCGCTGATCGCCTGAGTGGTCTGCATCATTTGCTCCTGAGAATCTTTCAGAATCTGAGACAGCTCTGTCTGACGGTCGATCACAAGCTGCATCGCTTCCGCATTCTCTGCAATCGTTTGGTTGATCTTTTCCAGGCACTCGCTCAAGGAGTAGACATGAGTGTTCATATTCTGCTCCACCAGTTCCTGAGTATTGTGGAGCTGTGTCATGTCGTTGATGACGCCTACCATGGTCAGTTCATTGGTGCTGGTATCTTTGTCCACATGGATAACGGCTTGCATCCACAGATAATTGCCGTTTCGATGCTGGATGCGATATTCTGTTTCAAACATTCCGCTTTGCTGGGCAATGCTTTCATTGACTGTTTGGAGGAACATGGGAAGGTCGTCCCGATGGATGCGATCCAGCCACAGGTTGATTTTGTTGGGGAAATCTTCTTCACCCAGGAAGCCGAGCTGCTTGCGGAATGGTTCGGAGAACCAGACGATATTTGCCGGGGACTCCAGGTTGCGTGCACGCAGCTGGATGTAAAAAGAGCCTTGGGTAGTGACATCATCGATAGCGGAATAGCGCTTGAGAACATGGTTCAAAGCCACTTTATTTTCGTGCTCATCGTTCACATCCACAAAAATGCCGATAAACTGAATAGCCTGTCCCTGCTGATCCCGTTGCACATTGCCGGAAGCCCGGTACCAGCGGTAACCCTGGTTTTTTGTTTTCAGGCGGTATTCCAGATCATATTTTGTTTGGTCGGAACGATCCTCCAATGTTTGAACAAACAGATTCAAAGTGCGGTCTTTGTCTTCCGGATGAAGCAAATCGGACCAGGACTCCAATTTATTGGGGAAATCTTGAACACTATTGTAGCCAATCATGTGGCGGAAATCATCCGACCAGTAAGCGGCAATGACCTGATTGCCCGGTCCGATATCCATGTTCCAAAGGCCAGAAGAAATGGTTTTATTCACCAGCTGCACATTGTGGGTTTCCCACAAGATGCGATTGTGGTAAAGCCCCAGCACCCGATTGAGCTGGCGTTGGATTTCATTGGAATTGGGCAGATTCAGGGTGGATGGAATATCCCGCGGATCTGTAAAAGAATTAAATGAAATTTTCTCCAAAGCGTCCACAATTTCTCTGTTTCCAAATGAAAGCATAGGTGAGGCTCCCTTTCTGTTCTCAAATTTCTTCTGGCAAAAATAGCTAATTCCTGAACGGCAAAAAAACACCCATACGCCTCTCTGCATTTTTGGGTAGTGAGATGCATATTTATTCTATGAATTGCAAGTGTATGATGGTATCTTTTGTCTATCTTATTATAAAATTAACAACTTTTTCTGTCAAGTAATTTGCAAAAATAAGCGAAAACAAGTGGATTAGACAATCGGGTGCAGAAAGGGATGAAATATCTATCATTTCTCAGTGGTGGAAGGCTGGGAATTTGTTTGGAAGTGCTGCATCAATAAAAAGTTTGATTTGTCTCCACCCCCTGGCGGTAGCCAAGGGGTGAAGACTGGAAAAAAGAGTGCTAATTTAAAGAAAAGACGCTCACATGCTGTTCCAGAGCGGAGGACTGGGCGTGCAGTTGCTGACTGGCTGCCGGGCTTTCTTCGGCAGAGGCGGAATTGGTTTGGATGGCAGCGTTGATCTGCTCCAGGGCGGCATGAAGCTGCTCCAGGGCGGAAAATTGGCTTGTGAGGGTGTCCAGTACTTTGGCGGTGGCTTGAACCGATTGGCTGGAAGCGGCGGAGGTGTTCCGAAGCAGATCGGCAGCATCGGCGGCCAGTTGTTTGCCAGTGGCCACGGCTTCCAGTGTGCTTTGCAGCAGACGGGCCGTTTCCTGAGCCTCTTCGCTGCTTTTGATGGCCAGCTGGCGGACAGTGTCGGCGATGACGGCAAAGCCCTTTCCGGCACTGCCTGCCCGAGCGGCTTCCACAGCGGCATTCAAGGCCAACAGATTGGTTTGAAAGGCGATGCTGTCGATGAATTTTACAATTTTGCCCATTTCTTGAGAGGCAGCACTGATTTCATCCATGGCTTTCAGCATCTGTTCCATTTTTTCGTCGGTGAGATGGGTCAGTTCTCCGGCCTGATGGGTTTGCTGGCTGGTGGTTCCCGCATCTTCCACAGCGGAGGACATATTTTGGGCAAACTCGGCCAGGGAAGCCGAAAGCTGCTGTACCGATCCAGCTTGCTCCGCAGAGCTTTGGGCCAGAGACTGGGAGGAGACCGAAACTTGTTCTGCGGCCATTGTCACCTGTTCGGTGGTGTCCCGCACCAGGCGGATCAGCTGATTTTCTTGCTGTACCATACTCAGAATGGACTGCTGCATGGTGAGAAAATCTCCTTGGAATGCCACAGGATCGTCATAAACCAGACGGCCGGAGGCCACTTGGGACATGATCTCATTCACATGGGAAACATAGGTGTCCAGTGTTTCGCAGGTGCTGTTGAACATTTGGGCGATCCGCCCCAAATCATCCTGGCTGAGCACATCCACACGAGTTCCCAGTTGGCCGGCGCCCAAATGTTCCATTCCCGTCAGCAATGCCTGGACAGATTTTCCGATAGAAGCGGACATATTGTGAGAAATCACCCCGGAATAGAGAAGGGAAAACAGGAGAAAAACGCCCAGAGCGATCATCACCCGAAGGGTGTTGGAGCCCAATTCCTGCAGCATCTGTTCTCCAGCTTGGGCGTGAGCGCCGATGATCTGCTGGATGATCGTGTCCACTTGATCTCCCTGAACCATCAGCTCTTGGGTGAAAAGGGGGATGGCTTGTTCTGGAGAATGGGCGGATAATTCCACCACCTGCTTTTGCACGGCAAAGTATTGCTCCAGCAGGCTTTCCAGCTCCTGGAGGGCTTGGGGCGACAGGCTGTCCAGATATCCCAGGTCGCTGCTTTCCGAAAAGCTGTTTTGCAAAGTCTGCTGGTTTTCCTCCAAAGCGGCCAGCAAAGTTTCACGGCCCTGGGGATCGGCGTTGATCAGAAGCGTGCTGATGAGCAGTTCATTTTGTTTGAAATCGGCCAGAATACGGTTGACCATGCCTTGGGACTGGCCGAAATCCCTGTATAGGGTGCGGCTTTTGGTAAAGACAGATCCGATGCCCCATGCGCCGATGATGGCCGCCACGGTACAGAACACAATGATCGTGCCGAAAGCCAGCGTCAATTTGCGGCGCAGGGATAAATTTTTCAGTATTTGATGCATGGATGTAACTCCTTCACAGCATGAAATAGCATAGCGGGGAGACCTTTGGGATATAAAGATCATCGTTCATATCTATGCAGGAGCTGGAACAAGGCGCTACTGGGCTGTTTGGACTGGCCTGACCTCTATCGAACTTCCAGGTGGAATTTCAGGTAAAGCATAGAAAAATGGCTTGCGCAAGCGATAAAAATACCGTATACTTTTGGTGATTTTTTGAAACAGGGGGAATGATGATTGAAACATCGATGGAAGCGGCGCTTGCTGGCTGCTGGGGTGACATTGGCCATGACCATCACCATGGCGATGGGAAATGCCCAGGCTCTGAAAGTGGACGAGTACGAGGGGGCCACGGTGGTGGATGGGACCGGATATGCGGACACACGGCATATCGGCGATTTTCCTTCCACTGTGCTGTATAGCTATGGCCTGGTCAACGGAACGGCTGCCGATGAAGACGGCAATGTGGATATGAATCTGGACAGCACCCTGACACGGCAGGAGGCCACAACACTGCTGGTGCGTCTGCTGGGGGCAGAAGAGGATGCGCTGGCCAGCGCGTACACCGCGCCTTTTACCGATGTGGCACAGTGGGCCAAGCCCTATGTGGGATATGCTTATGAAAATGGTATCGTCAACGGCACATCGGCCACCACATTTTCCGGTACGGCTTCCATCACCATGGAACAATTCCTCACTTTGGTGCTGCGGATGCTGGATTACTCCGATCAGGCCGGGGATTTTGCCTGGAACGATCCCTATGGGCTGGCTGGGCAGGTGGGTCTGCTGTGTCCCATGCTGTCCGGGGAAGGCTTCACCCGCAGCGATGCCATGTATATAGCCTATGAGGCGCTGGACGCTGCCTATAAGGGACAGGATGTTACCTTGCTGGAACAGCTGAAAAAACAGGGCGCTGTAACGATGCGGGGGATTCCTCAGCTGAACGATACGGCGGATCTGACGGCGGAGTATGAAAGTCTGCCGGAGCAGATGGATTATCTCCGGGAAGAGTTCGGGGTGACCACAGTGTATGCAGATTTCTCCGGCTATCCTTCGGTAGAGGCCTACATGAAGCAGATCTGGAATTATTGTGCAGAGCGGGGGTATTTCCCCACCTGGCCGGAATACATAGCCAATGAAGCTGCCAATGCGCAGATCGAGGCTCAAGGGCTGGAACGGGATATTCACGATGACCCGGCGGTGCGGTTTGAAGAGAATCAGGATGTGTATGACAAACAGACCGCGATCGTGGCGCAGACGGTGTCCGATCGGGGAAAGTGGAGAAGTTATGTCCGGCTGATGCCCCGGGAGATGAGCGTCTATCAGGATGTGTTCAATCCGGAATATATTGATATGCCGCTCTATCGGGAGAAGGGATATCTTTCCGGCGACCAGTGGGATGGGTTCCTGGAACTGTATAAGGTAGCGCCGGACAACGGTAGACAGTATCTGCTGGATTCCATCAACTGGATGATCGATTTCTACGAGAAATATGTGACCGAAGGCATGAGCGATTATGAGATCGTGAAAACCTTGTATAACGCAGTGATCGACAATACAAAATATAATTACTCGCTGATCAAGAAGTATGAGAGCCAGGGGATTGATGTCACTAATCCCAGCACAGAGGAACGGGAGATCCTGGAAGCAGATCCGGAATACTGGCTGTGCCACAGCTGGATGGGATTTGCCAACGGCGTGGATGTGGTGTGTGACGGTTACAGCGAGGCTTTTCAGCTTCTGATGAATATGGCCGGAATTCCCTGCGTTCATGTGTGTGCTTACCAGGAAAACGGCGGCGAGGGACACCAGTGGAACAAGGTGCAGCTGGATGGAGTCTGGTACAATGTGGATCTCACATGGGCGGACACCAATGGGAACCGGAATGCCTTCTTCCTGCGCAGCGATGCTGCCTTCCAGCGGGATGGACATGAAAAGTATACGGTCTATTCGTACAGCTGGTACAGAGAGGATGAGATGGAATCATTTGTGAAAAACATCGTTTCTTCCCCCAAGGATTACCGCTGAGATCCACGGAATATTGAAAATACATGAAAAAAGGAAGCCATTTCGGCTTCCTTTTTTCATGTACAGACACAGCAAATCAGAGATTGCGGTCTGTTTTTTCTGTTTTTGGTTCTTTGTGGGTTTGTACAGTGGTGTTTTGGTCGATGTCCTGCTGGAATTCCTCCCGGACCTCATCGCGGATGGTTTGGTGCAGACCGGCGGAGCGGGCTTTCATTTCGCTGGAAATGGCGCTGGTGGTGGAAACTGAAGTGGAGAGGAGCTTGACTTTGCTCAAACCGCTGTCTAACAGGGCAAAGGGCTGGAACAAGGTGAAGAGCAAAGCGTGAAGCAGCCCCAGCTTGGGGATGCGCACCGCCAGCAACACCAGGAGCAGTGCGCCCAGCCACCAATAGAGAGAAGGTTTGGCCAGGCCCAGGATCACCAGCAGCAAAATGGCTACACTGGCAAGCAGGTTACCGATGCTGTCGGTGTCGTAGCCCTTTTCCTTGGCCACCCGCAGACGGATAGGCAAATAGATCATATTGCAAATCAGGCAGAAGAGGAGGATACCACCGGCCCAAAGGAGCATATCCCAATGCCACTTCACATCCTCCGGGTCATGGGGAGTGAGGCGGGCGGAGGGCTTTTCCTCTTTTCCGGAAGAAAAATCAAAATAGCGGCTGACCGCCTGGCTCACGCCTTCGTCCCAGCGAGCCTCCGAAAAGGCCGGGAAAATGACGGACAAAGAAATGACAAGGTAGAGCAGAGCCAGGAGGCAGAGAAAAATAAAAAGCCCCCATTTCTTCCGGGGAGAGGAAAAGTCATGATCGTAAAAATAGAATCCAAAGCTCACCAGGCAGTAAACGGTGCAAAAGAGGGACAGAACCACCATCAGCGTCAGGAAAGGGCCGTGGACCGGACGGATCAGGCTGGAAGAACGGGTGAATTCCCACAGGACCAGAGAGACAATCCCCAAAAACAGCAGGGAAATAATGTTTGTGGGGACAAATGAACTGGACCAGTAAAAACGGACAATAGACAAAAAGCCCCCTAATGTAGGAGAA
>CALLCY010000051.1:0-3362 GCA_938000015.1 uncultured Clostridia bacterium
GCAAAAAGCCACGCACAGGTCGCGGCTTTTTGCGGATTGATGAGAAGTAGGGCAAATAGTTTCCCCTAGCTAGATAAGTTTTTTGACAGTCTGGCCCGCCGGGAAACCCGGCGGGCAAATATATCGAGAAAGTGGCAAAAGCGTTAATTCAAAAACAGATGAAAGAAATAGGGGATAGAGCAAATGACGATAGAGCCTACAAGGCAAACGGTGACGACAAATATTGTTTTTTCCCGTTCCTCTTTTTTCATTTGGTTTCTCCTTGTTCGGCCAGAATGTCTGGCGGCAGCATCTGAAGAAATTCCTCTTCGGACAAAACAGGCACGCCCAAAGACAGGGCCTTCTCCAGCTTGGACCCTGCTTCCTCCCCGGCCAGCACATAGCTGGTCTTTTTGGACACCGAGGAGGATGCCTTGCCCCCCAGACTTTCAATGAGCTTCTGCCCTTGGGAGCGGGAGAAATGGCGCAGGGTACCGGTGAGCACAAAGGTCTTTCCGGCGAACAGGTCCCCTACCTGGGTCTGGGGCTGGGTAAAGTTGACCCCCGCTTCCTCCAGCCGGTGAATCAGATGCTGTCCCTGCTGGGAATGAATCCACTGATGCAGGCTGATTGCGGTCTTGCCCCCGATGTCCCGCACGGCGGTCAGTTCTTCCACGGTGACTTCTTCCAGCTTTTCCATGGTGGGGAAATGCCGGGCCAGCACCTGGGCGGTCTTCTGGCCCACATGGCGGATACCAAAGGCATAAAGCACCCGCTCCAGGGGATTTTCCTTGCTCTTTTCCAGCTGGGACAATAGATTCTCCGCCGATTTGTCCCCCATTCCCTCCAGGGCGGCTACATCCTCCTTTTTCAGGAAGTACAAATCAGCTTGAGAACGGATCAGTCCATTTTCCAGCAAACTGTGGACGATGGCCGGGCCCAGGCCCTCGATGTCCATGGCATCCCGGCTGGCAAAGTGGGTGATGTTCCGGGCCAGCTGGGCGGGACACTCGGCGCCGGTACAGCGGACAGCGGCTTCCTCCGGGTCCTCCAGCACCGGGGCGCCGCACACCGGGCAAGTCTCCGGCATATGGAACTCCGGCAGTTCCCCTTCCCGCTTCTCCCGCACCACTTCCAGCACTTCGGGAATGATCTCCCCGGCCTTCCGCACCCGGACGATGTCCCCGATGCGGATGTCCTTGCTTTTGATGAAATCCCGGTTGTGCAGCGTGGCCCGGCTGACAGTGGTACCGGCCAGGCGCACCGGCTCTAGCACGGCGTTGGGAGTGAGCACTCCGGTGCGTCCCACCTGGATAGTGATGTCCAGCAGGCGGGTCTCCTTCACTTCCGGAGGATATTTGTAGGCCACCGCCCAGCGGGGAGCCTTGGCGGTGCTGCCCAGCTCCTCCCGATAGGCCAGCTGGTCTACCTTAATGACGATGCCGTCGATGCCAAAGGACAGCTTGTCCCGCTCTTCTCCAGCCTTCTCAATGAACCGGATCACTTCATCCATGGAGCTGGTGCGCAGTCTGGGCTCCACCACCGGAAAGCCCAGGGCCGAAAGACTTTCCAGGGAGTCATAGTGACTCTGGAAGCCCGCCTCCTGGGCATTTTGCAGGTTGAAGCACAGGATGCGCAGGCCGCGCTTGGCGGCCACCGCCGGGTCTAGCTGCCGGAGAGAGCCGGCCGCCGCATTCCGGGGATTGGCAAAGAGAGGCTGCTCCTCCTCTTCCCGCAGGGCGTTGAGCCGCTGGAAGGCTTCAAAGGGCATATACACCTCTCCCCGCACCACCAGCCGTGGGATGGATGTATCGATCTTCAACGGGATGCTGTGAATGGTGCGCAGGTTCTGGGTGATATCCTCCCCCACCACTCCATTGCCCCGGGTGGCTCCCTGATAAAAAAGCCCATCCCGGTAATCTAGGGCCACCGAAAGACCGTCGATTTTCACTTCCACCGAATAGAGAGCCTGGGGGAACTGCTCCTTGATCTTCCGGTCAAAGTCCCACAGCTCCTCATAGGAAAACACATCCTGCAAGCTCTCCATGGGGTAATCATGGCGCACCTCATCAAACCCCTCCAAAGGTTCGCCGCCGATGCGTTGGGTGGGAGAATCGGCTCTGGCCCACTGGGGATACTCCTGCTCCAGCTGGCGCAGCTGACGGGATAGAGCGTCATATTCAAAATCGGAGATCTCCGGGGCATCCTCTTCGTAATATTTTCTGGCATGGACAATCAGCTCATCGGTGAGCTGATCCATTTGTTCCTTGACGGTCATGGCATTTCCTCCGTCCCAGAGGATCAGGGTGCCTGATCCCCCTTGTTTTTCAAAAGATTATAATCCTGCAGCAAATTTTCTCCCTGGGTGTCCAGGTAGGTATAGCTGTCGGGCACATTGCCGATGAGCACCGTTTCAGCCACCGAGATCTGGCTGCCCACCGTCAGAGTGGTCTCGGAACCGGGAGCCAGCACACTCAGCTCCACTTCCGCTTCAATAACCACCTGGTGCCGGGTCTGGTTGATGCCCGCATTGGTAAAAACGCTGACAAAATCCGCATTGGCGCTGCCCAGGGGAATCATCCGCAGTGGAATCTTGGGGCCCCGGCCATAGAGCAGATCCATACCGGTGGCATTGCCCAGCGGTATGCGGATGGTGGCAGCGGATGCATCGTTTAGTTTCTGCGACACCCGGGCAATCATACGGGATTTCATGGTGTTGACCTTGACCACATCGGTCTGCACCGCCAGGATCTGCCCGAACTGATCCTTTTCAAATCGGACCAGGTCCTGGTATTCCTCCCCGTTTTCCTCCAGCTCCTGACTGATGGCCTGGTTGATGGCCTGGGTAGCCAGATACCGTGCCCGGGCCTGACCCCATTCCCGGATCTGAGGGCGCAGCTGAAGGTCCATGAGCAAAAAAGCCAGCGCCGCCACAGTACACAGCCCCAGCAAAACAGCCAGACGGGCATTGCCCTTGTGCTGCACATAAAAAAAGATCTGACGCCGGGGGCGTCTTTTCCTCTGGCCCATTTTCTCGCCTCCCCCTGTTTGGCCTTAAGCCATTCTATGCGTTTTTTCAGGGGAAAGTACCAAAAAAGGGCGTGGGGCTTATCCCCACGCCCTGTCAGGCAAATCAATGGACCATATCAGGTCTTATTCGGCGTCGTTCTCCTCGGCCTCCACCTCTTCGGGCTGGTTGTTGGAATCATCCAGCAGAGCGCGGATGCTCAGGGAGATCTTCTTCTTCTCGCTGTCGATGTCGGTGATCTTGGCATTGACAGTCTCGCCGATGGTCAGCACCTCTTCGGGCTTGCCGATGCGGCGGTCAGCGATCTGGGAAATGTGGATCAGGCCGTCCACGCCGGGCACCACCTCAGCGAAAG
>CALLCY010000052.1:0-33698 GCA_938000015.1 uncultured Clostridia bacterium
GTTCGGCGTGGCGCAAAAGGAAAAGCTGAAATCGCTGTGCAGTAATGTGGATGTGCTGACGCTTTCGGCAACGCCGATCCCGCGCACGCTGAATATGGCCATGAGCGGCATTCGCGACATGTCGGTTATCGAAGAGGCTCCGCAGGACAGGCACCCTGTACAGACCTATGTGCTTGAGCATGACCAGGGAATCATCAATGATGCGATCCGGCGTGAATTACGGCGCGGCGGGCAGGTTTATTATCTGCATAACCGTGTCGAATCTATTGAAGGCGTTGCCGCACGGCTGCAGAATGCGCTGCCCGACGCCAGAATTGCCGTCGCTCACGGCAAGATGGATGAAGAAACGCTTTCCGAGGTGTGGCGTAGGCTGCTCGAACAGGAAATCGATGTTCTTGTCTGCACGACCATTATCGAAACGGGGATCGATGTGCCGAACGTAAATACGCTGATTATTGAAAACGCCGACCGGATGGGCCTTTCCCAGCTGCACCAGCTGCGGGGCCGGGTGGGCCGGGGAGACCGGCAGTCCTATTGCGTGCTGGTGTCGGCCAGCAAAAGCGCCAAAACACAGGAGCGGCTGCGGGTGATGACTCAGTGTCACGACGGCTTCCGCATCGCCGAAGCCGATCTGAAGCTGCGGGGGCCGGGAGACTTTTTCGGCGACCGGCAGCACGGTTTGCCGGAGTTCAAGATCGCCGATCTGTCCCAGGATGTATCCCTTTTGCAAAATGCCCAGCAGGCGGCCCAGAAAGTGCTGCGGCAAGACCCGGACCTTTCTTCCCATCCGCTCCTTCTGGAAAAGGTAAAGCAGCTTTTTCACCGGGCTCAACAATAAAAAACATTCTTTATCATCAAAAAAGTGGCCAAAGGCCACTTTTTTTGTATCATTGCCCTTTTCCGGCATATACTACCGGCAAGAAAACGAGCCGGTGCACCGGCAGAAAGGGTTTTTTCATGGATATCACCAACCAAGAATATAAAAAGCTTTATCAAAAAGCCTCCCCGCCCTCGCCTTTGCTGAAAGACGCCTTTCTGGCTTTTCTCACAGGGGGCGCCATCTGCACCCTGGCCCAGGCCATTCGCAATTTCCTGCTGAGCCAGGGCCTGGATGAAAAGGCAGCCGGAGCATCTCTTTCCATCATTCTGGTATTTTTGGGCGTGCTGCTCACCGATCTGGCCATCTATCCCAAAATCGCCAAGTTCGCCGGAGCGGGCACCATTGTCCCCATCACCGGCTTTGCCAATTCCATCGCCGCCCCGGCCCTGGAATACAAAACCGAAGGGCTTGTGCTGGGCACCTGCGTCAAAATGTTCACCATCGCCGGGCCGGTGCTGGCCTGCGGCCTGACCGCCTCGGTGATCTATGGCCTGATCTATTATATTTTTGCATAAAGGGGGTGGGAATATGAAAAAAACAGGGAACACCTATTGCTTTCAGGACCCGCCCCGGGTGCTGGCCTACGCCTCGGTGGTGGGCAAAAAGGAAGGGGAAGGCCCTCTGTCCCGGGATTTTGACTATATCAGCGACGACAACACCTTTGGAGAACAAACCTGGGAAAAGGCCGAAAGCCGGATGATGTCCATGGCCCTGGAGCGGGCCCTCTCCAAAGCCCATCTGCCACCTTCCCAGCTGGGGTGTATTCTGGGCGGAGACCTGCTCAACCAGTGCATCGGCACCACCTTTGCCCTGCGTCCCACCAATGTGCCCTTTCTGGGGCTATATGGGGCCTGTTCCACCATGGCAGAAGGGCTGCTGGTGGCCTCCTGCCTGGTGGAAAGCGGATTTGAGCAGACGGCCTGCGCCATCACTTCTTCCCACTTCTGTTCCGCCGAGCGGCAATACCGCTATCCTTTGGAATATGGCGGCCAGCGTCCCCAGACGGCCCAGTGGACGGCCACCGCTTCCGGGGCGGTGGTGCTGCAGAAAGGAGGCATGGGGGTGCGCATCACCCACGCCACTCCCGGCCGGATCGCCGACCCAGGAGTGACCAGCCAGGCCAACATGGGCGCCGCCATGGCCCTGTCGGCCTATGAGACCATCAGCCGCTTCTTCCAGGACACCCACACCGGACCTTCCCAGTATGACCTCATCGTCACAGGGGACCTGGGGAAGGTGGGGCATCAGATCGTCATCGACCTGTTTCAGCGGGACGGCATTGATATGCGCCCCACCTATGACGACTGCGGTCTTTTGCTCTATGACGGCAGCCAGGATGTCCACGCCGGCGGCTCGGGCTGCGGCTGTTCGGCGGCTGTGCTTTGCTCCTATATCCTCAAGGCCATGGAACAGGGGATTTTCCGCAAGGTGCTGTTCTGCGGCACCGGCGCCCTTTTGAGTCCCACTTCCTGCAACCAGGGCCAAAGCATCCCTGGGATCTGTCATCTTGTTTGTTTGGAGGCCGATGAAAAATGGAATATGTAAGAGCCTTTCTCACCGCCGGGGTGATCTGCGCCATCAGTCAGGTGCTCATCGACCGGACCAAGCTGACCCCTGGTCGGATTCTGGTGACTTTTGTGGTGCTGGGGGTCATTCTCACTGGTATTGGTGTTTATGAGCCGGTGGTAAAGTTCGGCGGGGCCGGAGCCACCGTACCCCTTTTGGGCTTTGGCTACACCATGGCCGAAGGAGTGAAGGAGGCCATCGCCCAGCGAGGATTTCTGGGGGTCTTTACCGGCGGTCTCACCGCCACAGCCGGCGGCATTGCCGCTGCCGTGGTCTTTTCCTTGATCGGCGCGCTGATCTTTAAAAGCCGGGACCGATCCTAACAGGGGAGGGGAAACCCTCCTCTGAGCGTGTCGAAAAAGTGGTTTCAATCACTGTTTCCAGTTTTGCAAAGTTCCCGGCGGCGAGCCACCGCTCCCATTCTTTTCTTTGCTCCGGCCGGTTGTATGGGCCGGGGCAAAGAATGTCTGCCTGCGGGGTCACCCCGCCTCCTTTCTTGTGGGGAAAAGGGATTTTTGCTATACTCTCTTTACAGACCACGAAAAGGAGACAAAACCATGCTGAAAACAGGACTGACCCATGAGACAAAGGTGAAAGTGGAAGAAAACATGACGGCAGGCGCCCTGCGGTCCGGACTGGTTCCGGTTCTTGCCACGCCAGTACTGCTGGCCATCATCGAAAACACCTGCTATGAATGTGTGATGGATCATCTGGATGCGGGGCAGACCACCGTGGGCACCGGCGTCAATATCACCCATGAGGCCCCCACACCGGTGGGAATGACGGTGACCGCCTCCTGCCGTCTGAAAGAAGTGGAGGGCCGCCGCCTGGTTTTTCAGGTGGAAGTAAAAGATGAGCATGAGGTGGTCAGCCGGGGAGACCATGAGCGATTCATTGTGGACATGGACAAATTTGTGGCAAAAGCCCGGCAAAAAGCCCTGTAAGGCTGGTCTCCTCCCCATTCTTGACGGAGAGGGGCGGGGCGTGCTATACTAATTCCTGGTTTCCGCTTCCTGCCGCTGTGGCGAAACAGGCAGACGCAAGGGACTTAAAATCCCTCGGTCTTTTGACCGTACCGGTTCGATCCCGGTCAGCGGCACCAAAAAGAGCCTTGGCATTGTTTGCCCCAGGCTCTTTTTTTGCGGCTTCCTCACTCCTCCTTTGCTGCAAAAGGAAAAAGAAAGGTGTTTTCTGTGCGCCCCAAAATCGATTGCCACACCCACATCGTATCCCCAGCTATCCGGGACGAATATTTCCAGCGCACCCAAGGGTTTGCCCTGGTGATGCAGTTTCCCCCCGACCTGATGGAAAATCCCCAGTGCATTCAGACGGTTCTGTCCGATCCCCGGCTGTTTCTATGCCCTTGCGTGGATCTCCATCGCCCCATCCCGCCCCAGCTCGATGCACTGGAGCCCCATCTGGATGAATGGAAAGTGGTAGGCCTCAAGGTCTATCTTACCTATCAGAAGGGAAAGGCCTGCGACGAAAAGATGACCCCCATCTATGAATTTGCCCGTCAGCATCAGCTGGCGGTGACCTTCCACACCGGCCTCTGCTCCCTCATCCTCCCGTCGGAAAATGACATGGAGGGCTCCCAGGCCAAGTACATCGCCCAAGCGGCCCAGCGTTTCCCAGAGGTGAATTTCATCATTGCCCACATGGATGATCCTCGTTTTATGGAGTGCGCCGCTTTTCTGCACCGGCACAAAAACCTGTTCACCGATGTATCCGGCGCCTATGAGACCGGCACCAAAGAGGCAAAGGACCCTCAAGGTGCCATCGCCACTTTCCGCCAGGCCCTTTTGTCCCAACCAGACCTTTGGAAGCAGTTCCTCTATGGTACCGACTTCTGCCCGCCCCTCAATCTTGGTCAGCTGGAGGAATATGACGAGACCATTGAGAAAATTTTCCCGCCGGAAACTTTTGACGCCATCTATTATCAAAACTGCCTGCGGGCTTTTCCTCGACTGAATCGCTGGCTTTCCCTTTAAATTGAAAAAGAAAGGATACTTTTCATGAAAACTTCATCCCAGTTCAAAGCATTTCTCAAAAGCTTTACCCCCTACCAAATCGGCTATCTAGTAGTGGTGCTGCTTCTGACCATCGGCTTTACCATTTTCCTGCCCGATATGATGCTGGAGGATATGTCCAATTCCTTTGTGGTGGTCTGTTCGGTGATCGCCGTTTTGGCCAATCCGGTGTGTGAGCTTCTGATCTCCAAACAAAGCAAACTGAATTTTATGGTGGACCTGTTTTTCATCGAGATCCCCGAGCTGGTGCTGTGCGTGGCTCTGGGCTGGTACACCATCGCCATCATCACCGTGGCATTCTGGATTCCCATCGACATCATCAGCTTTCTGCGCTGGAAACACCACCCCGACGAAGTACAGCAAGAGCTGACTGTGGTCAAGCGTCTGAGCTGGAAACAGGACATTCTGGTGATCGCTGGTATTCTGGTCTTTGGCCTTGTGGTAGGTCAGCTGATCCAGATGATCCCCGGAGCCGAAGACTCCTTCCTGGACGCTTTGGCCAGCGCCTGCGGCATCGCCAACGGCATTCTGCTGCTGCTCCGCTACACCGAACAGTGGTATGCCTGGTTTGTCACTTTGCTGCTCTACACCGCCCTGTATATCATCTCGGGCAGCTACATCATGCTGATCACCGTGGCGGCCATGCTGGTCAACACCTGCTATGGCTTTGGCAAGTGGCTGCTGTACACCCGCTCCCGCCGTCAAAAGCAGGAAGAGTCCTTTTCTCCCGCTTCCCATTGACATAGACAGGCAGGGGAAAAGGGGAGAGGACAACCCCATTTACTCCATCAAGTTTTTTACAAATAAATCCCCGGTTCTCGTCTTGACGAAACCGGGGGTTAGGTTTATATTGTTAATCGAAGGGGATTTTAAATTTTTGTAAACAGTATAAGGAGGAAGGTATTGTGAAAAAAGCCCTTTCCCGGCTGGTAGCCGGGCTCATGGCAGGGGTGCTTTGCATTTCCCTGTGTCCCTCTCCGGCCAAGGCCGCCTCGTCTGTGTCTGTCAAGACCAAGTATCTCTATTCCGGCGCGGCCCATGCCAAATACACCAACCTGGCTTACTATGCCGAGCCGGTAGTGGCCGACATCAATAAGGATGGCCGGGACGAAGTGGTCAGCGTATCCTTCGCCATTACCGTCACCGACGCCCAGAGCGGCAAGACTCTGTGGCAGGTGGACTCCGGCAAGGATCGTTCCACCCCCTATAACAGCGAACCCTCCGCCCACTATTCCGGCGCCTGGTGCTCTCCCGTGGTGAAGGACATCGACGGCGACGGTTATGTGGAAATCATCTCCACCCACAAAAATCTCATCTCTGTGCTGGATCACAACGGCTATTTCAAGAAAGGCTGGCCCAAGTATCTGGAAGTGGACAGCTTTATCCGTTCTCTGGCCGTGGACGACTTTGACGGCGACGGCACCTGTGAGATCGTTGTAGGTGCCGGTGTCAACTCCGAAGCCTCTGTGTGGGTCTATGACTGCTACGGCGTTCTGTTCCCCCACTGGCCCCAGCTTTCTCCCGACCAGCAGGATCAGGCAGAAAGCTACGGCATCTTTGCCAACGGCATTTCCACCGGTGACATCGATGGCGATGGCCTGCCGGAGATCATTGCTCCCACCGACAACCGGTGTATCCAGGCTTTTGAACTGGACGGCTCCCTCATCATGGCCAATGCCGAAACCTTCGGCGACAGCCCCTGGGGCTCCGTCCGTACCTACATCGACTACGACCATGAAAAGACCGTGGCCCAGCGGGGCTGGGACACCGACCAGGGCAAAGTGGATATGAAAGAGCGTCTGTGCATGGAATTCGGCCATGCCGGCTCGGTGATCGACGACCTGGACGGCGACGGTAAAAACGAAGTGGTGGTCACCGGTATCGTCATGGATACCAACTCCATCTCCAACGCCTTCTGGCTGGACAGCCTGTGTATGTCCGTTGCCGTTTTCAACGGCGACCGCACCCGCTACCAGAACACCGCAAAGGGCTTTGACTGGACCACCATTCCCACCAATCTGGGCGCCCGCATCAAGGATTGCCAGAACTCCGGCTCCTCCTTTGTGCTGCCCGAGCCTGTCACCGCCGATCTGGATGGAGACGGCAACAAGGAGATCCTGTTCAATTCCTTTGACGGCAAGCTCTATTGCTTCTCCCTGGATCAGACCATGAAGAGCTTCACTCTGCCGGCCACCACCTCCACCATTGCCGAATATGCCGCCCAGCCCACCTGCGTGGACATCAACGGCGACGGCAAGAAGGAGATCATCTTTGGCTCCTGGACCGACAGCATCACCAATCCCAACCATGACACCACCAGCGAAAACACCGATGTCAACGGCTCGCTGTACATCCTGGACAGCGATCTGAAGCTGATCTCCCGCACCCAGCTGCCTGCCGAATATCCCGGCTATCTGGGGGCTTATCAGACCAACGGCGTCAAAGCGGCTCCTGCTGTGAAGGATGTGGACGGCGATGGGGAATATGAGGTCATCCTCAACACCTCCTACCGTTCGGTGTGCGCTTACGACCTGGTGGGCTCCACCATCTATGACACCCCCTTCACCGATATGCGCTGGCATTGGGCCAAGGACTATGTGAACACCTGCGTCAAACGGGGCTATTTCAACGGCACCGGCAACAACACCTTTACCCCCAGCGGCACCATGACCCGGGGCATGCTGGCCACCGTGCTCTACCGTATGGCCGGTTCTCCCCAGGTGACCATCGAAAACCCCTTTACCGATGTGCCTGCCGGTCAGTGGTATACCAACGGCGCCATCTGGTGCTATGAGAAGGGAATTCTGGCCAATATGGACAGCACCACCATGGACCCCAACGCTTTGGTGACCCGGCAGGAACTGGCCTATATGCTGTATCAGTACAGCGGCGCGCCGAAAGAACCTTCTTCGGCCCTCACCGATTTCTCTGACAGCGCCTCGGTGTCCGATTGGGCCCAGGATGCCATGGAATACTGTGTGGGCGTGGGCGTGCTCCAAGGTAGCGAAGGCAAGCTGAATCCGCTCAATTCTGTTACCCGAGCCGAAGCCGCCACCATGCTGGTGCGCTTTGCTGACGCTCAGTAATCAAATTCCTCTGCATTATTTTTCCCCAGGCGGCGAGCCGCCTGGGGAATTTTTTTGTCATACTGAAAAAATATCCCTGTTTTCCTGGAATTTCTTGCCCTTTGTTCACCACCATGATATACTTTCTTTGCATTTTTATACTTTTGTCCTTTTGCAGGGGGCAAAATAAAACAATATTCCGGGGGGAATAACAAAATGCTGCAAAAATATGCAAAAGATCTAAAGAAGGAATTTGCAGGCTACAACGCCAAAGGTCTGCTGTCCGATGTGATGGCTGGTCTGACAGTAGCAGCGGTGGCGCTGCCCCTGGCTCTGGCCTTTGGCGTCAGCAGCGGCGCTTCGGCAGCTTCCGGCCTGCTCACCGCCATTGTGGCCGGTGCCATCATCGCCCTTTTGGGCGGAGCTTTTTACCAGATCTCCGGCCCCACAGGAGCCATGGCTGCCATCCTCACCTCCGTTGTGGCCCAATATGGCTTAAACGGTGTTTTTCAGGCCACCTTCCTGGCAGGTGTGCTGCTGGTGATCGCTGGACTGTTCAAGCTAGGACGGCTCACGGCTTTTATCCCCATGCCGGTGATCACCGGCTTCACTTCGGGCATTGCCGTGATCATCGCCCTAGGACAGGTGGACAATTTCTTCGGCGTCACCTCCATTGAAGGCTCTGCTATCCAGAAAGTGGGAGGATACTTCACTCACGGTTTTGACCCCAACTGGACTGCTGTGGCCATCGGTGTTTTCGTAGTGCTCTTCATGGTGTTTTTCCCGAAAAAGTGGAACAGTGTGGTGCCTGCATCCCTGGTTGCCATCATCCTGGCCACAGCCGCTTCCATGCTGCTGAAGCTGCCTGTAAACACCGTGGGGGAGATCCCTTCCTCTTTGATGCTGCCCCAGCGGCTTGACCTGCTTTCTTTGAATCTGAACACCCTGAGCGGGTTGCTGGCTCCGGCTATCAGCATCGCCGCTTTGGGCATGGTGGAAAGCCTGCTCTGCGGAGCCAGCGCCAGCCGGATGACCGGCGTCAAGCTGGACAATGACCGGGAGCTTCTGGCCCAGGGCATCGGCAACATCCTCACCCCGCTGTTTGGAGGTATCCCGGCTACTGCGGCCATTGCCCGTACCAGCGTGGCGGTGAAATCCGGCGCCCGTACCCGGCTTACCGGTGTATTCCATGCTCTTTTCCTGTTGATCTCCATGTTGGCCTTGGGTCCGGTGATGGGGCAGATCCCTCTGTGTGCTTTGGCCGGAGTGCTGATGGTCACCGCCTGGCGGATGAACGAGTGGAAAACCATTCGCTACATTTTCTCCAAAAAATTCAAAGGCGCTATTCTGAAATTCCTGGTGACCATGGCGGCTACCATCCTCTTTGACCTGACGGTGGCCATTTTGCTGGGCATCGTGGTGTCTCTGGTGCTGCTGGCCGTGCGGCAGTCGGAACTTCAGGTCAACTATGAAGATGTACTTCCTCATCGCCTGGCCGCCCCTGACGCCCTTCTGGCTCACCGGGCCGAAAACGCCCGGGTAGTCTATATCACCGGCTCCATCCTGTTTTCTAACACCCAGATGATCGAAGAGATCGGCCAGCAGGTAAGTGGTTTTTCCAGCGTGATCTTTTCCATGCGGGGCGTCTCCTATATGGATATCTCCGGCGCTCAGGCTTTCCTGGATCTGCTGCGCCAACTGCAAAACCAGCAGGCCCAGGTGTTCCTCTGCGGCGTGTCTCCCTCGGTGCGGCAAATGATGGACCGCAGCGGCATCACCCAGCAAGCAGGGGAGAAGGCCTTTTACTGGAGCGTGGAGCAGGCCCTGACCCAGGATGAGCCCACTCCTGCTCCTTATCTCCAAACGGCTGTCAAAAACTGATCCCTTGCCCCAGAGTTGGTTGCAAAATCTCACAGGGATGCTATAATAAAGCTACACACTTTAATGATGATGGAGGAAAAACAATGAAAGCATATGATATGATCCACAAGCAGGAAGTGGAAGTGGACCGGAAGGGCCTGATTGACCTGATGCTCAACAACCGACAGATCGACCTGAAGTTTGCCCAGAAGAAGACCGATGGCGACGGCTACCTCACCTGGGATGCAGAGAACTGGACCACCGTGGATGGCAAGAAGTTTATCCGCTGCTACTCTCTGGAAGGCCGGGTGCTCCGTGACTCCACCACCCACAACATCTACGACCTGGACAACGACTTTTTCCCCGAGCAGGCCGAAAAAGTAGAGATCAACTAAGCTTTTCTTTCTGATTTTATGGAACTGACCCCTTTGGCCCTGGGTGTTTTGTGCTTTCTCATCGGCAGCATCTGTCTGAAAAAAGAAAAGCACTACAAGACCTTTTTCATCTTGGCCATTTTGTGTTTTGCCGCCACGCTGGTGCTTTCCATTCTGCGCTTGCTGGATGGCATGACAATTCCCTTATAGCGATAACCAGATGCAAAAAAACCGCCGGTTTTGCCCGGCGGTTTTTTATCCACAACCTGTGGACAAGTATTGTGGATACTTTGCGCAAAAAAATGCCTGAGATTTACTCTCAGGCATTTTTCCATTTATTTCGCTGCCTGCTTTGGTTCTTGAAACAGAAAAATCAGATACCGAATCAAAGCATAAAGGGTGGTGCAAGTAGCGATGATGGTCTCCACCAATACCACCGTATTCAAAAAGGCCATGGGATTTCCCAGATTGGCCGCACAAGCCATCAACTGTTTGGAAGCGATAGCGCTGATGACAAAGGGAAAGGTATAGGCAGAATAACTGGGGAAGAAGGGCAGCTTCCAATACTGCACAAACTTGACACAGGCCAGCACAAAGAGCACTGTTGCCACAGCCCATAAGATGGTAAGCAAAGACAACGACTTGGGTGTGACCGACTGAATATACCCGGCAATGCACAGACTGGTAGGTGCGGCATAAATACAGATCACAGGCTTGGCCGGATCGGGAACAGGCTTTTTCACATACCGCATGGTCACCAAGATCAGCAAGACCACCAAAGCCACGATGCCGAACCAGACACAAGCCGACCCGATGGACTCGGTCCCAAAGGCCGATGCAGTGATCCCCGCCATGGCAATACCCACATAGACAATAAACCAGCTGGCAAAAACCTTTTCCAGCGAAAAATGCAGCAGAAACTTCACAGTGAAATAGAGGATCATCACCACATGGATGGCCACACCCACAAACCAAATTGCTTTGGCCGGAGAACCAATATAGGGTTTCACATAAGTGGCCAGCATCATCACAGCCATGGGAAAGGCACAAAACACGCTAGCCATGATGGAATTTTCCATTTCATTGCAAAACTTCTTCCAAGCCAGCAATACACGGATCAAAAACATCACCATCAGCACTGCGCCCACAGCTCCGCACAACAGTCGAACTCCTTCAGAGTAGGACTGGAGCAGATTGCCCAGGCCAAACATGCCCAATATCACAGCACAAATAGGGATGGGAACTTTCTTGAATACATTCATGCTGCACTATGCCTCCAGCGGAGCCACTCTGGTTTTGATGTACTCCTCATAGGGCAGAACGGTGATCTCTCCTTCGGTGGGAATACCCAGCTCTCTGGCGATGATCTCAGCGGCCTTGGCTGCACAAATGCCGGTATAATAAATGCACTGGCTCTTGTGGCCGCCTTGAGACATATCAAACTCGCGGGTGAGGATACGGCAGCAGGTGATACCTTTGGTGTTATTCTCCTTGAACCAATCATGAAGCTCCTTAGTCAGACCCATACACTTGACCACATTGGGATCGGTGGGACCTTTGTGCTCGGTGCGGCCAAAGAACATACCGATGGCCAGAACACCGCCGTTGAGGGCGCCGCAGATACAGCCCGACTTGCCCACACCGATGGCCATACCGGAAGCCATACGGATCACATCTTCCGGCACATCCAATTCAAAATTGGAACGGATGATTTCCATCACCGCTTCACAGCAAAAGAAGCCTTTGCGGAATGATTCTTCCGCTTCCTTCTGAATTTTTGTCAGATTGATGGATTTTGCATTGACTTTCATATCTTTTACCTCCTGAACATCTCACTTTTCCCCAGGGCTTGTTGATTATATCACAACTTTTTTATCCTGTAATCCATTATTCGAAAAAACGATAGCGTTTATAAGTACTTATAGAGATTCCATAAACAAAAAAGACGCTTGGATAAAATCCAAGCGTCCTTTTTTATTGATCAGCTGCACACCCAGCCAAGCGGCCGGGCGGAAATCCAGTCTCTTTATCCACATAGGCCAGCGACCGGCCAGTATGGGTGTACAGGCACTGTGCTAGATGCGGGCAACGCCGCTCTTGCGAGCCGCTTCGGCCACAGCCTTAGCCACAGCGGGAGCCACTCTGGGATCGAAAGCTGCGGGGAGGATGTAGTCGGGATTCAGCTCCTCGGGAGAGACGATGTCAGCGATGGCATAGGCAGCAGCGGCCTTCATCTCATCGTTGATGTCGCTGGCACGCACATCCAGAGCGCCACGGAACACACCAGGGAAGGCCAGAACATTGTTGATCTGGTTGGGATAGTCGCTGCGGCCGGTGCCGATAACAGCAGCGCCGCCCTTCTTGGCCTCTTCGGGATAGATCTCAGGCACAGGGTTGGCGCAGGCAAAGACCATGGGGTCCTTGTTCATGGTAGCCACCATCTCGGCGGTGAGCACACCAGGAGCAGACAGGCCCAGGAACACATCAGCGCCCTTGACCACATCGGCCAGAGTGCCCTGCTTCTTGTTCTTGTTGGTGATCTTAGCCATAGCGGCGATCTCGGGGTTGAGATCGGTACGGCCGTCATAGACAGCGCCGCCACGGTTGACCAGGATCGCGTCACCAATGCCCATGGAGAGCAGCAGGCGAGTGACAGCCACAGCAGCAGCGCCAGCGCCGGAAACCACCATGGTCAGATCGCTCAGCTTCTTGCCGGTGAGGCGGCTGGCGTTGATCATAGCCGCGGCAGTGATGATAGCAGTACCGTGCTGGTCATCGTGGAAGATGGGAATATCGCACTCTTCCTTCAGGCGGCGCTCGATCTCAAAGCAGCGGGGAGCGGAGATATCCTCCAGGTTGATGCCGCCGAAAGAGCCGGCCAGCAGCTTGACGGTGTTGACGATGTCGTCCACATTCTTGCTGCGCACGCAGAGGGGGAAGGCATCCACATCGGCAAAGGACTTAAACAGGGCGCACTTGCCCTCCATCACAGGCATACCGGCTTCGGGACCGATATCGCCCAGGCCCAGCACAGCGGTGCCGTCGGTAACAACGGCAACCAGGTTGCCACGACGGGTATATTTGTAGCTCAGGTCCACATCCTTGCTGATTTCCAGACAGGGCTCGGCAACGCCGGGGGTATAGGCCACGGTCAGGTCGTCGGCGTTTTCCACCTTGCAGCGGGCGATGACTTCGATCTTGCCCTTCCAGTCCTCGTGGGCCTTGAGAGCCCGTTCCTTGATGTCCATAGTACAGATTCTCCTTCTATATTTTGATAAAATAGGAAAAACAATGTTATTTCCGGCTGATGGCCTTCTGAGCGGCAGAGACAATGGCCGCGGCGGTGAGGCCGAAGCGCTCCTGGAGGTAATCCACGGTACCCACTTCGCCGAACTCGTCCTGCACGCCTACCATTTCCACAGGCACCGGATGGCTCTTGGCCAGAGACGCAGCCACAGCGCTGCCCAGGCCGCCCACCACATTGTGGTTTTCGGCGGTGACAAAAGCGCCGCACTTCTGAGCATAATTACCGATGGTGTCATCGTCCAGAGGCTTCCAGGTGAAGCAGTCGATGACGGCGGCGGAAATGCCCTGTTCCTCCAGCACCTTGGCGGCCTTCAAAGCCTCGCTGACCATAATGCCCGAGGCGGCGATGCACACATCGGTGCCGTCCCGCAGCACGGGAGCCTTACCCAGGGTGAAGGTGGAACCTTCCTCATAGATGCCCACGGTATTTTTCCGCAGCATCCGGATATAGAAGACGCCGTATGCGTCCTGAAGCATTTTGATCACCTGCTCCAGCTGCACGCTGTCACAGGGCTCGATCAGAGTGATTTTGGGAATGCTCATCAGGCAGCCCATGTCCTCAAAGGGCATATGAGTACCGCCATTATACGCAGCTGTGACACCGGGATCAGAGCCCACGATGCGCACATTCTGCTTGCCATAGGCGCAGGAGATGAAGATCTGATCCATCACCCGGCGGGTGGCAAAGGGAGCAAAGGAATGGGCAAAGGGAACCATGCCAGCGGCGGACAGGCCAGCGGCCATACCCACCATGTTGGCTTCCTGGATGCCGCAGTCCACCGCCCGATCGGGGAACTCCTTAAAGAAAGCCTGCATACCGGAGGAGCCGATCAGATCGGCATCCAGAGCGCAGATGCGGCTGTCTTCCCGGGCCATATCGCACAGAGTTTTGCAATACACTGCCCGCATTTCTTTCTCTTCGTTTTTCAGAGTCTCTTTCACTTTGTAGCTCATTTTACCGCACCTCCAGCGCTTCCCGGGCCTTGGCCAGCACCTGTTCGGCTTCGATCACCGAGGGGGCGATCTGCTCGGACTTGAATTTCAGATGGTGGCAGGGGAAGGTTTCCATAGCCAAACGGCAGCCGTTGCCCTTGATGGTATCCAGCACGATCATGGAAGGCTGGCCCTTATGGGCTTTGGCGCTTTCCACCGCTTCCAGCAAAGCGTCGATATCGTGGCCGTTGACCTTCTGCACATGCCAGCCGAAATCCTCGAATTTCTGTCCGATGTCGCCCAGGTCCAGCACATCGTCCACAGCGCCGTCCAGCTGCTGCTTATTCCAGTCCACAAAGGCGATGAGATTGTCCAGCTTCAGATGGGCGGCGGACAAAGCGCCCTCCCACACCTGGCCTTCGTCGCATTCGCCATCGCCCAGGATCAGGTAGGTGGTAAAGTCCTTGCCCCGCATTTTAGCGCCCAGAGCCAGGCCCAGAGCCATGGAGATGCCCTGGCCCAGAGAACCGGTGGTCATATCCACGCCGGGAGTTTTCAGCCGGTCGCAATGGCTGGGCAGTGTGGTTCCGTTCTGATTAAGCGTGTTCAGCCGCTCCAGGGGGAAGAAGCCCTTGAGAGCCAGGGTGGCATAGAGGGCTGGGCCTGCGTGCCCTTTGCTCATCACCAGCCGGTCTCTTTGTTCCATGGTGGGGTTCTTGGGGTCATAGTTCATCTGGCTGCCGTAGAGCACTGCCAGGGTCTCCACCACCGACATGGAGCCGCCCATATGGCCAAATCCCAGATGGGCCAGCTCTTTGATGGTCTCCACCCGGATCTCTTCGGCGAACACCCGCAGTTCCTTGTTTTTTTCCATGTTCGCAACACCCTCTATCCTTTGTTATTTGATGGGACATTTTGTTGTTTTTTTAACGATCACTGCCAGGAGAAGGTCTCCAGACTGTTTTATTATACCATAACCGCAAGTCCATGCAGACTTGCACGCCGCCAATGCGGCGTAAAATCAGCTTTGCTGATTTTTGCTATGGTGTAACATCAACAGCAGTCGTTTTGTAAGCAAAACGACTGAATACGCAGTATCCTGCCGCACATGTGCGGCAACTGTTGATATTATACCACAAAGCGAAAGCGAAGTGGTATACTGGCCGTGTTTTCGGTTGTCCCGCTTGCGGGACGAGAAAACGGCCGTAAAATCCGGTATAATAACCGTTCTGCGGTTATTATACCACACCGGTCTGCCGTGTGTCAGCATGGATTGTGAACATTTCCCCAGGGGGTACTTTTCTTTTTTTTGTTTTTCTGGCCTTTTTCATTTCTTCCCAAAGGCTTTTCTTTTTTCCTTCCATGGAGTATCATGGAGGCAAAAGGAGGGAAGCGCCATGCTTTATTTAAACAAACAGGACATCATCCGCTCCATCACCCCTCAGGAGATGATGGAGGCCATTGAAAAAGCCTATGGGCTTTTTACGGCCGGAAACTACTTCATGCCCGATCGTCCCACCGTGGAATACCAAAACAAAACCATCGTCTATATGCCTTGCTTTGCCGATGGGGCCATGGGCCAGAAGATCCTTACTGTTTTCCCGGAAAACACCCAGCGGGGCCTTCCCGCCATCGACGGACTGATGCTCTTGTGCGATTATGACACCGGCATTCCCCAGGTGATGATGGACGGCAAAGCCCTCACCGCCCTGCGCACCGGTGGAGTGGGTGGCGTCGCAGTGCGCCATCTGTCCCAGGCCGATGCCCATACCCTGGCCGTCATCGGCGCCGGGGTGCAGGGGGCCAACCAGGCCGCCTTTGCCTGCGCCGCCCGGCCCATCGGGCACATCTATGTATACGATGCCTATGCCAAGGCCCCGGCGCCGTTTATCCACAGGCTGGAGGAAGTCCTGGGGGAAAATCATCCTCCCGTCACTTTCTGTACCTCCTCCCAAGAAGCCGCCCGGCAAAGCCAGATCCTCATCACGGCCACCACATCCAATGAACCGGTCTTTCCCAATGACAGCGCCCTTTTTGCCGGAAAATGCTGCATTGGCGTAGGCTCTTATAAACCCACCATGCGGGAATATCCCCCCTGCCTATGGTCTTTGCTTTCCCAGGTCTATGTGGATCTTCCCTTTGCCTGCGAGGAAAGCGGCGATCTGAGCCAGCCTTTGCACGAAGGGCTTTTGACCATGGACCAGGTAACCACCATGGGCCAGCTTCTGGCCGGCCAGGCACCCGGGCCAAAAGAAGGGGAGACCACCTTTTTCAAAACGGTGGGTATGGCGCTGTTTGACCTGATTGCCGCCCAGGCCATCGCCCAGAAGGCCATGGAAAAGAGCATCGGACAAAAAATTCAGCTATAACAGGAAAGGAGTACACCAGATGAAACCCATTTTTGCTTTTATTCTCATGGGCGCTCAGTACGATCCGGAAAAGGACCAGGCCCATTTTGAAACCGAGAGCAAGCACACCTACATCTACACCGTACAGAACTGGGAGCAAGCCAAAGAACGGGTGCAGGATCTGTACCAGCGAGGCTGCGGTGCCATTGAAGTGTGCGGCGCTTTCGGCCCGGAGAAAACCAAGGAACTGATCGCCCTGACCGAGGGAAAAGTGGCCATCGGTTATGTGACCCACTTTGCAGAACAAGACGCCCTCTTCACCGCCTTTTTCGGCAAGTAACCACAAGATATGCTAAGTTGTCCCCAGGAAATATCCACAGGGTGTGGATAACCCCTGGGGATAACTTTTTGTAAAAAAGAAATGGATCATTGCGCTTTGTTCACAATGACCTTTTTTTGTAAAAACAAACCACAAAAAAACCGTGGGAAAAATCCCACGGTTTTTTCTATTTTCAGCAAAAATGCTTACTTGTTCAGCAGTTCCTTGGCTCTGGCCTGGGCAGCCGCCAGACGGGCGATGGGCACCCGGTAGGGGGAGCAGGACACATAGTTCAGGCCGATCTTGTGGAAGAATTCCACAGAGGCAGGATCGCCGCCATGCTCGCCGCAGACGCCCAGCTTGATGTTGGGACGGGTCTTCTTGCCCTTTTCCACAGCCATCTTCACCAGCTGGCCGATGCCATCCTGGTCCAGGGAGGCGAAGGGATCGCGCTCCATGATCTTCTTGTCATAGTAGGCGTTGAGGATCTTGCCCACATCGTCACGGGAGAAGCCGAAGCCCATCTGGGTCAGGTCGTTGGTGCCGAAGGAGAAGAACTCAGCTTCCTGAGCGATCTCGTCGGCGGTGACAGCGGCCCGGGGAATCTCGATCATGGTGCCCACCAGGTACTTCATTTCCACACCGGACTGAGCGATGATCTCATCGGCAGTCTTGGTGACCACATTCTTGACAAACTTCAGCTCGTTGACCATACCCACCAGGGGGATCATGATCTCGGGCTCGATATCCAGGCCGGTGGCCTTCTTCACATTGATGGCAGCCTCGATGACGGCACGGGTCTGCATCTCAGCGATTTCCGGATAGGTGACAGCCAGACGGCAGCCACGATGACCCAGCATGGGGTTGAACTCATGGAGATCGGCGATGATCTGCTTCAGATCGGCAACAGACATATTCATCTCGCCGGCAATCTCGATGATGTCCTCTTCCTCCTGGGGCAGGAACTCATGGAGAGGGGGATCCAGGAAGCGGATGGTGACCGGGCGGCCGCCCATGGCCATGAACAGGCCTTCAAAGTCACCGCGCTGCATGGGCAGCAGCTTCTCCAGAGCCTTGCGGCGCTGCTCTTCGTTCTTGGAGACGATCATCTCGCGCACGGCCTTGATACGGTCGGCTTCGAAGAACATATGCTCGGTACGGCACAGGCCGATGCCTTCGGCGCCAAAACGGACAGCCTGCTCAGCATCCCGAGGAGTATCGGCATTGGTGCACACCTTCAGGGTGCGGATCTCGTCGGCCCAGCCCATGAAGCGGCCAAAGTCGCCGGTCATGGAAGCGGGAACGGTCTTGATCTCGCCCAGGTACACATTGCCGGTGGAACCGTCGATGGAGATATAATCCCCTTCGCAGACCTTATGGTCGCCGATGAGGAAATACTTTTCCTCTTCGTTCATCTTCACTTCGCCGCAGCCAGCCACGCAGCAAGTGCCCATGCCGCGAGCCACAACGGCAGCATGAGAGGTCATGCCGCCGCGGACGGTCATAACGCCCTGAGAAGCGGCCATGCCTTCGATGTCTTCGGGAGAGGTTTCCAGACGGACCAGAACCACCTTGTTGCCGTTTTCCGCAGCGGCCACAGCCTCAGCGGCGGTGAAATAGACCTTGCCGCAGGCAGCGCCGGGGGAGGCGGGCAGGCCCTTGGTAACAGGGGTAGCAGCCTTCAGGGACTGGGCGTCAAACTGGGGATGGAGCAGAGCGTCCAGCTGCTTGGGCTCTACCTTCATGATGGCCTCTTCCTTGGTGAGCATGCCTTCGTCCACCATGTCCACGGCGATCTTCAGAGCGGCCTGAGCGGTACGCTTGCCGTTTCTGGTCTGAAGCATATAGAGCTTGCCCTTTTCGATGGTAAACTCCATATCCTGCATATCTTTATAGTGCTTTTCCAGCTTGTCGGCGATGGCGGCAAACTGATCGTACACTTCGGGCATGACTTCTTTCAGCTGGTCGATGGACTGAGGAGTCCGGATGCCGGCCACCACGTCTTCGCCCTGGGCGTTCATCAGGAACTCGCCATAGAGGTGAGGATCGCCGGTGGCGGGGTTGCGGGTAAAGGCAACGCCTGTGCCGCTTTCGTCGCCGGTGTTGCCGAAGACCATGGACTGGACATTGACGGCGGTGCCCCAGGAGCTGGGAATGTCGTTCATGCGGCGATAAACGATGGCGCGCTGGTTATTCCAGGAGCGGAAAACCGCCTTGACAGCGCCCATCAGCTGCTCACGAGGATCGGAGGGGAAGTCCACGCCCAGCTTGGCCTTGTATTCGGCCTTGAACTGCTCGGCCAGCTTCTTCAGGTCGTCGGCATCCAGCTCGGTGTCCAGCTTGACGCCCTTTTCGGCCTTCATCTCATCGATGAGCTCTTCGAAATACTTCTTGCCCACTTCCATAACCACATCGGAATACATCTGGATGAAGCGGCGATAGCTGTCATAGGCAAAACGGGGATTGCCGGTGATCTTGGCGAAGGATTCCACCACTTCGTCGTTAAGGCCCAGGTTCAGGATGGTGTCCATCATGCCAGGCATGGAGGCCCGGGAGCCGGAACGAACGGAAACCAGCAGAGGATTGTGGGGATCGCCGAACTTCTTGCCGGTAATCTCTTCCATCTTCTTCAGGTACTCGTAGATCTGATCCTCGATGTCCTGAGCGATCTTCTCCCCGTCTTCATAGTAACGGGTGCAGGCTTCGGTGGAAATGGTGAAGCCCTGGGGCACAGGCATGCCGAGATTGGTCATCTCAGCCAGGTTGGCACCTTTGCCGCCCAGCAGCTCACGCATATTGCCGTTGCCCTCGGAAAACAGGTAAACGTACTTATGCATTTTCTACACTCCTTATGTGTTTCTATACGAAAGTCCTTGGTATCCAGGAATCAAAAATGCAGACTGCTCCACATTCGGATTTATTATATCAGACAATTTCTCTCATTGCACGAAAAATTTTTATAAAGAGGGCTGTTTTTCAATATCCCCGCCGCCGATGACCCGGCCATCCTGGTAAAAAACTGCCGACTGACCGGGGGAGGGCGCCCGCACCGGAGAGGAAAATTCCACTTTGGCCCGCCCTTCCGGCAGATAGGTCACGAGAGCTTTGTCCAGACGGCGGCTATGACGGATTTTCACATCGGCTTCAAATGGCTCCGCTCCATATTCCGGCGCCGTGCGGCACAGACTTTCCACCGTAATGACCTGGGATGTGGGGGGAGTCAGCGAAAGGACCACCTGATTTTGTTCTGTCCGGATCTCCTTGACAAACAGCCGCCCCTCTGCGGCGATGCCCAATCCACGGCGCTGGCCCAGGGTGTAATGGTGAATGCCTTTGTGTTTTCCCAGCACATTTCCCGCTTCGTCCACAAAATCCCCGGGAGGCAATCCCAGGCCCCGCTGTTCCATAAAAGCCGCGTGATCCCCTTCCGGGATAAAGCAAATTTCCATGCTATCCGGTTTATTGGCAGAGCTGAGCCCGGCCTCGCGGGCCAAAGTTCGGGTATCCTCCTTGCTGCAAAGCTGCCCCAAAGGGAAGAGCACATGGTCCAAAAGCTCCGGCAGTAAGCGATAGAGCATATAGCTCTGGTCATTGGGAGAAGGGGACATATACAGGCCGGTAACCCCGTTTTCCAGCCGGCGGGTTATGGCATAATGGCCGGTAGCCACATAAGAAGCCCCCAGTTCCTGGGCTTTTTGCCAAAGAACATGAAACTTCACCGCCGGATTGCAAAAAATACAGGGGATGGGGGTGATCCCCCGGCGGTATCCCTCCATAAAGGGAGCAATGACCTTTTCCTCCAGCTGCTCTCTTACATCCACCGCATAAAAGGGGATACCCAGTTCCAAAGCAGCTTTGTGGGCTTCTTCCACCCCTCCGTTGCCGGTATCCAGATAAACGCCTGTCACCGGATGTCCTTTTTCCAACAGCAGGCGGGCACACAACGCAGAATCCACACCGCCGGACAGCCCCAATACCACTTTTTCCAAATTGTTCCCCTCTTTTCCATGTTTTCAGTCCCGTTTATTGTACCCCACTTTCCCCCATGGTGCAAGATTGGGGGGTGAACGGACAAATCTTTCAACAGCCTGTGGAGATTTTTGTGCACAACACCATTTCCCCAGTTTTCCCACAATCCATCGGGGAAGACTTTCCTTTTTTCTGCTGTTATATTATAATGTATTATATATAGTTTATGGAACACTCCCCAGTTATCCACAGGTTATCCACCGTTTTTTTGTTGTGCTGGGGAATTTATTGTGATACAATATAGTCTGCTGTTTTATAGGCTTTACAGAAAAAATTTGAATGGATGAGAAGATATGATGAACCCTGCCGAGCTGCTGCAAAATGTAATCCATGTGCTGGAGCAACAATTTACACCTGTTGTCATCTCCACTTGGTTTGGGGACGCCTCCGCCGTGACGGTGAAAGACGGCGTTTTTATTTTGCTCACCACCTCCCGTATGAAGCAGGAAATGATCGAAAACCGGTATGCCCAACCCTTCTGCGATGCCGTGCGGGACCTGACCGGCAGTGATCTGGCTCTGCGGGTGCTATGCGGTGATGAAGAGCTAAGCCTGTGGAAAGCGGCCAACGAAGATACCGTCTATGCCAACTACACCTTTGAGCGCTTTATCGTGGGCAGCAGCAACAAGTTTGCCCACGCGGCCGCCTATGCCGTAGCACAAAAACCGGCCAGTGCCTATAACCCCCTGTTCATCTACGGCCAATCCGGCCTGGGTAAAACCCACCTTCTCTACGCCATTGCCGGTTATATCGCCCGCACCCGTCCAGCTTACCGCATCGTCTATGTCAAAGGCGACGACTTCACCAACGAGTTGATCAGTGCCATTCAACGGGGCGATGTGGCTTCCTTCCGGGAAAAATACCGCATGGCCGACCTATTGCTGGTGGACGATATCCAATTTATCGCCGGCAAAATCAGTACCCAAGAGGAATTCTTCCACACATTTAACACCTTGCACGAATCGGGCAAACAAATCGTCCTCACATCCGACCGGCCTCCCAAAGAAATCCTCACGCTGGAAGACCGTCTCCAGTCCCGCTTTGAATGGGGCCTGCTGGCCGACATTCAACCCCCGGATTTTGAAACCCGCATGGCCCTGGTCAATGCGAAAACCGAAATGCTGGGAGCCGAACTGCCTCCCAATGTGGTGGAATACATCGCCTCCTCCATTACAAACAATGTGCGGCAGCTGGAAGGTGCGGTAAAAAAGATCTTCGCCAAACACTCCCTCATGGGCCGGGCCATCGACATGACCCTGGCGGAAGAGTGCATCCGGGACATTTTCAAAGCAAGCCCGGGCCTGAAACCCACACCGGAACTGATTCTGGAAGAGACGGCCAACTTCTACAATATCACCACTGAGCGAATTCTGGGCTCGGCCAAAACAAAGGATGTGGTGGTGCCCCGGCAGGTGGCCATGTACCTGATCCGGGAAATGACCGATCTGTCCTTCCCGGAAATCGGCCGGTTTATGGGAAGAGACCACACCACTGTACTTCACGCCATCAACAAAACCCAGGTGCAGATCGAAAAGGACGAAAGCTTCTCCGCCGCCCTCAGCGACCTGAAAAAGAACATCCAGAACCGATAAACCACAAAATCCACGTTTTTTCCCCCAAGGGCTGTGGAAGGACGTGGATAGCTGTGGACAAAAAACAGGTTGTGGACAACCCCATTTCAAATGGAAAATCATCCACACCCCCTGTGCAAAGCCTCATCCCTTGAAGCCCAAGACTCCGGGGAAACTTTCCACAAATCCACAGGCCCTACGACTGTTACTATAAAAATGAATAACAGATAAGAACTGAAAGGAGCCCGCAACATGAAGTTTACCTGTGAAAAAGCGGTGCTGAACGAAGCCATTTCCATCTGCATTCACGCCGTAGCCACAAAAAGCACCATCGCTGTTTTGGAAGGCCTACTAATTACAGCGGAAGATGAACTCACTCTTTGCGGCTACAATTTCAAAACCGGCATCAAAAAAACATTTCCCGCTGAAATCAGTGAAAAAGGAAGCATTGTACTCAATGCCAAAATTTTCAGCGATATCGTACGCAAACTACCGGACGATATGGTAGAGATCGTCTGCGACGATCATTACATGACCACCATTCGCTGCGGCATGAGCGAATTCAACCTGATCGGCGCATCTCCCGCCGAATTTCCGGAACTTCCCAACGTAGAAAAAAGCCAGGGCATCAAACTATCCTGCAAACTGCTGCGCAGCATGATCGACCACACCGTTTTTGCTGTATCTGACAACGAAAACAAGCCCATCCACACCGGTTCTCTCTTTGAAATCACCGGAAACCAGCTGACTGTGGTGTCAGTAGACGGCTACCGACTGGCTATGAGCCAGGAAGAAGTGGAAAACGGCAAAGAAGAAAATCTCTCCTTCGTGGTTCCTGGAGAAACACTGAAGGAAATCAGCCGAATCATTCCGGACAGCGAAGACAAATCCGTCCATATTTATCCCGAAAAAAAGCACGCTCTCTTCGAAGTGGAAGGTACACTGGTAACCACCCGGCTTCTGGAAGGGGAATTCCTCAATTACCGCAATGCCATCCCCAATGACTGCACCACAAAACTGGAAATTGATGTAAAGAGCATCATCGACTGCGTGGAACGGGTAAGCCTGATCATCTCCGAACGGCTGAAAAATCCCATCCGCTGCTGTTTTGAAGGAAATAGTCTGAAAATTTCCTGTGTCACATCCCTGGGACGGGCCTACGATGAATGCACCATCGAAAATTGCCCGGAAAAAATCGAAATCGGTTTCAACAACCGGTATTTGCTGGACGCTCTGCGAGCCTGCCCCGAAGAAAAGGTGGTTCTGGAGCTGAAAAGCAGCCTGTCCCCCTGCGTCATCCGGCCGGTGGAAGGAACCAAATTCCTTTATATGGTACTGCCTGTGCGGCTGAAAGCGGACGCCTGATACAAAAAACATCGTTCCTTTTCACAAGGGAGGAGCTTATGGAAACCATCAAAATCCCCATCAAGACCCCATTTATCAAACTGGACAGCCTGCTGAAATTTGCCAATCTATGCCAAAGCGGCGGAGAGGCCAAAGAGCGCATCCAGGGGGGCGAAGTGCAGGTCAACGGGGAAGTCTGCCTGGCCCGGGGTAAGAAATGTATCCCCGGCGACAAAATTTTGTTCGAAAACACTGAGGTGGAGATCACTTCATGCAACTAGAAGCCATTCGCCTGAGCCATTTTCGCAACTACCAGGATGCTTCCCTTTCTTTTCCAGAAGGGGTCACCATCCTGGCGGGAGAAAATGCCCAGGGAAAAACCAACCTGCTGGAGGCCATCTTTCTTCTCACCGGCGGCCGGTCCTGGCGGGCGGGAAAAAGGGGAGACCTGATCTCCTTTCACCAGAGCCAGGCGCAGATCCAGGCTAAGATCTTTTCCCGGCAGCGGGAATTCCGCATGGATCTGACTTTGCCCCGCACGGGGAAGCTGCAAAGCACCGTCAATGGCGTCAAACAAAAACGGCAGAGCGATCTGTCGGAAGTCTTTCGCTGTGTGCTCTTTTCCCCGGAAGATCTCTATCTGATCCGGGAAGGCCCGGCGGCCAGAAGACGGTTTCTGGACACCGCTTTGTGCCAGTTGCGGCCCCGGTATGCCCTGGCTTTGGGAGAATACAACAAACTGCTGGAGCACAAGGCCAAAATCCTGCGGATGCAGGAGGAAAACCCTTCTCTTTTGGCGGTTTTGCCCGATTTTACCCGGCGTATGGCCAAATGTGGGGCAGCTGTCATCCGTTACCGGGCCTTTTTCGCTGAAAAATTGGCTCGGGAAGCCTACCAGATCCAGCAGACCATTTCCGGCTGCGGAGAGGAGCTTTTGGCCCAGTACCAGACGGTATCCACGGTGAAAGACCCCAAGGCTTCGGAAGAGACCATCGAAGGATGGCTGCTGGAACACGCTGAAAGCCATGAAAAAGCAGAACTGGCTGCGGGACAATGCCTGACCGGACCCCACAAGGACGATTTGCTGCTGACCGTCAACGGCTCGGCGGCCCGGGGCTTCGCCAGCCAGGGACAGACCCGCACTGCCGCTTTGGCGCTGAAATTCGCCGAGCGGGAAATTTTCAAAGACGATCAGGGGGAATACCCGGTGATGCTGCTGGACGATGTGCTCAGCGAACTGGATTCCCGAAGACAGGAATATCTCATCGGAAAGACCGGCGGCGGACAGGTGATCATCACCTGCTGCGAGCGCACCCAGCGGCTGCGTCAGCTGCAAGGGGCGGCCTTTTTGGTGGAAGGGGGAACCATCGCCCCTTTGAATCAGTGAGGCATGGACTATGTATCTGCATTTGGGACGGGATATTGTCGTATCCCGGCGGACCATCGTGGGCATTTTTGATTTCGATACCGCCACATATGGCAAGCGCACCCGGGAATTTCTCACAAAAGCCCAGAAGGAGGGGCGGGTAGTCACCGTTAGCGATGAGCTGCCCAAAAGCGCCGTGGTCTGCGAAGAAGATGGCCAGACGGTGGTCTATATTTCCCAGATCTCCTCTCAGACCTTGTTGAAGCGGGCCAACAGCCAGCCTTTGCCGGAAAATTTGTTGTCTTTTTGATTCAAACAGGAAACAAGCCATCCGCCCTGCGGATTTTGAGCCGCGGCGGCAATTTCCATAGAACGCGAGGAAGAAGCAATGACTGATATCCAAAAAGTTGAAACCACTTATGACGAAAGTCAGATACAGGTGCTGGAAGGCCTGGAAGCGGTGCGGAAACGGCCGGGTATGTACATCGGCTCCACATCCCAGAGAGGCCTGCATCACCTGGTTTATGAAATCGTGGACAACGCCATCGACGAGGCGCTGGCCGGTTACTGCACCCATATCGAAGTGACCATTGAAAAGGACAATGTGATCTCCGTGCGGGACAACGGCCGTGGCATTCCGGTGGGCATTCACCATAAAATGGGTATTTCCACGGTGGAAGTGGTCTACACCATCCTCCATGCCGGCGGCAAATTCGGCGACGGCGGCTACAAGGTCTCCGGCGGCCTTCACGGCGTGGGCGCCAGCGTGGTCAATGCCCTGTCCCAGTGGCTGACGGTGGATGTGTATCTGGACGGCCATGTGCATTCCATCCGCTTTAACCGGGGCGTGCCCGAAAGCCCGCTGCACATCACCGGTGATACCAACGAGCGGGGCACCTTTGTGCGCTTCAAAGCTGACGACACCATCTTTGAGACGGTGGAATACGATTACGATGTGCTGCTCAACCGGCTGCGGGAGCAGGCTTTCCTCAATGCAGGCGTTACCATCAAATTCACCGATCAGCGGGATGATGAAAACATCCGGGTCAATGAGATGTGCTATCAGGGCGGCATCCGGGAGTTTGTGGAGCATCTGAACCGGAACAAGACCCCGCTCCATCCGGAAGTGATCTATCTGTCCGCTCAAAAAGAGGACAACATGGCGGAAGTGGCCATGCAGTATAACGACAGTTATAACGAAAATATTCTTTCTTTTGCCAACGACATCAACACCACCGAGGGCGGCACCCATGAGACCGGTTTCAAATCGGCGCTCACCCGGGTGATCAACGATTATGCCCATAAGTATAAATTCCTCAAGGAAGATGACAAAAATCTCTCCGGCGATGACACCCGGGAAGGTTTGACCTGCGTCATCAGCGTCAAGCTCACTGAGGCCCAGTTTGAAGGTCAGACCAAAACCAAGCTGGGCAATTCCGAGATGCGGGGTCTGGTGGACGGAGCGGTTTATGAGGCGCTGTCGGCCTATCTGGAGGAAAATCCCCAGACCGCCAAGACCATCATCGACAAATGCCTCACCGCGGCTCGGGCCAGAGAAGCGGCCCGGAAGGCCAGAGAGGCCACTCGCCGGAAAAGCGCCTTGGAAAGCGCCTCTTTGCCGGGCAAGCTGGCCGACTGCCAGGAAAAAGACCCCACCTATACTGAAATCTACATCGTGGAGGGCGACAGCGCCGGTGGCTCGGCCAAAAATGGCCGGGACCGGCGGTATCAGGCCATTCTGCCCTTGTGGGGCAAGATGCTCAATGTGGAAAAGGCCCGTCTGGACAAGGTGTACGGCAATGAAAAGCTGATGCCTATGGTCACCGCCTTTGGCGCCGGTATCGGAGATGAGTTCGATATTTCCAAGCTCCGTTACGGCAAGATCATCCTGATGGCCGATGCCGATGTGGATGGCAGCCATATCCGCACCCTGCTGCTCACCTTCTTTTTCCGTTTCATGCGTCCTTTGATCGAGGGGGGCCATGTGTATATTGCCCAGCCTCCTCTGTATAAAATTGTAAAGGGGCGGAATGAGCCTCGTTATGCTTACAGCGACGATCAGCTGAAAGAGATCCTGCAGCAGATCCCCGGCGCCGAAGTGCAGCGCTACAAAGGCCTGGGCGAAATGGACCCGGAACAGCTGTGGGAGACCACAATGAACCCCCAAAACCGCACTTTGCTCAAGGTGAATATGGAGGATGCTGCCGCAGCCGATGAGATCTTTACCATCCTCATGGGCGAAAAGGTGGAGCCTCGTAAGAATTTTATCGAGCAGAATGCCAAGTATGTAAACAATCTGGATATCTGATCCTGTGAGTGGGAAAGGAGAGGTACTATGAAACGACTGCACAAAAGCCGCAATGATCGGGTACTGGCCGGTGTGTGCGGCGGCATCGCCGAGTTTTTCGGCATCGATCCCACCTTGGTGCGTCTGGCCTGGGCTGTGATGATCTTTTTCGGCGGCAGCGGACTGCTGCTGTATATCATCTGTGCTCTGATCATTCCCAATGACACAGGGGACAACTACTATGGCCCCTCCCAGAACCAGGGAATGAATATGGACGGTACCGACGACAACGGCGGCTGGCGTTAATGAAAAAAACGGTCTTTTGCAGTCCTAGCCTTTGTGCTAGGGCTGCAAAGGCCGGGAGCTTCCTGCCACAGCGGTGCCTTGATGGGGCAAGGTTGTGGCAAGAGTCTCCCATTTTGTTTAAAAAAAGTGATATTCTTTCTTGATAATACATATGGTATTTGAAAATAGGTGAAAACATGAGTGAAATCAACGATTTGACCTTTGAGGGCCAAACGATTATCGATGTAGATCTGGAAAAGGAAATGCGCAAGTCCTACATCGATTACGCCATGAGCGTTATCGTCAGCCGGGCCCTGCCCGATGTGCGGGACGGTCTGAAACCGGTGCACCGGCGTATTCTTTACGCCATGTACGAGGATAACCTGACGGCGGACAAGCCCTACCGGAAATCGGCCACCACCGTGGGCAATGTGCTGGGCCGGTACCATCCCCACGGTGACGCTTCGGTGTACGATGCCCTGGTGCGTCTGGCCCAGGATTTCTCCCTGCGCTATCCTTTGGTGGACGGCCACGGTAACTTCGGCAGCGTGGACGGCGATCCTCCGGCGGCTTACCGTTATACCGAAGCCCGTATGGCCAAGCTGGCGGCCAATATGCTCAGCGATATCGAAAAGGACACCGTGGATTTTGTCCCCAACTACGACGACAAAATGAAGGAGCCCTTCGTGCTGCCTTCCCGATTCCCCAATCTGCTGGTCAACGGCTCTTCGGGCATCGCCGTGGGTATGGCCACCAATATTCCGCCTCACAACCTGCGGGAGGTCTGCCAGGCCATCTGCTATGTGATCGATAACCCGGAAGCCACTCTGGAGGACATCTGCCGCTTTATCAAGGGGCCGGATTTTCCCACCGGCGGCATCATCATGGGCCGGGCCGGCATCCGGGCAGCCTATGCCACTGGCCGGGGCCGGATCATCGTCCGCTGCCGGGCGGAGATCGAAGAGCATAGCCAGGGCCGGTTCCGCATTGTCATCACCGAACTGCCCTATATGGTCAACAAGGCCCGTCTGATTGAAAACATCGCCGATCTGCACAAGGAACGCCGGGTGGAGGGCATCACCGATTTGCGGGATGAATCCGACCGGGACGGCATGCGCATTGTCATTGAGCTGCGCCGGGATGCCAATCCCCAGGTGGTGCTCAATCAGCTGTACCAATATACCCAGATGCAGGAGACCTTCTCGGTGATCAACCTGGCCCTGGTGCACAACCAGAGTCAGCCCCGGGTGCTCACCCTGCGGGAAATGCTGGACGAATACATCCGGTTCCAGTATGAAGTGGTGGAGCGGCGCACTCGCTACGATTTGCGCCGGGCCCAGGAGCGGGCGCATATTCTGGAAGGATTGAAGATCGCCTGCGAGAACATCGACGAAGTCATCCGCATCATCCGTCAGAGCTATGACGACGCCAAAGTGCGCCTGATGGAGCGGTTTGATCTGTCGGAAGTCCAGGCCCAGGCCATTCTGGATATGCGTCTGGGACGGCTGCAAGGCCTGGAAGTGGAGAAGATCGAAAACGAATTGGACGCTCTCCACAAGAAGATCGCCGAATACGAGGACATTCTGGCTCACGCCGAAAAGATCTATGCCATTGTGAAGCAGGAGCTCACCGAGATCTGCGACAAGTTCGGTGACGAACGGCGCACCGAGATCTCCATGGTAGAAAATGAGCTGGATATTGAAGACCTAATCGAAGAGGAGCAGTGCGCCTATACCCTGACCCGTCTGGGCTATATCAAGCGGCTGCCGGTGTCGGCCTACCGCACCCAGAAGCGGGGCGGCCGGGGTATCACCGCCATGGCCACCCGGGAAGAGGACATTGTGGAAACGGTGTTTACCGCCTCCACCCATGACCATGTGCTCTTCTTCACCAATCTGGGCAAGGTGCTGCGGCTGAAGGGATATATGATCCCCGAGGCTTCCCGCACTTCCAAGGGCACCAATATCGTCAACCTCCTCCAGCTGGAAGGGGGCGAGCGGGTCACCGCCATGATCCCCATCAAGGAATTCAGCGATGGGGCGTATGTGTTCTTTGCCACAAAACAGGGCGTGGTCAAACGCACCCACCTGTCCGAGCTGCATACCGCCCGAAAGGCCGGTGTGCGGGTCATCACCCTCAATGAGGGGGATGAGCTCATCGGCGTGCGCCTCACCGATGGCCAGGATAAGATCATCCTGTGCACCCATGATGGCCGGGGCATCCGCTTTGATGAGAAAGAAGTGCGCACCATGGGCCGTTCGGCGGCCGGTGTCCGGGGCATCCGTCTGGCCGAAGAAGATTATGTGGTGGGCGTGGCCTGCGACAGCGAAGGCCAGTATCTGCTCACCGTCACCGAAAATGGCTATGGCAAGCTGACTTCTCCCCGGGAATTTACCGAGCATCATCGGGGCGGCGGCGGTATCATCGCCCACAACCTCACCGACAAAACAGGGGCTTTGGCTGGGATCAAGTCGGTGGATACCTATAACGACATTCTGCTCATCACCGATGAGGGCGTGATCATCCGCACCGGTGTGGAGACCATCCGTGTTTGCTCCCGTTCTTCTCAGGGCGTCAAGCTGATGCGTCTGGATGAAGGGGTCAAACTGATCTCTCTGGCCAAGGCCGACAAGGAAGAAGAGGAAGAAGCGGAGGAAAACGCAGAAAATACAGAAACTGTGGAAAACACCCAGCAGTCTCAGCCTGAGCCGGAGAAGGGAGAATAACCTTCTGATGAAGCAAGTGGAAGTATATACCGACGGGGCCTGTTCGGGAAACCCAGGCCCCGGAGGCTGGGGCGCCATTCTCCGGTTCCAGGGGATCGAAAAGGAGATCGCCGGTTTTGAACGGGAGACCACCAACAACCGGATGGAGCTTACCGCTGCCATCCAGGGCCTTTCCCGGCTGAAAGAGCCTTGTCTGGTGGATCTTTACACCGATTCTCAGTATTTGTCCAAGGCCATCAACGAAGGATGGCTGCAAAACTGGAAGAAAAAAGGATGGGTGAAAAGTGACAAAAAGCCGGTGCTCAATGTGGAGCTGTGGCAGGCGCTGGACGAGCAGCTGCGGCGGCATCAAGTGACCATCCATTGGGTCAAGGGACACGCAGACAACCCGTTCAACAACCGATGCGATGCTCTGGCCACTGGCCAGATTGCCCAAAATCGGTAGAGCAAGGAAGCGTATAAAATTCCTGTTGCAATATACACTAAAATGGTGTATATTGAAGGCGGAGAAACAAACCCCTCTGCACAGCATCCAAGCATCATGCTTTGCAGGAAGCCATATAGAAAGGATGTTGCAACATGTTTGTTTATGCAGATAACGCAGCCACAACCCGCATCGCTCCCCAGGTGCTGGACGCCATGCTGCCTTATTTGAAAGAGGAATACGGCAATCCCTCCACTTTGTATAAGCTGGGCCGGGAGGCCAAAATCGCCATAGAGAAGGCCCGGGAGCAGGTGGCTCAGGTCATCGGCGCCAAGGCCGAAGAGATCTTTTTCACCGGCAGCGGCACAGAGGCCGACAACATGGCTCTGAAAGGGGTGCTCTATGGCCCCGCCGGCAAAGGGAAAAAGCATCTGATCACCACCAAGATTGAGCATCATGCCATTTTGCATACCGCCATGGCTCTGGAAAAAGAAGGATTCCAGGTGACTTTCCTGGATGTGGACAAGAATGGACGGGTGGATCTGGAAGAGCTGAAACAGGCCATCACACCCGATACCGCCTTGGTGTCCATCATGGCGGCCAACAACGAAGTGGGAACCATCCAGCCCATTGAAGAGATCGGAAAAATCTGCCGGGAAAAGGGCGTTTTGTTCCACACCGATGCGGTACAGGCCTTCGGCCATATGCCCCTGGATGTGAACAAAATGAACATCGACCTTCTGTCCCTGTCGGCCCATAAGATCAACGGGCCCAAGGGCAGCGGCGCTTTGTATATCCGCCGGGGACTGGGCCTGCGCCCGGTGATCGAAGGCGGCGGTCAGGAGCGCAACCGGCGCAGCGGCACAGAGAATGTGGCCGGCATCGTCGGCCTGGGCCAGGCGGCTCAACTGGCCATGGAGACCATGGAAGAGGAGTCGGCTCGTTTGAAGGCACTGGCCAAAAAGCTCACCGACGGCGTGCTTCAGATCCCTGAGACCATTCTCACCGGAGATCCGGAAAACCGCTTGCCCGGCGCTTGTAGCTTTGCCATCAGCGCCATCGAGGGCGAATCCCTGGTGCTCTATCTGGATATGGAAGGCATCTGCACTTCCACCGGTTCGGCCTGCTCCACCGGTAGCCTGGACCCGTCCCATGTGCTCATGGCCATCGGCCTGTCCCATGAAGTCTCCCACGGTTCTCTGCGGGTGACTTTGGGCCGGTTCAACACCGAAGAAGAAGTGGACTATATCATTGAAACACTGCCGAAGGTGGTGGAGAAGCTCCGGAGCATGTCTCCGGTGTGGAACCGCAAGTGATCGGCAAGGAGGAGTTTTTATGCTGTATTCGGAAAAAGTTATGGACCATCTGGCCCATCCCCGGAATGTGGGTGAGCTGGAGGATGCCAACGCCGTGGGTGAGGTGGGCAACCTCAAGTGCGGCGATATCATGAAGATCTACATGAAGATCGATGAAAACGAAGTGATCCAGGATGTGCGCTTCCAGACTTTTGGCTGTGGCGCTGCGGTGGCTACCTCTTCCATGGCTACCGAAATGGTCAAGGGCAAGACGGTGAAGGAAGCTCTGGAGCTGACCAACGCCGCTGTGGCTGAGGCTCTGGATGGACTGCCCCCGGTGAAGATGCACTGCTCGGTGCTGGCGGAAGAGGCCGTCAAGGCTGCTTTGGCCAACTATTACAAGGGCCAGGGCAAAGATCCGGTTGAGTATGTGGGCTGCACCGGCGATTGCAAGGCCTGCCACGGGGAAGAAGATCACCACTAAAAATGGAAAATACCGCTTTGAAATTGTTTCAAAGCGGTATTTTTTTGTAAAAACTAAAAATATTTATTATTTTTTAAAAAGGTTAGTCGATATAAAAAAAGCATGATTTTGGGGGGAAAGGAGGAAAAAGGAAACAATGTATCATTATCGTCGCAATCTGATGATTTTCAGCGTGCTTTTGTTGCTGCTGGGCCTGCTGCGTACTGTGTCCTTTGTTCAGCAGATGGGCTCCTGGATGGAGCTTTTCAAGATGGACAACATCGACATGGTCAAGCTGGTTCTTTTGTTCCTGTGTGATCTGCTCACCAGCATCGGGGCCGTGGTGTCCGGTGTAATGGGAATTTTGCTGCGGAAAAAGGACAAAGGTCTGATCGTATGGAGCATTTTGTCCTTTGTGGTGTGCATTGCGTTCTTTGCCAATGCGATGCTGATCATTGTCAACAGCAATGGCCAGTACAGCAATTACAGCAGCCGCCGTGGCCTGGCTTATCTGGCTGCTTTGCCTGCGCTGCAGGGGCTGTGCTTCATCGGCGTGGAGAAGAACTGGGAAGAAAAAATGCAGAAGAACCAAAAGTAATTCTTTGCACATTTCAAAAAAACCGACTGTGTATCAAACACAGTCGGTTTTTGTTTTATCGGTATTTTTTCTGCATGGAGAAACCGCGGCCTTTCACTTCGGAAATACGGCTGACCATGAGGAAACATTCCGGGTCGATCTGGTGGATCAGTTTTTCCGCCTTGGGCAGTTCCCGGCTGGACAGCACCGAAAGCACCAGCTGGGTGTTCTGCCGCAGATAGCCGCTTTCTGTCTGGATCAGAGTGACGCCCCGGTTGAGATCCTGGAGGATAGTTAACCATTAGATTCAGTTTCCGAAAGTGAACTCTACACGCCCTGTAAGAGCAAAAAGCTTTGATTATACCTTAATGCAACGAAGCTTTTGCCCTTGCAGGGCGTGATGTATTTGGGGATTTCAGACCTTTCTTATATTTTGGCACGCTATTTGTAAGCCCCCTTGCCAAACAATAATAAAGTAAATACGAATAAAAACATTTTATATTATGGCACAGAAAGGTAATATTGGTGTAACGACAGAGAACATTTTCCCTGTCATCAAGAAATTCTTATATTCAGATCACGACATCTTCCTCCGCGAGATGGTTTCAAACGCCGTATATTCACTGCCTCGCCATGCCCCCCGTTCTCCT
>CALLCY010000053.1:0-5337 GCA_938000015.1 uncultured Clostridia bacterium
CAGGGCACAGAAAAACGCCCCCAGCCGTGTCCGTTTCTTCAAGCCGCTCTCCCCTCTCCTGTGAGATATTATTTAAATTATACTAAACTTTGTTACGATTTTCAATCATGAGTTTATAATCTTGAAACATCTCTAGAGCCAGAGCCTTCGCTGCGGCGAAGGCTGCTGCAAAAAATCCCCCGGAGGAAGGAGCGGTGTTCATAAGACAGTTAACAGCCACCGTAGTTTGAAACTGCGGTGGCTGTTCTTGTATTTTATCCCCGTTATGTGATAGCATGGAACCGAACAGACCTACAAATCGGTATTTAGGGAGCAAGTTGATATGAAAATTAAAGAAATCAAGGAGAATAAAAAACAATTTCTTCCGTTGCTGCTATTAGCAGATGAGCAAGAGGATATGATAGACAGGTATATTAATAAGGGGACAATGTATGTTTTGGACGATGATGGAGTTAAGTGCGAATGTGTGATAACAGACGAGGGGAAGGGTGTCCTTGAAATCAAAAACATTGCAACTGAACCAGAATATCAGGGAAAGGGTTACGGTAAAGCACTAATTGACTTCGTTGCTACGACATACAAAGGGAAGTATTCTATATTGCAAGTTGGCACAGGGGATAGTCCGCTGACAATTCCTTTTTATGAGAAGTGTGGATTTATTCGTTCGCATAGCATTAAAAACTTCTTCACGGATAATTATGACCATTCAATATATGAAGCAGGTACTCAACTGGTAGATATGATTTATTTGCAGAAAAAAATATAAATTCCAATTTGTCGAACAGATACTAAGGGCGCACTTCTATACAGGGTAAACCCCATATGTGCGCTCGGTGAGACCGAACACCCCGGACACCTGAATGTCCGGGGTGTTTTGCGTCACTATGTTCCGAGCAAGGGACTGCATCCCTTGCGCCTCGAAAGCGGCTATCCACATAAGGCAAAAGGCGCGACCACTTTCATCACGCCTTTTGCTTTTGTTACTGTCTTACGAACACCCCGCTAAACCTCCAGGGGATTTTTATGCAGCTTTGGCGGCATGTTATTTTGCCCTTCGGCAAAATAACCATCAGGACGGCAGGTGACGCCGCCCCTGGGCCCAGTGCCTGGGCAGTCATACTTTCTTTGCCAGGAAAAAACAACCAACAAAGGCGGAGAAAATATGGGTGCAGCGTCACGCTGCTCCCCGACCTTTTTCGCGCCCCAGGCGGGGCCAGCGTGACGCTGGACCCATGCCGTCTTTGCTGCCCAGGAAACAACCAGCTAAGTTCTGTTTCCCAGCGCGGCAGCGCAGTATGACCGCCCAGGCACTGGGCTGGCACTCTGCTAAGATTGCGCCCCGGCCCCTGCCGGTGTTGGCTCGCCAGCACCGGAGCACAGGAGCAAACAGCGCATACAGCCTTCAGCGAGTTTTGGCCGTGGCGACACGCCACCGCTGCTCAAATGATGCCTTTCATCACCAGCACAAAGAGGACGCAGGTGATGAGCACCACCAGGGACACCAGCAAAGCGCCCCAATTTTTACCCGGGGCCTTCTGGCTCTGGGAAGCCGGCACCAATCCAGCCCGGCGCAGAGCGGTGACCACCGGCTTATACAGCAGCATGGTAACGGCGGCATTGATTCCGCCTTTCAGCAGGTTAAAGGGCAGGAAGGCCGGGATGAGCAGCTCGGCCACAGCAGCCCGGGGATAGCCCATATAATAAGGGGTGATCAGGTAGTTCCACAGCAGCATAATGACCACCATAAAGACGACGCCGATGCCCAGACCCAGCATAGCACCCTTCTGGTCGTGGCGCTTCTTATAGATGTATGCAGCAGGGCAAGCGAAAGCGCAGGTGGAAAGCACATTCATCAAAAGGCCCCAGGGACCGGTATCGCTGACGGTGAACATCTCCACCACCGAGACCACGGCGGAGATGAGGAAGGAGCTCATAGGCCCATAGATAAAGCCTGCGATGGTGATGACCACATCTTTGGGGTCATACTTGAGGAAGAGCACCACAGGGATGCGTCCCACCACCATGACGATGAACGACAGGGCGGCCAGCATGGCCAGTACGGTGAGTTTTTTGGTGTCGAGCTTGCGTTTTTCCATTGTTGATTCCCTCCGGAACAGATTTTTAGACGAAAAAAGCACCCGGAAACGGCATTGTCTCCGGGTGCTGTGAAAGGCGGACGCAAAGAGGCCTTAAAGGCCCCTTCACCGCCAAAAAATTCTCGCACATCTTCTTCCATCCAGACTGTACTGTCGGTACCGGAGTTGCACCGGTTCCTGCGCCAGAGGCGCTCGCGGACTTTACCGCCGATCGGGAATTTCACCCTGCCCTGAAGACATCTGTTCCCTATTCTCTTTTCGCAAAAGACAGTATACCACCTTCTCCCCCAAATTGCAAGGTCCGGTGTCCGGACAGCCATATTGCGCTCCCGCGCTGGGCAGTAGAGCTAAGGCCGGTTGTGTGAAGAAGGGCAAAAGCAGAGAAAGCATGGCCGCGGCGCCACGCCGCTCAGGATTGCACCCAGGCCCTTCCCGGGTGATGGTTTATCACACCCGGAGCACGGGGGCCCCGGGCGCATCCCCACCGGAGACAGGAACGGGTCCAGCGGCACGCTGGCACTCCGCTATGCTGTCAGCATATTGTTATCATTTCCCAGATATGCTAAGATAAAAAAAGAGAAAACCAAGAAAGAGAGGTACTGTTCTATGTCCATGATGCTTCTACCATTCCTGGCGGTGTTCGCCTGCTCGGCCGCCGTCATCTTTGCCCGGGCCCTCCTTCTGGCCATCGGCCAGCCCAAGCCCCAACCCGATGGCAAACCCTTGCTGTGGGTAAGCTGGTACTACGCCGGAATGATCTTTTTCCTCACCCTGCTGCTGGGCATCCTGCTGATGTCGGTCTATGCCCCCATGGCAGAGTTCCTCTATTCCATGCCCTTTATAGCCCCGCTGCTCATGATCACTCGGCTGCTGGTGCTGGGCCTGCTGGTCTTTTTCGCTGTCACCATCCTGATGATGCTGAGCAAAAAGCAGCCGGTGCACCGGATGCTGTGGTCGGGCGCCGGTCTGGCCCTGCTGATCACCATCCTGGCCCGGGGCTATGCCATCTTTCTCCAGATCTCCTTCGTCCTCATTCCCCTGCTGCTTATCTTTACCATCTTCCGCCTGTACAAGCAGGCCAAGGCCAAGCGCCCCATGCCCAACCTGCTGGTGAGCGGCGTGATTTTTGTGGTCATGGCCATGACCTTCTGGGCCACCGCCGACCAATACAATGTGGTGGTGAAGCAGGAAAACTACATCACCGACATCACCTATAAATACAACAAGGACGGCTCCATCCGCTATGACGAGGACGGCAACAAGGAGCTGAAAACCTCCTGGGACCGGCGCTCTGTCCGGTCCGCCGGCTTCAATCCCCTGCCCCTCATCGGCGCTGCGGGCTGCTATGGCTGCCTGATCTATATGCTGGTGTCCATGAGCAATGCCCCGGCCGCCCAGGGAAATAATGCCGCCGCTCCGGAAACCAAGACCGGGACCAAAACCGGGACCAAAACCGGGACCAAAACCGCAGCCAAGGCCCCGGCGAAACCCAAGCTGCCCTCGGCCGGGGAGCAGGAAAAGGCCCGGCGGGCCGCTATGCAAAAAGCCCAGGCGGAGAAAAAGGACGAAAACGACCCCACATAATCCATATGGCAGCGTGACGCTGGCCCAGTGCCTGGGCTGTCATACTGCGCTCCCGCGCTGAGCAATCAAACTAAGGCCGGTTGTGTACGATCCGGCAAAGAGCAGCGTGACGCTGCATCCATACTGCGCTCCCGCGCTGAGCAACAGAACGAAGGCCGGGTGCATATCACCCGGCCAGCAAGAAAGGAGAAAAAACCATGGAATTTGAAACAACCGAAATCGCTGCACCGGAAGAAAACAGCAGTTCTTCCTCTTTGGGCGGGGTCTCCCCTGTCCTGGTGGTGCTGGTGGTGGCCCTACTCATCGCCGGTATCGCCCTGGTGCTGCGCAAAAAGAAATAAGTGGCGAGCCGCCACTCCCAAAACTCTCTCAGGCTGTATGCGCTGCAAACCTGGGTGCTCCAGGGCTGGCGGGCCAGCCCTGGAAGCGGCCTGGATGCAATCCTGGCCAAGTGCCGCAGAATGGGCCGGGTGCATATCACCCGGCCAACAAAAAAGGAGATTTCACATGAATGCATTTTTGAATATATTTTGTATTCTGATTGGCTGCTTGATCAGCATTATACTGACCCTGGGGCTTATGGAAGGGCTAGGGCGTCCTGCCACCCGCACTTCTCCCAATGGCGTTACCACCACCCAGTATTCCCCCCTTCATCTCATCCTGTTCGTTTTGTTCTTTCTGTTCGCCGTTCTGGAGCTGAGGTTCCGCTTCCAGGACCCCCTGGGCCTTCATCCTGTGCGGGTCCTGCCCCCGGTCCGGCTGATGGTGCTTCCCCCTCGGCTGATGTTCTGGTTCCTTCGGCTGGTCCGCATCGTCTGGCCGGTGCTGGCCATCCTGTTCGCCCTGCTTCTCCCGTGGCGGCTTGCAACAAAGAAGAAGGTTTCCCTGTTTTTCCTGGGTTCAGCCACCCTGGCCATCGTCTTTGCCGCCTTTTCTTATAGCTACCGGGCCTTTCTTCTGGTATCGGTGCCTCTGCTTGTGCTTCTGTTTGTCCTGTTCCTGCGCCAGCTCATCCGCAAGCGCCGGAGCAAAGAGGGCAATCTGGGCTCTTCCCTGATTCTGCTGGGGGTCTTTGCCCTGTTCGCCTTTTGCCTGGCCATTTCCATTCCCTCTTACAATCAGGTCCAGAAGCGCAGCTATGAAATCACCAATATCACCAATGTATATAACAAGGACGGCTCCATCCGTTATGATGAGGACGGCAATGAGGTGCTCCACCGGGATGTGGAGGCCAACGATTACCAGGGCACTGGCTTCAATATCCTGCCCTTGCTCTGCGCCCTTGGCTGCTATGGCTGCGTCTTTGCCGGTCTCTCCGTCACCCACCCCTCCAAGGCAGCGTGACGGTCCGGCGTCCGGACGGCCATACTGCGCTCCCGCGGTGGCGAGCCGCCACTCCCATATTGCGCCGCCCCGCGCTGAGCAACCGAACTTGCTTTCAGCATGAAAAGGCTCCCCCATGGGGAGCCTTTTCATGCACTCTGGCCCTTCCCGGCAGAGCCGGAGCACACAGCCACCCACCGCACTCAACCGGGGAGAGTATGGGTCCAGCGTCACGCTGGCACTCCGCCGGGGAGAGTCTGGCCGCGGCGGCTCGCCGCCTTGTAGGTTTGTCAATGATGTGTTACAGATGAGGAAAAGAGAGTAAGACCTGTTT
>CALLCY010000054.1:0-7550 GCA_938000015.1 uncultured Clostridia bacterium
CCCTTCCCGGCTGCCGCCGATGACGATCTGGCCGGGACAGTTGTAGTTGGCTAGATATACCGGGCCTTTCTCGGAAGCTTTCTGGCACACTTCTTCCAGAGTATTCCGGTCCAGGTTCAGCACGGCATACATGGCGCTTTCCATGCCCTGGGCGGCCTCTTCCATGGCCTTTCCACGGAAAGCGGCCAGGGCGATGGCTTCACGGGGAGTAAAGACCCCGGCGGCCTGGAGAGCGGAATATTCGCCCAGACTCAGTCCGGCGGCGGCCTGGGGAACGATGCCCCGTTCTTTCAAAAGGGCAGTGATTCCGGCGGCAAAGGCCACCATGCAGGGCTGAGTATATCGGGTTTGGGACAACTGGTCCTCCGGCCCCTCAAAACACAGTTTTTTTAAATCAAAATCCACCGGCGCATCGTCCAGGATCTGGCGGAACAGGGGATAGGCCTCATAGAGATCCTGCCCCATTCCGGCGTGCTGGCTGCCCTGTCCGGCGTATAAAAAAGCCAGGTTCATTCTTCGTTCCTCCAATCCCTCATCAGCTGTTCCATCAACTGACGGACAGTGGTCATTTTGTTGATCTGCCCTACCTTGCCGCCACAGAAAAACAGACCGTTTTCCCGGTCACCCTGCACGGCCCGGATCAGCGCCCGGGAAATGCAGTAGGGGGCGGTTTTGGGATTGCAGGGGGTGAGACAGGAAATACATTTTTCCGGTTTCAGTCGTTTTTCCTTTTCCAGACGCTGGAGCAGGGGCGTGCGCACCGCTCGGCCAGGCATTCCCACTGGGCTGGGGATGATGCACACATCCTCGTCCAGGGCTTCCAGAATCACATCCTTGAAGCCCTGGCTGGCGTCACATTCCTCGGTGGCGATAAAGGGGGTGGCCAGCTGGACGCCGTCGGCTCCGGCCTGGCGCAATTTGGACATCTTTTCCCGGCCCCATACCCCTCCGGCGGCAAATACCGGGATGGCTTTTTTGTATTTTTCACGGAAGGGAGCCAGGGCATCGCTCACTTCCTTCACGATGGTTTCCAAAGTGGGGGCGGTGTTCTCTCGCATTTGCTCATGGGAAAAACCCAGATGTCCTCCTGCCTGGCTGCCTTCCACCACCACCAGATCGGGAGCACGGTGGAACCGTTTGTCCCAGGCCCGGCAGATGAGGGACGCAGCCCGTCCGGAGGAGACGATGGGCCCCAGGGCCACTTTTTCCTCGGGAACGATGCCGGGCAGATCCATGGGCAGGCCAGCGCCGGAGATCACCGCCTGCACACCGGCTTCCACCGAGGCGCGGATGCTGTCGGCATATTGCCGGGTAGCCACCATGGCGTTGATGGCCACGACCCCGGCCCCTTTGGCCAGGGAAAGGGCCTGCTGCACATGGCTTTTCAGAGCCCGCAGATTGGCTCCATCGGGATCGGTTTCAAAATCCGGCTCCTGAAAGCCGGTGACGGCGGTGCTGATGGTGCCCAGTCCACCCAAGGCGGCCCCATGGCCTGCCAGCCGCCCCAGAGAAACCCCTACTCCCATGCCGCCCTGGGCGATGGGGAGGGAAAGGGTGTGTCCGGCAAGAGTGAGGGTACTCATTTTGTTTCCTCCATCAAAGCCTGGAGCTGCTGGTTATAGCCTGCCATCAGTTCTTCAAAAATCTGACGCAGGGGACGGATTTCATGAAGCTGACCCACCACTTGTCCGGCCATCAGGCTGCCATAGTCGGTGTCGCCTTCAAAGACTGCCCGGCGCAGGCTGCCCAGGGTGTATTTTTCCAGATCCATCTTGTCAGCGCCTGCTTTTTCCTGGGTGACATATTCCCGGGCCATCTTGTTTTTCAGGATGCGCACCGGGGTTCCGGCGATGCGTCCGGTGACCACGGTATCGCTGCCCTTGGCTCCCAGCACGGCTTCCTTATAATTTTGGTGGATGGGGCATTCCTGGCTTGCCAGCAGGCAGGTGCCCACCTGCACGCCGCAGGCCCCCAGAGCAAAGGCGGCTAGCAGCTGACGGCCATCGGCAATGCCGCCGGCGGCGATCACCGGGATGTTTACGGCGTCCACAACCTGGGGAACCAGGGCCATGGTGGTCATTTCACCCACATGGCCGCCGCTTTCGGTACCCTCAGCCACGATGGCATCGGCGCCATAGCTTTCCAGGCGCTTGGCCAGCAGGGGAGCGGCCACCACCGGGATGACCTTGATGCCCGCCTTTTTCCAGGCGTCCATATAGGGAGCCGGGCTTCCGGCGCCGGTGGTCACCACGGGCACCTGCTCTTCCACCACCACCTGGGCCATTTCCGGGGCGGCGGGGTTCATCAGCATGATGTTGACGCCGAAGGGCTTGTCGGTGAGCTCACGGCACTGGCGGATGTGCTGGCGCAGAGTGTCGGCGTCCATGCCGCCTGCGCCGATGAGCCCCAGGGCCCCGGCGTTGGAGACGGCGGCGGCAAAGGGAGCGGTGGCGATGTTGGCCATGCCGCCCTGGATGATGGGGAACTCAGTTCCCAGAAGTGCGTTGAGTTTCATGGTGTGATCCTTTCTCTGTGTTTAAAAGGTGAGGAGACAGGCGCCCCAGGTCAGCCCTGCGCCAAAGCCCACGCAGAGCACCCGTTTGCCCGGAGTGAGCAGCCCGTCACGGGCCATTTCGTCCAGACAGATGGGGATGCTGGCGGCACTGGTGTTGCCATAGCGGCCGATGTTCTGATAGAAAAGCCCTTCCGGGACCTGAAGTTTTTTGGCGGCGTAATCCAGAATGCGGCTGTTGGCCTGATGGCACACCACATGGTGGATCTGGGAAAGGGAAAGTCCGGTTTGCTCCAAAAGCCCATGGACGGCCCGGGGAATAATGTCCACAGCGAAGCGGAACACCGCTTTGCCATCCATCTGAAGATGGCTGGGATCAGGGCCGGGGCCTTTTGCCCAGATGCAGCTCTGGGACCCATCGGAGCCCAGCAGACTGGCATAGGGATGCTCCGGGGAAAGAGTGACCACAGCCGCACCGGCCCCGTCCCCGAAGAGCACGCAGGTGCTCCGGTCGGAGAAATCCAGCACCTGGCTGATCTGCTCGGCGCCGATGACCAAAGCGTATTTGGTCTCGTGGGCTGTCAGCAAAGCCCGGGCGGTGTCCAAAGCGTATAAAAAGCCGCTGCAGGCGGCGTTTAAGTCAAAACAAGGGATGCCGTAGGGAAGTCCCAGTTCCTTCTGCACCAGGCAGGCCACAGAAGGGGTGGCCCACTGGGGAGTAAAGGTGGCCACAATGCAAAGGCCGATGTCTCTGGGAGAAAGCCCCGCGGCTTCCAGGGCCTTTTGTCCGGCCTGGGCAGCCAGGGTGGTACAGGTTTCCTCCTGGCACAGATGCCGGGTGTGGATGCCGGTGCGGCTTGTGATCCACTCGTCACTGGTGTCCACAAACTGGCGCATATCCTCGTTTGTGAGCACCTTTCGGGGAAGGCTCCGGCCGGTGCCTAAAATCTGAAGTCCGGTCATTGGCTGTCCCTCCCGGTATCATATAAAAATCCATTGCCCATGGCCCGGTATTTGCCGAACCGATGGCGCTGCAAGTCTTTGATCTTGGAAAGACGCTCCAGCTGCTCTGTCAGAGCGGCATCCAGGCGGCGGTACATCTGCTTGGGGTTTTGGTGGGCACCGCCCAAGGGCTCGGGGATGATCTTGTCAATCACACCCAGGTTCAGAAGATCCTGGGCGGTCAGGCCCATTACCTGGGCGGCCTCTCCGCTGCGGGAGGAATCCTTCCACAGAATGGAGGCGAAGCCCTCGGGGGAGAGCACCGAATAAATGGCGTGTTCCAGCATGAGTACACTGTTGCCCATGCCCAGGGCCAAAGCGCCGCCGCTGCCCCCTTCGCCGGTGACCACCGCAATGAAGGGAACGGTCAGACGGCTCATGGCGGCCAGACAGTGGGCAATGGCGCTGCCCTGGCCCTTTTCCTCGGCGGCCATACCCGGATAGGCCCCCGGAGTGTCGATAAAGGTGATGATGGGACGGCGGAATTTTTCCGCTCCTTCCATCAGGCGCAGAGCTTTCCGGTAGCCTTCCGGGTTGGGCATACCGAAATTGCATCGCAGGTTTTCCTGCAGGTCTTTTCCTTTCCGGTGGCCCATCACCGTCACCGGCTTTCCGTGAAACAGGGCAATGCCTCCATAGATGCTGCCGTCCTCAGCGGACAGACGGTCTCCCTGCTGTTCAAAAAAATCAGTGAACAGAGCAGAGATGTAGTCGGCCGTTCCAGGCCGGGAAGGGTGCCGGGCCAGATAGACCTTGTCGGCAGGGGAAAGAGTGCGACAGGCTTCCAGCAGCTCCTTCATGTCCCGCCGCAGTTGCTCCCGGCGGATTTGGCTGGCGGCATCGTCCCCCAGCTGACCGATCTGGGCGCGGAGGGACTGGAGCTGACGCTCGGTTTGTTCCATCATACAGTTCATCGTTTTCTCCTTCCCCGGTGCAGGTCAAGCAGTCTGATGAGGGTGGGGCGCATCTGGGCTCTGGGCACCACCTGATCCACAAAGCCGTGCTCCTGCAAAAATTCCGCCTGCTGAAATCCCTGGGGCAGGCTTTGGCCGATGGTTTGCTGAATGACCCGGGGCCCGGCAAAGCCGATGAGGGCCCCCGGCTCGGCCAGGGTGATATCCCCCAGGGAGGCAAAGCTGGCGGTGACCCCTCCGGTGGTGGGGTGAGTGAGACAGACGATCAGAAGCCCGCCGGCCTGGGAGAAGCGCTCTATGGCGGCGCTGGTCTTGGCCATCTGCATCAAAGACAGAATGCCCTCCTGCATCCGGGCACCTCCGCTGGCGGTGAAGAGGATGAGGGGCAATTTATACTTCTGGGCTTTTTCGGCAGCCCGGGCGACTTTCTCTCCCAAAGCCACACCCATGCTGCCCATAAAGAAGCGGCTGTCCATCACGCCCACAATGACCCCATGGCCGCTGATGCGGCCTTTGGCGGTGACGACGCCTTCGGTCAGGCCGGTGCTCTGCTGCTTGCTCAGCAGCTTTTTGCCATAGCCGGGAAAATGGAGAGGGTCCCGGGCCGTGAGATCCCGGTCTAGTTCCCGGAAGCTGTGGTCATCCAGAATGGTTTTCAGACGGTAATAGGCATCCATGGGAAAATGATGGCCACAGGAAGGGCAGACCCACATGGTCTCAGCCAGCTGCCGCCGGGTGAGGGCGCTGCCGCAGCCAGGGCACTGGACAAAGGGCTGGGACTCATTCACCGGCTGGGAGCTGGCGTTTTGAGGGGCAGCGCTGTCCCGCATGGCTTTCAGCTGAAACAGCCGTTGGCGCTGGGAAGAAAAAAAGTTTGTCATAGGTCAATCACAGCTCCTTCTCTCCACAGGGTTCCCACTGGAGCAGGGTATCAAGATTCTGTTCCAGAAAGCCGGTGTCATAGCGGCCCCGGATGTAGTCGGGGTGATACAGGATCAGATGAGCCAGAGGGGCGGTGGTGGAATAGCCTTCGATCACCAGTTCTTCCAAGGCCCGGCGCATCCGCCGGATGGCTCCCAGCCGGGTGGGGGCGTGGACAATGACTTTGGCGGCCAGAGAGTCATAATAGGGGCTCAGTTCATAGCCGGTATAAAGGGCGGTGTCCACCCGCACGCCAGGGCCGCCGGGCAGGTGGAGAAACTCCGTTTTTCCCGGACAGGGGAGGAAGCCACGGCGGAAATCTTCCGCATTGATGCGGCATTCGATGGCGTGGCCCTCCAGATGGATGTCCTCCTGGGAATAGGACAGGGGAAGTCCGGCAGCAATGCGGATCTGTTCCTGCACCAGGTCCACCCCCGTAACCATTTCGGTCACCGGATGCTCCACCTGGATACGGGTGTTCATTTCGATGAAATAATAATGGCCTTCCTGGTCCATAACGAACTCGATGGTGCCGGCCCCCACATAGCCTGCCGCTTGAGCTGCCAGCACGGCGTCCCGGCCCATTTGCTCCCGCAAAGCGGGGGTCAGACCACGGGCGGGGGATTCCTCCATCAGCTTCTGGTTTTTCCGCTGGATGGAGCAGTCCCGCTCTCCCAGATGGATCACATGACCCTGGGAGTCGGCCAGGATCTGCACTTCGATGTGCCGGGGATGGAGGATCAGCTTTTCCACATACATTTCATCGGAACCGAAACAGGCCATGGATTCGGCCTGGGCGGCCTGGAAAGCGCTTTCCAGCTCTTCCGGGGCGTTCACCCGGCGCATACCCCGGCCGCCCCCTCCGGCGCTGGCTTTGATGAGCACCGGGTAGCCGGCCTTCTCTGCCGCCTGACGGGCTTCCTCCACATCGGCCACCGGACCGGGGGAGCCGGGCACCACCGGCACGCCTTTCTGGGAGACCAGCCGCCGGGCGGCAGCTTTGTTGCCCATCTGGCGGATCACATGGCCCGAAGGACCGATGAACTGAATGCCGCAGTCTCGGCACAGATCGGAAAACTCGGCGTTTTCTGACAGAAAGCCGTAGCCGGGGTGGATGGCTTGACAGCCGGTGAGCTGGGCGGCGGTGAGCAGGGCACAGGGGTTGAGATAGCTGTCTGCAGCCTTGGCCGGTCCCACGCACACCGCCTGGGTGGCCAGCTGAGTGGGCAGGCTGCCTTCGTCGGCCTGGGAATAGGCGGCCACCGTTTCGATGCCCATCTCCCGGCAGGCCCGGATGATGCGAAAGGCGATCTCTCCCCGGTTGCAAATCAAAATAAGCTTGAACATATCAGCACTCCTTGAGGCGGAACAGGGTCTGGCCAAAGGAAACCAGCTGGCCGTTTTCTCCCAGAACCTCCAGCACTTCGCAGTCGAAGGGAGCGGGGACCTGGTTGATCATTTTCATGGCCTCGATGAGGCAAAGGGTATCGCCTTTTTGCAGCCGTTTTCCCACCGGGGCGAAGGGTTCTTCGCCCGGGGCGGGAGCCACATAAAAAGTGCCCACCAGCGGGGCGGTGACTTCCTTGCCCTCCTTCTCAGGAGCAGGGGCTGGGGCTGCAGAGGCGGTGTTTTGGACAGCGGGAGCGACCGGGGCCATAGGAGCCGCTGCCGGAGGTGCCGGGGGCAGGGGAGCCGCCGGACCCTTCCGCAGGATGATTTTTTCTTCCCCTGTTCGGTAACAAAGCTCCCAAAGACCGCTTTGATCAAAGCGGTCCATGAGAGCGAACAATTCAGCTTGGGTCATGGGTGTTCCCTCCCGGGAGATTTAGTGATTGGCTTCCAGGTAGCTGACGATATCGCCCACCGTCTTCATCTGGGTGAGGGCGTCATCGGGGATGGAAACACCCAGGGAATCTTCCAGGGCCAGCTGCAGTTCCACAGCGTCCAGGCTGTCGGCGCCCAGGGTCTCGGTGAGGGAGGCCTCCATGGTCACATCGTCGGCGTTGCAGTCCAGGGTATCCACAATGATCTCTTTCACTTTGTCAAACATGATAAAATCCTCATTTCTTTTCATAAATTGGTTCAAATATTTTAGTTAAAAAATTTTAAATAAAATATTTTAAGCAATATTCTAACAGAAGGAAGCAAAATGTCAAGGGGAAAAAAAAAAAAACCGCCTCTCCCGAAGGAGGGGCGGTGTC
>CALLCY010000055.1:0-11819 GCA_938000015.1 uncultured Clostridia bacterium
TAAACAGGTCTTACTCTCTTTTCCTCATCTGTAACACATCATTGACAAACCTACAATTTTCTCCCCTCTCCCAAGATTTCCTCAGAAGAGAGATGCGCCGCCCTTCAGCGGCCGCAGCCACTTTGATCCGTTATCTCCATTCCCGGCTGAGGATGCGCATCATCACAAAATCGCTGTACGCACCTTTATAATAATAAGCCTCTTCCAGAACGCCTTCCTGCCGGAATCCCATCTTTTTATAAAATTTCAATGCACTGGTGTTCAGTGCCACCACCCCAATGGAAACACGGTGCATTTTGTACTCATGAAAAGCCAGGTCCAGCATGATCTCCATGGCTTCCGTGCCATATCCCTTGCGCTGCATTTCCGGGTCGGGGATGATGATGGTCAGATCGGTCTGATGCCAGGCCGGAAACATCCGCAGCAGACCGGTCTCACCCACAATGCGCCCCTCCCCATCGGTGATTGTGAACCAAAGGGAATCTTCGGACCTGTGATCGACGGTGATCTGCCGCTTTACTTTTTCTTCGTCCGTGGGTTTTTCAAAGCCGCACTGAAACATGACCTGAGGCTGGTTGAACCAATGGGCAAAAAACGGTGCGTCCTCTTCCTTTTGTTCCCGCAGAATGATCTGCTTGCCTCTGATTTCTTTCTTCATGGCTTTTTACCGCCTTTCCCGACTTAGCAAAAATTTTTTCTCAGAAAGTGGTGGGGATCACATAGAGCAGGATGCTCAGGTAATGGCAAACGCTGCCGGCCAGCACGAAAAGATGCCAGATGGAATGCATATAGCTGCGGCGGATCACATAAAAGACGATGCCCACAGTGTAAAATACGCCGCCCAAAGCCAGCAGCACCAGTCCTCGCCAGGCCAGCGAAGCCATCAGCGGCCGGATGGCCAGCACCACCACCCAGCCCATGGCCACATAACACGCCAGGGAAATGCGGCTGTATTTCTGCACATCAATGGCGTTGAGCACCACGCCCACAATGGCCGCGCCCCACACCACGCCGAACAGGGTCCAGCCCAAGGCCCCACGCAGGGTGATCAGCGTATAGGGGGTATAGGTTCCGGCGATGAGCAGGAAAATAGAACAATGATCCAGCACCTGTAACACACCCTTCACCCGCCGGTTGGGGCAGGCGTGATAGAGAGTGGAAGCCAGGTACAGGGCAAACAAGGAGAAGGAATAGACGATGGAACTGCTCACCGCCCAGGCGTCCCCATACAAAGCCGACAGTACGATCAAAATACCAAAGCCCACACAGGCCAGGGCCACCCCCACCCCGTGGGACACCGAATTGAATATCTCCTCTCCCAAAGTATAATGAGGGAGATATTCTTTTGCCTTGTCCATTCTCATTTCCATATTCGGCTCCTTTCCAGCCACGCAAAACATAATAAATAGTTTTAAAAACTAGATGATAAAATCAACATGATTATATTATCACAGTTCCTTGACGATTCCAATGGTTTTTTGGACGAAAGAAGCCAGTTGTTTGTAAATTTTTTTATATCATCGGCGCCCGAGGGGATTTGAACAGCTGATAGGCCATTTTGAATTCCTTTTCCATGGCTTGCATCAGGGAAAAAGAATAGTTATGAAAAGCCCAGTCGATGACAATACCCCGAAAATGACGGACACAGAAGGTGGTGACCGTTTCGGCGTCATACTGCCGGGACAGGATCTCCTTCTCCTGGGCCTCCATGACGAAGTGAAGCACCATCTGATAGATGATCCGCCCGGTGTCAAAGGGCTTCTGCCCGCTGATGGCCAGCATGTTCTGATAATACCGGGCCGTGAGTTCACCCTGGTTCTCTTCCATATATTCTGCATAAGCGGTGAAAATAATACGCAAAGCGGAAAGACTGCTGTGAAAAGGCCGGGTCTCCAGCTGCTGCCGGATGTAAAGGTCCAGCTGCTGGCCGCCTTTTTCCAACATCTCCTCCTTGGAGCGGAAATGGTGGTAAAAGGCCCCGGTGGTCACCCCCGCCTCCTTGCAGATGTCCCGGATGGACACGGCGTCATAACCATTCTTCCGCATCAGCTGCCGGGCCGTTTCCAAAATCTTTTGTTCCGTCTCATGGCCCTGGGCTTTCCGCTTCTCCCGATATTCCATCAAGGGTCCTCCCTTTCAAAAGAATTGACAACAATGCCGTCGGTCTGTATAATGAGTATGTCACATAACGCTGTTATGTTCTTCTGTTTTATTATACTTGCGGCGGATTCTTCCGTCAACCGGCCCTCTGGGCTTTTGGAAAGGCGTGTGCTCATTTGAATTCTCAAAAAATTGCGGTGCTCACCGACTCCTGCGCCGACATCTCTCCGGCCCTGGCTCGGGAACGAGATATTTTTGTGTTGCCTCTGAAAATCATTTACCCGGATAGGGAATATTCCGATGGAGTGGACATCACTCCCCAGGAGATCTATCAGCGAATGCCCCAGGCTCTGCCCACCACCTCCCTGCCCGACGGCGGTACGCTGCTTTCCCTGCTGGATGAAATCAAGTCCCAGGGCTTTGAAAAGGTCATTGCCATCTGCCTGTCCGCCGGTCTCAGCGGCACTTATAATATGGTGCGCCTGATGGCGGAAAATTACGAAGGACTCCAATGCGCGGTGTTTGACTCAAACAGTGGCAGCCTGGGAGAAGGCTGTCTGGCGCTGGAAGTGACCAACCGCCTGGCCCAGGGCGCCAGCTGGGAAGAGCTTTTGCTTCTGGTGCCCCGCCTGCGGGAAAAGACCCAGGTGATGTTCAGTCTGGATACCCTGGAATACCTGCAAAAAGGCGGCCGGATCGGCAAGATCAGCTGCATTGCCGGTACCATGCTCCAGATCAAGCCCATCATCTCCTTTGCTCCTGACGGCCAGCTGGCCAGCATCAGCAAAGTGCGTGGCCGGTATCGGTCCATGGACGAGATGGCTGAGCGCATCCGGGCCATGGTCCCCACCGACGGCACCCCCTACACCCTGGCCACCGCTCACGGCGGCTGCCCTGGGGATCTGGAATATCTGAAAAACAAACTCCACGATGAGATCGGCTGCGCCACTCATTATTATGAAGGGGAAATCGACTGCACCCTTGGCGTGCACACCGGCCCTCATCTGATCGGTTGCGGAATCCAGATTTTAGAGTAACTGCAAAAAGCGCCTTCGGGCGCTTTTTTGCTTTTTCCCCTAGGAGTATGCTATAATCCCTGATGAATATTTCAAAACACACAGGAGGGATGGCCTATGCCAGCCAAACGGGAAGAGCTGCTGTCTCTGGCCCAACAGCCGGAGGACCGGCTGCTCATCAGCCAGCTATGGGATAAAATGAGCCAGGCGGAAAAATACTTCCAGCCGGCCTGCACCTCTTTTCTCGATCTGCGCCAGCAGAATCTGTGCCGCACCGCCATGGAGCGGATGGGAAACCGGGGTTTTTTCCTCTATGGCGGCTATCCTCAGGCCGAGCGGCGTCTGGCCCTGTTCCTCCCTGACTATATGGAAACTCCGGATGATATTCCCTTGGAGGACAACCCCATCTGTGCCCTGCGAGCCAGACCTCGGGGCGGCGTGGAGTTAAACCACCGGGATTACCTGGGTTCCCTGATGGAGTTGGGCATCCGGCGGGAAATGGTGGGGGATATTCTGGTCTCCCCCCAAAGCGCTGACATTTTGCTGACGGCGGAAATGGGAGACTATGTGCGCCACAACCTGGAAAAAGCAGGCCACGCCTCCATCGTCATGGAGCCGGTGCCCCTGGAAAACCTGCTCATTCCACCCCTTCAGTTCAAAACCCTGCGGGACACCGTGCCTTCCCTCCGTCTGGACGCGGTGCTCACCGTGGCTTTTTCCCTCTCCAGGGGAGAGGCAGCGGAAAGTATCCGCCGAGGGCTGGTGCAGGTGGACGGGGCCGATGCACTCAAAGGGGACAAACCTGTATCCGAAGGGGCCCGCATCTCCCTGCGTGGTAAAGGCAAAGCTATTCTAGCCCAGATCGGCGGCCTTTCCAAAAAAGGGCGTATCCAAATCGAGGTACACAAGCTGATTTAAAGAAAAACACCGTTGGGAAAATCCCAACGGCGAGCCTGTCGAAAAAGTGGCAAAGCCGCTTTTTCGAGTTCTTGCAAGGGGCTGCGTGCAACCGATTGACCGCTTCTAGCGATCAATCTGCCACACTGGCCCCTTGATATGTGCAAAAAGTCACGCACAGGTCGCGACTTTTTGCAGATTGATCCAGACAGGGCGAAAAGGTATTTCGCACAATAAAATTTTTTCTTAAATATCCAAAAAACACCGTTGGAAAAATCCCAACGGTGTTTTTTCTGTATCGCTCGATTACTTCAGATTCTTGAAACTGCGCAGCGACATGGCGATGGCCTGTTCTCTTGTGGCGTTGGCATAGTGCTCTGCCTCTTCCATGGAGTTGGTGTTCTTGGGAGCAAACATCCCATTGCCCACGCCGGAGATCACATTGTACTTGGTCATGAAATAGACGCTGGGCTTGGCATAATCGGAAATCTGGGCATCGTCAGCGTATTTGGGAACACCGGAATAGTTGATGGTGTACTCTGCATCGGTTTCCAATGTCCAGTCAGGCCACTGTGCTCTTTTGTACACCCGGCACAGCATGGTGGCCAGCTGCTCCCGGGTAATCAGCTCATCGGGGGCAAACTCGGTGGCGCTGTATCCCTGTACCGCGCCGATGTTATAGGCTTTCAGAATGTAGTTTCTGTTTTCGCTATCGGCGATGTCCTCAAACTGACACTGGGAGGACATAACAGCCCGACCGCCGGTCATGGCTTCAAACAAATTGACGGAAATGGCGGCAAATTCGCCCCGGGTCACCGGCGCTGTCATATCCTTACCCACCAGCACATCGGGGATGAGCCCGGCATCGGCCGCTTCCTGGAGCTCCGGAGTGGACCAGTCTGCTGAATCCGACCAAGTCTCCCACTCGCACACATATCCCACGGTCTGCAAAGAGAAGTTGTCCTCTTCGCCGGGATAGGTGTTGTCATAATACATATCGTTCCAGGCAAAGCGCTTGCTGCCGCCCACCGCCGGATTAGGAGTATTGTAGATATGCACATACTGTTCCTTTTCTCCATCGGAACGGGTGTGGCTGTTGGGCTCAATCACATCCCAGTTGGAATAGGAGAATGTTTCCCCTGTGACCCACTGGGGTGTGCCGCCTGTGGTGGTGGCGCCGATCCAGTACTGCTTCTTGCTGCCGTTTGTCAGCAGCTTGGACACAAAGTTCTGTTCCCCCTGAGAGGTGATGGTCACCAAATGACCGCCCAAAGACTCGCATTTCTCCTTGGCCTGCTGCCAGGTCATGCTTTCGTCAAACACCTTGTAGCTGTGGTTCTGATAGACGCTGTCCACCACTTCCTGGTAGCTGGAGTTGTTTTTATTCAGCACAAACTCCCAGTTTTTGTTGCCATCCACCAAACCGGTGTACACATCTTTGTTCAATGTGCCTTTCAAGGTGACGAACACATAGGTGCTGGGCTTTTCGATCCATTCGTCCCCCTTGATCACATAGTTCCCGTTCTCCAAAGTGGCCTTGATGGTATAGGAGCCATCCTCCGCATTGCTGCGGCCGGGCATATTGTAAAACTCAAACACACCGGTGCCGTCTTCATTGACGGTGAGGGTCAGGCCGGTCTGTCCCTGGTTGGCGTAATACCAGCCCTCATAGGTGCCTGCCAAAGGCGACACATCGGCCGGAGCCGCCATGGAAACGGTGCACAGCACCAGTAAAAAAAGAAGCGCGGACAATACGATGCCTTTTTTCACGAGCAATCATCCTCCTCATTTTCCCTTTGCAATGGTGAACATTTACAGATTGTTCATTTTTATGTTAGCACACTCCCGCCCCACTGTAAAGGGCAACAGGAAAATAAATGAAATCGCTTCTCATTTTTTACACAGCAAAAAGGGCCGGGAACAAATCCCAGCCCTGGAAGATCGTCGAAATCCCACTGCTTATTTGGCGGCGGCGTTGACCTTCTTCGCCAGCGCGCTCTTTTTTCTCGCGGCAGTATTCTTGTGCAGAATACCTTTGGCAACAGCCTTGTCCAGGCAAACCACGGTGGCCTTATACGCCTCCTGGATGCCGGTGCCCTGCTGAATGGCACTGTCGAACTTCTTCAACTGTGTCTTCATCGCTGTCTTCGCGGCGCGATTTCTCTCGTTCTTTGTCTTATTGACCAGCACGCGCTTCTTCGCGGACTTAATATTCGGCAAAATCATGACCTCCTTACCTCAGATATTCATAGCATTGCTTATTCTATCATTTTGCGGCGGCAAATGCAAGTGTTTCTCACACAATTTTTGCATATTTCTTTTCTGCGGGAAACACTAAGAGAAAAATGGGAGGAAAAGCGATGGAATCGAGACGCACAGACCTGGCCCTGGAGGCCCGGGAACTCTATCAGGAGCAGACTCTTCGGGAGCCGCCAGGAGTGGACTGGAAGGAAGAAGAGCAGGACGGCATCCACATGACAGAGGTGCACATCCGCACCCCGGAGGGGGCCCAGGAGATAGGCAAACCCCAGGGCCGCTATATCACTTTCCAGCTGGGAGAAAACTGGGAGCGGGAGGATCACACCATCGCCGCCGCTTCCTCCCTTCTGGCCCGCCAGGTGCGCCGCCTGCTGCCCTCCCAACCGGAGAGCGTGCTCATCGTGGGGCTGGGCAACCGCCACCTCACCGCTGACGCTCTGGGGCCGCTTTGCACCGAAAAGATTATCGTCACCCGGCATTTGAAAAACACCATGCCCGATGTATTCCGTTCCTTTGCCCGGGTCAGTGCCATTGCTCCTGGGGTGCTGGGGCTCACCGGCGTGGAAACCGGCGAAGTGGTGCTGGGGCTGTGCGAAAAGATCCGCCCGGACGCCATCATCGCCATCGACTCGCTGGTGTCCCGCAAGCTCTCCCGGCTATGCCGCACCATTCAGCTCTCCGATACCGGCATCACTCCCGGCGGCGGCATCGCCCCCGGCCGTTTCCCTTTGGATGAACAGACCCTCCACACCCCGGTGCTGGCCCTGGGCATTCCCACGGTGGTGGAAGCACGCACCCTGGCCGCCGATCTTTGCCCCAACGCACCGCCGGAAGAGGAACTGCCTCCCACTTCCCTCATCGTCACCCCCAAGGACATCGATGCCCTGATGGTGAAAAGCGCCAAGATCCTGGGATATGCCATTGACATGGCCCTGCATACCCATCTGTCTGTGGAGGACATCGAAAGCCTTCTCAGCTGAGGACAAGGCATAAAAAAGCCACCCGAGCCATAGAATGGTTCCATCAACACCAGGATGGAGGAAGTTTTTCATGGCGCTGGGGCACAGGAACTACAGAAAAATCAGAAGCCGAAACAGACGGAAAAAGCCCCGACGGAAAAAAGGGATGTGGCCTCTTGTGCTGGCCGCCGTGGGGCTGTGGGCTTTCGCCCAGGAATCCCCCTGGCCCGCATCGTTCCCCTCCCTCTCCCCGGCCCAAAACAACTTGCCCGTGGAGGATTATTCCCCTTCTGCCACCCTCCTGCCAGAGGACGAGGCAGAAGATGAAACGGTCTCCGCCGGGGAAGAGGTGAGCGAGGCCGTGCTGCCCCAAGGACAGACCAGACAAAGCCAAGCCAACATCGCCGCTATCCAGATCCAGGGGGATGACGGCTCCTATCCTGGCGCAGGTACGGTCTATTATAAAAACGAAACCGATTACCAGATCAATATGGAAAATTTGCTGAATCAGAATGTTTCCATTCCCTTTTCCCTGAAGGAACCGGCGGTGCTCATCGTACACACCCACGGCAGCGAAGCCTATACCCCCGATGCCGCCAACTGGTACACCCCCACCGACACCGACCGCACCACCGACACCAATTACAATGTGGTGCGAGTGGGTACCGAAATCGAAAAAATCTTAAACCAAAAGGGAATCAAGACCATCCATGCCACTGTGCTGTGTGACAGCCCTTCCTACAACGGCGCCTATAACCGAGCACTGGATGTGATCCAGCAGGCCATTGCTGAAAATCCCTCCATCAAGTTTGTCATTGATGTGCATCGGGACGCCATGATCACCTCCAGCGGCAAGAAATACAAAACCGTGGCTCAGATCGGCGGACGGCAGGCGGCTCAGCTGATGCTGGTGGCCGGTACCGATGGAGGCGGTCTGACCTTTGACGATTGGCCGGATCATCTGGCATTTGCAGCAAAGATCCAGCAGCAAATGAACGCCCTGTATCCCGGCATCATGCGGCCCATCAATGTTCGTGCCGCCCGCTTCAACCAGCATGTGACCCCGGGGAGTATGCTTCTGGAGGTGGGTACCAGCGGCAACTCCCTGGATGAGGCCCTTTACTCTGCTTCCCTCTTTGCCGATGCTCTAGGGGATATTTTATTAGACATGGCGGAATAATAAAATTACATATTGCATTTTGTATTGTTTTCCCGTCTTAAAAGAGAACTGAGGCCAATGGTCCCAGTTCTCTTTTTCTGTTATTGCACCTGTGTGCCGCCCCATTCCACGGCGGTATAGCCCTGCCGGGAAACGGGAGTCAATACCTGCTCCTTCATCTCCACCGGCTCCTCTAGGCCCTTCCATGCCATGAACACCCGGATCAAGGTATCGGGGGCGGGGTCGATGGTCAGAGCGGCCAGGCTGGTGTATTCCTCCTGTTGGAAGGCGATCTGGTTATAGGGGTTCTTCTCCATCAAAGGCAACCAGTATTCCAGAAAATCCTGGCGTTCTTTTTCATTCAGCCCCAGAACAGCCAGAGCCTTTTCCAAAAAGGCACCGGTATCCTGGCCAGGCACCACAAAGCCCTCTTCAAACTGGAACTCCCCTTGGGAATCGGCTTCCCAGAACAGATAGGGCCAGGTGCGGCCATCCTCGTCCACCAAGGTGCCGTCCGGATAGGCTGTGACCTGCCATCCATCCTGCAAAGAAGGCTCTGTGACGGTGAATGTACCGGCTGTCAATTCCACATTCACCCTGGTCTCCTGGGGCGCTTCCGGATAGAGGTAAATCACAGGCTTTGCCAGAACCACCTGGCTGGGATCGGGGGGCGCCAACTGGAGGATATAAAAAATCACGCCGCCGGCCAGCAGGAAAATTCCCAGCCATTTGGCGCATCGGGACAATACATACCGTTTCATGTTCCGCCTCTCCTTTCATCGCACTAATTCACTATATCATGTTCTTTTTTTATTGTATCACCTTTCTTGCAGAAATACAACAGAACACCCCGACGCAAACTGCACCGGGGTGTTTCCTATTCCATATAAAATTAGTCGTCCATTACGATGCTTTCCATCACAGGAGCTTTGCCATCTGTGAGATACTGCTCCACAATGGCATCCACCACTTCCATGCTCTCCTCGTCCACGGTTCCGAAGGCGGCATACTGGCCATCCAGGAAGGTGGCGTCGTCCAGGGTGATGAAGAACTGGCTTCCGGCGCTGTCATAGTCCTGGGCCCGGGCCATGGAAATGACGCCCCGCTCATGGGAAATGGTGTTGTTCACCCCATTGGCCTTGAACTCACCCTTGATAGTATGTCCCGGTCCGCCGGTGCCATTGCCCTGAGGATCGCCGCCCTGGATGACAAATCCCGGCTCGATGCGGTGGAAGGTCAGGCCGTCATAAAAACCGTCCTGCACCAGCTCCACAAAGTTTTCCACTGTGATGGGAGCCTGATCCTCGTCCAGTTGAATGTGGATCTTTTCCCCGTTTTCCATGGTAATGGTTGCCTTGTTCATGGTATTCTCTCCTTTGTCCTTCTCCTGATTTTTCGGTTTCTCCTGGCTGCACCCCGCCGCCAGAATCATTCCGGCGGTGCACAAAGCCAGCAGAGTTTTTTGCCATTGGCTTTTTTTCATTCTTTGCTTCCTGTCCTTCCCTTTTGCTTGAAACCTAGCACTCTTCCTCCAGCATCTTCTGGCACTGCTGCAACTGTTCTTCCTGCTCAGGCGGCGGGGCGGGATACTGAGGGTCGATGTCCTTCAGCGTTTCCAGCACCGCCTGGGACAACAGATACCGTGTGTACCATTTGTTGTCCGCTGGCAGCACATACCAGGGGCTGTGAGGGGTGGCCGTCTGATTGATGGCCTTTTCATAGGCTTTTTGATATTCTTCCCAATAGGCCCGTTCTTTTACATCGCTTTGGGAAAATTTCCAATTCTTCTCTTTCCTCTCGATGCGCTCCAGGAACCGCTCTTTCTGCTCCTCCTTGGACACATGGAGAAAGACCTTCACCACCCGGTAGCTATTCTCATAGAGGTATTCTTCAAAATGCCGGATCTGCCGGTACCGCTTCTGGAAAAACTCCGGGTCATCCAGACACCGCTGGGCCATCTGATAACCCTTGTGCAAAGAATGTACCCGTACAATGAGCACATCTTCATAATAAGACCGGTTGAAAATAGCCATGCTGCCCCGGGCGGGAAGCTGCCGCACGGCCCGCCACAGATAATCGTGGCTCAGTTCCTGGCTGTTGGGCTGCTTGAAGCTGTGCACCGTGATGCCCTGGGGATTGATGGCCCCCATCACATGCTTGATGGCGCTGTCCTTCCCGGCGGCGTCCATAGCCTGAAGCAAAATGACGATGCCTTCCTGCCCCTGGGCATACAGTTTATCCTGGAGCTTTGCGATCTTCTCCATATTGCTCCGGGTCTTTTCTTCGATTTCCTGTCGCTGGAGTCCCAGGCCCTTGGCGCTGGTGGGGGCTTTTTTCAAAGACAGTTCCTGACTGCCATCATAACGGTAATTCTTTACATTCATCCCCGTTCCCTCCTTTTGGATAGGACGATTGTACCCGATGACAAAGGGTAAATGTTGAACGAACTGTAAACACTGGTTTTATTCTCCCTGGGGAGAAAGCTCCAGCACGGTGATCTCCGGCCGGGCGAAAAACCGCAGGGGCAGAGAGGTGACGCCCAACCCCCGGTTGACATAAACAGGCTCCTCCCCTTCTTCATACAGCCCAGCGGTGTAATGCTCTCCTCCCGGCGGCTTGACCAGTGCCCCGTAAAAAGGCAGGCACACCTGGCCGCCGTGGGTATGACCGGCCACCGACAGCTGAAAGCCCTGGGTTTCATCGGCATAGTCGGGGGCATGGGACAGAAGGATGTTGCATTTCCCTTCTTCCTCCAGCCCTTCCACCTGGGGCACGAAAAACAACAGCTCATCGGCTCCCACGAAGTTCACCGAACCCAGCTGCACGCTTTGGTTCCGCAGCACCTGGAAGCCCGCTTTCTCCATGATGTCCTCATAGACCCGCTCGGCACCGCCGCCCACATCGTGGTTACCCATCACCGCCAGCTTGCATGGCGCCTGCAACTGGGACAACGCCCGGCTCACTTCTCCCGGATCGCCCTCATATTGGCTGTAATTGTCAAACAGATCTCCCAGGAACACCACGGCCTGTGGCTCCTGCCGGTTGATTTTTTCCACCCATTTTTCCAGATCTTCCGGGCCGAACTCCAGCCCCATATGGGTATCCCCAAAGCAGACCACCCGTATTTCCTCTGTGAGACCCGGAAGGGAGAGCTCCACTTTTTTCACCTGTATCCACCGCGGCTCGATCCATCGGGCATAGCAAAGCGTCATGGCGCATAATAGCAGCACGGCCAGCACCCGCTTGATCCACTTTCCCAAACAGCTTCCCTCCTTGCCTTTCCGCTTCACAGGCGGCTCCGCTGAACGGCCATCCACACCAAAACGGCTGCCTGCACAACCAAAATAGCCGGCACACCCCAGGTAAATTTTCGATGCCTGGTTTTATGATGAAAAACACGCATGGCCAAAAGCAGCCCCGGGCTTCCTC